>JAGAEL010000130.1 GCA_017613085.1 Kiritimatiellia bacterium | reverse complement strand
GCGCGATTGCGCGTTTCGGCGAGGCGGGCCTTGGCGTCGCCCTTCGGCGCGTCCTTGGCGTCGTCGCGTTCCTTCGCGGAGGCTTCCTTGCGGGCCTTGCGGGCGGCGCGTTCCTCTTCCTCCTTGGCCTTGCGCTCGGCCTCTTCCTTGCGGCGCTTCTCCTCGGCGATGCGGACGTACTCGGAATCCGCGTCCTTGATCACCTTGGCGAAGGCGTCGGCGATCAGCTTGATGCCGCGCACGGCGTCATCGTTGCCGGGGATCACCTTGTCGATCGGATCGGGGTCGGCGTTGGTATCGACGAGCGCGACGATCGGGATGTGCAGCTTCAGCGCCTCCTTGACGGCGTTCTGCTCGCGGCAGACGTCGATGATGAAGAGCGCGCCGGGGCGGCTTTCCATGTCCGCGACGCCGGAAAGGTTCTTCTGCAGGCGGTCGAGTTCGCGGCGGAGGCTGGACGCCTCTTTCTTGTGCGGGGAGAGGACGCCGTTGTTGTTGCGGCCCATCGCCTCGATCTGGCGCATGCGCTTGACGCTCTTGCGGATGGTGACGTTGTTGGTCAGCGTGCCGCCGAGCCAGCGTTCGGTCATGTAGAACTGGTTGCAGTCGATGGCGGCGTTCTTCATGACTTCCTGCGCCTGCTTCTTCGTTGCGACGAAGAGGATCTTGCGCCCCTGGATCACGATGTCGCGGAGGAACTGCGCCGCTTCGTCGATCATGGTGATCGTCTGGGTGAGGTCGATGATGTGGATCCCGTTGCGCTTGTCGAAGATGTAGCTCTTCATCTTGGGATTCCAACGCTTGGTCTGGTGACCGAAATGAAGGCCGGCGTCAACCAAGTCCTTCAACGTGAGCCCGGTGAGGCTCGAGGTAGGCATTTCCATTCTGTACTTCCTTTGTTACGAGAATCCGCTTTGACGCCCCGTTGCCTGAACGGGCGCGCCTTCGCTTCCGCACGGAGACCGCCACCCGGCTGTCCCGCGCTAAGAAAGGCACCACTTTACCCGTTTGGGAGGGGGGAAGCAAGGAAAAGTTCAAACTTTTTGTTTCTGCTTGCTATGTGTCGTGATTTGGGGTAAATTATTCCCCGTTTGGTGTGGACGGGGAACGAGTTTTATGAAACTGCTAGTAGTCGATGACGAATCACGGATTTTGTTGCTGTTGCAGAGTTTGCTGAAGGCGAACGGGCATGAGGTCGTGACGGCGAAGGACGGCGCGACGGCCTTGTCGCTTATGCAGGGCGAGGACGCGCCCCAGGCCGTCATCACGGACCTTCGCATGGCGCCGATGGACGGGATGACGCTCTTCCATGAGATTCACAAGCTTCAGCCGCAGACGCCGGTGATCCTGTTGACCGCCTATGCGTCCGTCGAGACGGCGATTGACGCGATGAAGAGCGGCGCGTTCGATTATTTGACCAAGCCGTTCAAAATCGACGAGATGCTGGCGACGGTCAAACGCGCCGAGGCGTTTGTGCAGAAACACGAACAGGCGGCGATCGCCGCCGACCCCAACGCGCCGCTCCGCTACCAGTTTGAAAACCTGATCGCCTCCTCCCCGACGATGCGCCAGGTCTGCGAAATGATCCAGAAGGTCGCCCCGACGCCGGCCACCGTCCTCCTCAACGGCGAATCCGGGACCGGCAAGGAGGTGATCGCGCGGACGATCCACAACCACTCCCTCCGCAAGGAGAAGCCGTGGGTCGCCGTGAACTGCGCGGCGCTTCCCGAGAACCTGCTGGAATCGGAGATGTTCGGCCATGTCAAGGGGGCGTTCACCGGCGCGGTCTCCGACAAGGAAGGCCTCTTTGAGACGGCGAACGGGGGAACCCTCTTCCTCGATGAAATCTCTTCCATGCCGCTCCCGTTGCAGGGGAAGCTGCTGCGCGTGCTGCAGGAAAAAGAAATCCGCCCCGTCGGCGGCACGAAGACCGTCCCCGTCGATGTCCGCGTCATCGCGGCCAGTAACGCCAATCTGGAACAGCTGGTGGCGCAGGGTTCGTTCCGCGCCGACTTGTTCTACCGTTTCGCGGTGATCACGCTCGACATCCCCGCGCTGCGCGACCGCCCCGAAGACATCCTGCCGCTGGCCCGGCATTTCATCGCCGGCGAGTTCGGGAACGATCCCGCGCCGCGCCTGACGCAGGAGGCTGCGGATGTGTTGCTCGCCTACAAGTGGCCGGGGAACGTCCGCGAGCTGGAGAACGCGATCAAGCACGCCGTCACGTTCCTCACGGGCGACGAAATCACGCCAGATCTCCTCCCGCCGCGCATCGTCGCGCGCGCCAAGGAGGAACGCGCCGCCGCACCCGCCCCTTCGGAGGCGACGCCCATCGCCGGGAACGCTTCGCTGAAGAGTTTCCTCAAGTCGAAGGAACGCGAGTACCTCGGCCAGATGCTGGCCCAGAACGGCGGCGACAAAGAAAAAACAGCCGCCTCCCTCCAGGTCTCCCTCGCCACGCTCTACCGTAAGCTGGCGGACGACGACAAGCCGGAGTCGTGACGAACGAAGCGACCGCTGTCGGCGGCAATCGACAGCAATCGACAGCCGTCGTTTTTTTCTTTTTAAGACTCAACCGTGTCCGCGACGGAACCGCCGGGCGGGATCATCGGAAGGACGTTCGCCTCCGGGTTCACGAGACATTCAATGACCCAGGGCTGGCGGCTGGCAAGCGCTTTCGGGAGGATTTCCTTCACCGACTCCGGCGTGGAGACGCGGCAGGCGTTCGCCCCGTGGGCCTCCGCCAGTTTGACGAAATCGGGAAGGTAACGGGGCGAGTCCGCGATCCCTTCGTTCGCTTGGCGTCCGTGCTGGCTGAGCGTCACGCCGGAGTACCGTTTCCCGTAGAAGAGTTCCTGCCATTGACGCACCATGCCGAGGTAGGTGTTGTTCAGGATGATCACGAGGATCGGCAGCTTGTGTTCGACCGCCACGACCAGTTCCTGGAAATTCATCTGGATGCCGCCGTCCCCCGTGATGCAGACCACGCGCTTGTCCGGCCGTCCGAGCTGTGCGCCGATCGCCGCCGGAAGCCCGAACCCCATCGTGCCGAGACCGCCGGAGGAGAGGAACTGGCGCGGCGTCTTGCAGGGGTAGTATTGCGCCGCCCACATCTGGTTCTGCCCGACGTCCGTCGCGATGATCGCTTCGCCCTTTGTCGCCTCCCACACCTGCTCGATCACGTACTGCGGCATCAACGTGCCGGGAATCGACGGGTAGGAGTAGGGGTGGCGCGATTTCCAGGTGAAGACCTGCTCCAGCCACTCTTCGTGTTTCGCGGGCTGGACGAGCGGAAGGAGCTTGGGCAGAAGTTCGCGCAGATCGCCGTTGATGCTGAAATCCGTCCGCACACTCTTGCCGATGGCCGAACAGTCGATGTCCACATGCACGATTTTCGCGCGCGGCGCGAACGCGGCGAGCTTCCCGGTCACGCGGTCGTCGAAACGGGCGCCGAAGGCGAGCAGGAGGTCGCAGTTGTAAATCGCCTTGTTCGCGGCGAGCGTGCCGTGCATGCCCGCCATACGCAGCGAGAGCGGATCGTCGCACGGGAAGATGCCGATCCCCATCAACGTCTCGCAGACGGGGATCGAGGCTTTGCGCGCCAGTTCCGCGAGCCGTCCGGGGATGTCGCCCCCGACGGCACCGCCGCCGACGTAGAGGAGGGGCGCCTGCGAAGCGTTGATGAGCGCGGCGAGGCGGGCGACGGAATCGTCATCGACCGGCCCGGCGGGGCGGTAGGCCCGGATGTCGAGGCGGTCGGGTTCGACCGCCGTGGTGAGCTGCTGCTGGATGTTTTTGGGAATATCGACCACGACGGGTCCCGGCTTCCCGCTGGTGGCGATGTAGAACGCCTTGGCGAGGGTGGCGGGCAGTTCATCCACGTTGCGGACGAGGAAATTGTGTTTGGTGACGGAACGGGTGATCCCGACGACGTCCGCTTCCTGGAAGGCGTCGTTCCCGATCATGTTCAAGGAAACCTGTCCCGTGATGCAGACCATCGGGATACCGTCCATGTTCGCCGTCGCCAGGGCGGTCACGGTGTTGGTCGCGCCCGGGCCGGACGTCACGAGGCAGCACCCCGGCTTTCCCGTGGCGCGGGCGTAGGCGTCCGCCATGTGCGCGGCGCCCTGCTCGTGCCGCGACAGGATGAAACGCAACGGGGCGTCGTAGAGACAGTCGAAAATATCGATCACGTAGCCGCCTGGATAGCCGAAAAGGACTTCGCAACCGGCGTGAATCAGCCCGTCCACGACACAACGCGCCCCCGTCCGTTTCTTCGGCGCGCACTTTGGTTTCGTTTCCGTAGTGTTCATAACGCGGCGAAGTATACCACATCCGGCGGCGTTTGTGGAAATGAAAAAAGTTTCTCCATTTTTTGGAAACATGACGGCTTTTTTGCGAATAAAACCTTATAGGACGTCAAATCATGAACATGATCTTTGTTACGGTTTTCGCTGGATGGGGGATCTTTGCCGTTTTTCAGGCGGCGGCTCAGACCCCCGGGGAGTTCCGTGCCGCCGAAGCCGCGCCCGTTTCAAAGGCGGTTGCGCCCCAGCCTCCCGCATCGACGGATCTCAACGCCGTCCTGCCCGGGACGGGGACGCTGGAGGAGCGGTTTGAAGCCTTTGCGCGTCAGACGGGCGTCCGTTTCGGCGAGCCGGATGCATCGGGGCGGGTCTACTACGCGGCGGCGTCGGACGTCAACGCCGAACCGTCGGAGACAGCGTTTGTGACGGAACGCCTGTCCGCGTTCATGCGGGCGAAGGGGGATGCCGTCTCCCAGCATATCCAGCGGATGCACCGCCTCTATCCGGGTGAGACGGACAAGGTCGCGGACAGCAAGCGCGGGCTTTGCGTCACGCAGACGTTGGAAGGTAAATCGCCGGAGGGGACTATGCGTATCGGGGTCGTCCTCCGATACGATCCCGTGATCGACGCGCTTGTGCGCGATGTCGCCGCCGGCCGTGCCGCGACGCGCGCCCCCGCTTCCCAGGGGCTTCCCGCCCGCGCGCTCCTCCCGGCGGACACCGCCGCGCTGGTGCAGAGCCTCGGTTCCCGTTTCTTCTACAACGAGCAAGGCTGCCCCGCGCTGGTCGTATTCGGCCAGTGGCCGGCGGGCGACAGCGAGAAAGACCCCCGCCGGCTGTTGCGGGTCCGGGAGGACGCCATGACCAAGGCGGGGAACATCGCGCAGGCGTTTTTGGACGGTTTTCTGGCGGAACGGGGGATCCTCCTCGACGGGATGGACCTTTTCCGGCAGTCGGAACTGCTTTTCCGCGAAGTGGTCAAACATCCGTCAGGCGCGGGCGTTGCCGTCTGCGTGTACAGCTGGCGTTTCCCTTCGGCGGAAAAGGTCGAAGCGAAAAAAACGCCCCCTTCGCCCCCTCCGACTCCCCCGGCGCCCGTCAAAGCGGGTACCTTCGGCGGTTTTTCCGTCGAATATGATTTTTGAATTTAGGTTGAATAACCCGCCCAAGTGTGCGAAACTAGGCGTTCAACAAAGGCACGAAAAGCATGGACCATTTCTTAGGACTCAATTTTACTTCGCGCGCCCAGCGCGCGATTCAGCTGGCGGATCGGGAAGCGCACCGGTTCAATCATTCGTATATCGGTACGGAACACCTCCTCCTCGGACTTTGCGCGCTCGGTGAAGGTCTGGCCGTCCAGGTTCTCGAAGATATGGGGGTAACGCTCGAAGACGTCCGGCTCGGCGTGGAACGCGCGATCGGGTTTGGCAGCGACATGAAGACGAAGGGCGAGCTTCCCTACACGCCCCGTAGCAAGAAGGTGTTGCAGATCGCGATGGCGGAGGCCCGTTCGGCCGGGCTCTCCATGGCAGGGACGGAACATATCTTGATCGCGCTCCTCCGCGAGGGGGAGGGGGTTGCCGCGCAGGTGCTCTCCGATCTGAACGTCCACCTTGCCGAAGTGCTGGATGCGGTGAGCCGCGCGACCGGTGAGCCCCCCGACGGCGGCCCTGACGATTTGCCGCCGCCGGACGATGACGACGGGTTGCCGTTCGGGCCGGATACCCCGCCGGACATTTCTTCCGAAGACGGCCCCGGCGAGGCGTCCGGACGCCTGCCGACCTCCGGCAAGGGGGGCAAGGGCAAGACGCCGGCGCTCAATGCGTTCGGCCGTGACCTGACGGCGCTCGCGAAAGACGGTAAGCTCGATCCCGTCGTGGGGCGCAAAAAGGAACTGGCCCGCGTGATCGAGATCCTGTTGCGCCGGACCAAAAACAATGCCGCGCTGCTGGGCGAGGCCGGCGTCGACAAGACGGCCGTCGTCGAAGGACTGGCCGAGGCGATTGCCGCCGGCGAGGTGCCGGAGGCGATGCTCAACCGCCGGGTGATTGCGTTGGACATGGCGTTGATGGTCGCCGGGACGAAGTGGCGCGGACAGTTCGAGGAACGCATCAAGGCCGTCCTGCAGGAGGTCAAACGCGAAGGCGACGTGATCCTCTTCCTCGACGAGTTGCACAGCATCGTCGGCGCGGGCGGAGCCGAAGGCGCGATGGACGCGGCGAACATCATCAAGCCGGCGCTCGCGCGCGGCGAATTGCAGTGCATCGGCGCGACGACGCTCGACGAGTACCGCCGCTTCATCGAGAAGGATCCCGCCCTGGAACGCCGTTTCCAGACGGTGCGCGTGGACGAGCCGTCCGTGGAGGAGACCATCGAGATCCTGAAGGGCGTTTCGCCGCGCTACGAAAAACATCACAACGTCCATTACACGCCGGAGGCGCTCGACGCCGCTGCGCGGCTTACCGCGCGGTACCTGCCCGGGCGACAGCTTCCCGACAAGGCGATCGACGCGATCGACGAAGCTGGCGCGTCGGTGCGGATGTCTGCGGCGGGCCGTCCCCCCGAGGTCAAGGAGATTGAAAACAACCTCGCCGACATCCGGAAGCGGAAGAGCGAGGCGATCAATGACCAGCATTTCGAAGAGGCCGCGAAACTGCGCGACGAGGAATGTGCCCAGGAAGAGCTGAAAGAGAAGAAGCTCGCCGCGTGGAAGGCGGAACACGCCGACAAGACGCTGCCGGTCGATGTCCCGGACATTCAGGCGACCGTCGCCCGTTCCACGAACGTCCCGTTGCAGCGGCTGAGCGAGAGCGAACTTCAGAAGATGCTGCACATCGAGGACGATCTCGGAAACGCCGTCATCGGGCAGACGGACGCGATCCGCGCGATCGCGCGGGCGCTCCGCCGTGCGCGGGCGGACTTGAAAGACCCGAAGCGGCCGATCGGTTCGTTTATTTTCCTGGGGCCGACGGGCGTCGGGAAGACGTTGCTGGCCAAGACGATCGCCGAGCAGATGTTCGGCAGCGAGAAGGCGCTGATCCAGCTCGACATGTCCGAGTACATGGAGAAGTTCACCGTCTCGCGCCTCGTCGGTTCGCCCCCCGGCTATGTCGGGCACGAAGAGGGCGGCCAGTTGACGGAGAAGGTCCGCCGCCGTCCGTACAGTGTCGTACTGTTCGACGAGGTGGAGAAAGCGCATCCCGACGTGATGCACATGCTGCTCCAGATTCTCGAAGAGGGTCGTCTCTCGGACAGCCAGGGGCGTGTCATCGATTTCCGCAACACGATCGTCATTCTCACCTCGAACCTCGGATTCGACGAGGAGCGCGGCCGTTCGCTCGGTTTCGTGCAGGAAAACGCCGACGAGGATTACGAGCGTCTGCGCGCCCGCATGGTCGAACAGGCGAAGAAGGTGTTCAAGCCGGAGCTGCTGAACCGCTTCGACGACATCATCGTCTTCCGCAAGCTGGGCAAGGAAGACATCGTCAAGATCCTCGACATCGAGATGAACGGCCTGCACAAGCGGCTCGCCCGCAAGGGGCTTGAACTGGATCTCGCGAAGGAGGCGGTCGCCTTCCTCGCGGAGAAGGGGTTCAACCCCGCCTACGGGGCCAGGCCGCTGCGCCGGACGGTGGAGCGGTTCGTGCAGGATCCGCTGGCGGAGGAGATTCTCAAGGGAACGTTGACGCACGGCGTTGTGAACGTCGCGTTGACGCAGGACAAGAAGGCGCTCGCCTTCACGATGTCCAAAGAGCTGCCCGTGGAGGGCGTTCCGAACGAAAGGAAAACGGAAAATGGAAGAGAAGATTAAGGAAGAGTTGAACCGGTTGCGCGGTATGTTGCAGGCGGACGGCGGCGATCTGGAGCTGGTCTCCATCGAGGGCAAGACGGTGACGTTACGCCTGGTCGGACATTGCGGCTCCTGCCCGTACGCCATGATGACGTTGAAGCAGGGGATCGAAGACAGCCTGCGCCAGACCGTGGACCCTGAAATCGTGGTGGAACGCGCCTAGGCGGGATTTCCGGAACGGCGCGCGCCAAGACGGAAGGAGTGTTGAAAGATGATACGTGTCAAGGTTATCGGAGCCACGGGGTACGGCGGCATCGGCATCACAGAGCTGTTGCTGCGCCACCCGGAGGCGAAGCTGGTCGCGCTGGTCGCGCGCGAGGCGGCGGGACAGACCATTAACCAGGTCTATCCGCACCTCGATGGATTCTGCGACCTGCCTATCCTGCCGCCGGACGATCCCGCCGCGCAGGTCGAAGCGGATGCCGTGTTCTTCGCCACGCCCGACCGCGTCGGCATGGAACAGGCGCCGGGCGAGCTGGCAAAGGGGGCGAAGGTCATCGACTATAGCGGTGACTTCCGTTTCACCACGGCGGAAGCCTATGCCGATTACGCGACACGCATCGGCAAGAACCCCGTACACGCCTCGCCCGACCTGCTCGGCAGCAACGTCTACGGGATGGCGGAACTGCACCGGGCGGAAATCCGCAAGGCGTCGCTCATCGGCAACCCCGGCTGTTTCGCCTGTTCCTGCATCCTGGGTCTCGCGCCCGCCGCGAAAGCGCGCGCCGTGTGCCCGCACAGCGTGATCTGCGACTGCAAGTCCGGCGTTTCCGGCGCGGGCAAGAAGGAGAAGCCGACCTTCCACTATCCTGCCCGTTACGAGAATATGAACGCCTACCGCCTATCCGGCCACCAGCACGTCTGCGAGGTCGAACGCGAACTCGGACTGCTTGCCGGACAGGATGTCAAGATCACGTTCACCGCGCAGGTCGTGCCGGTCTGTCGCGGCATCATGTCCACGCTCTACGCCGATCTCGTCGAACCGATGGACGAGGCCGCCGTGCTGGAGATGTACCGTGCGTTCTACAAGGACAGCCCCTTCGTCCGCGTGTATCCGAGCACGACGGCGATGGGCACGCTCTACGTGCGCGGCACGAACTACTGCAACCTCGTCGTCAGCGTAGACCAGCGCGTGAACCGTTTGCGCGTCGTCTCGCACATCGACAACCTGATGAAAGGGCAGGCCGGTTCCGCCCTGCAAAACTTCAACCTGATGTTCGGTCTGCCGGAGACGACCGGACTTGACCATCCGGGAATCTATCCATGAGCGCGAAAAAAACGAGCAAGAAGACCGCCGCGTCGAAGAAGCCCCAGCCGAAAGCCAAGCCCGCCGCACCGCGTCCGGGAATCCGGCCGCCCGTGCCCGCATCGTCCGCACGCCCGCAGCGCAGCCACCTGGGGCGCGGTATCGGCGCGTTGCTTTCCAGCGCGGAGACCGACGTGGCGATCGAACGTCCGCGCCCGGACGCAGTCGCCGCGCCGGTGGCGCCCGTGTCCGCTTCCGTCCTCCCGCCGTCCCCGAAACCGCTCGTGTCCGCGCCGAAGGCGCCGGTTTCTGCCGCGCCCGCCGTCCCTGCGAACGCGCGTTTCGTGATCGAGGTTCCGATCGCCGAGATCAGCCGTTCCCCCTGGCAGCCCCGCACGGTATTCGACGAGGAGAAACTGAACGAACTGGCCGAATCCATCAAGACGCAGGGCGTCATGTCGCCGCTGCTCTGCCGCAAGCTTGCAAACGGGCGGTACGAGTTGATCAACGGGGAACGCCGTCTCCGCGCCTCAAGCCTGGCGGGGTTGGCGAAGGTTCCGGTCTTGCTGGTCGATACCGCCGACCGGAACGCCGCCGAGATGGCGATTATCGAGAACATCCAGCGCGAAGACCTGAACGTCATCGAAGAGGCGGAGGGGTATCGTACACTTGCCGACCGTTTCTCGCTCACCCAGCAGGAAATCTCCGAGCGTGTGGGCAAGCCGCGCCCGACCATCGCCAACGCCCTGCGCCTTTTGGATCTGCCCGACGAAGTGAAACAGCTGGTGGGCAGTAACCTCCTTTCCACCGGCCATGCGAAAGTCCTGCTGGGGCTTTCCGACACCACCGAACAGACGATCCTCGGCCGCAAGTGTGTCACCGAAGCGTTGACCGTCCGCGCCTTGGAACGGCTGATTGCGAAACGGAAAGAGGAGAAGACGCCCTCGTTGCGCCCGGTTTCGAAACCCGACCTCCCGGACAACTATGTCCGCGATCTTTCCGACCGCCTCCACCAGCGGCTTCATACGGCGGTGCGGATCCAGCCCGGCGTCACGCACCCGAACGGCAAACACACCAAGGGTATCCTCGAAATCGACTTCTACGACAACGACGACCTCGACCGTATCCTCAACGTCCTCGGTGTCAGCCCGAACGCCGATTAAAAAAAACGGGAGGGTCGCGCCCCGTCGCGACCGAGTGGCGGCTGTCGGATGTCGGGCATCGCCTGTCGTGCGGGAGGGCGCGTGTCCCCCCACGCGCCGTATGGGAACGGACGCGACAAAGCGCGTCCCTCCCGTAACGGCGTAAATGTTCATGTGTACGTGTGCAAGTGGTCACGAACGGAAAGGAAAGCGGTGATACGTATGCAGAAAGAGGAAAAGGGGCTGGAGGTCGGCCGGCTGCTGGTAGGGTGTTTATTTCTTACGTTTGTCTCTTTCTTTGCATGGACTGTCGGTCGCGACATCTTCCCGCCGACACTGGACGGCTATGCGTCTGTTCCGTGCCGGATCGAACAATCGAAGGTTGTTCGGGAGAAGTTGGACCGTTTTGTCCTGACGGTCACTTTCTCCTACAAATACGGGAATCACACGTACACGTCCCGCTCGCTCTGTAGACCGGGTAGGTACGAGTTTGTGTTCGACCGTCTGGGCGACAGGCTTCCGCTGCTTGAAAAGTACGCGCCGGGGAAGTCGCAGACGTGCCGCGTAGACCCCAAGAACCCTTCGGACGGCGTTCTCGTCGTGGAGGCGTATTTCAAGGACGGCGGTGGAAGTTCAGGACAGGTGATGCGGGTACTTCCCTTTACGGTACTGGCTCTCTTCCTTGGCGCCGGCGTGTTTTTGATCGCCTCCTCGTTGCCGTTTGCCCGCCGGCTCGCGACACCGCGTTTCCGCAAGCTGTTGCTGGCCGCGATGCTTATCCTGTTCTCTCTCCCGTTCACCGTGATCGGGACGCTTGGCATCCGTTCCGCCCTGCACGACCGGGGCGAGACGGGGAACTACGTGCCGGTTCCCGCGAAAGTCCTCTACGCCGGTATCCGTTCGCACAGGTCGGGCGGCCGCCATCCCTCGACGACGTATAGCGTCCGCGTCGGATACGAGTATGTCCTGAACGGGCATACGTACGAGAGCGACAAGTATTCCGCCGTCGAAATCAGCACAAGCGGCTATGAGAGCCACCGTCGCAAGGCGGAACGCTACAAGGCCGGCGACAAGGTCACGGCATACGTTTCGCCGACGGATCCCCGTAAGAGCGTACTCGTCCGGTCCGGGACGCTGGATGAGTGGTTCCCCGTCCTCGCGATGGGATTGTTCGGCGTCATCGGGCTTGTCGTCATGGCATGCGGCATCCGCATCTTCTTCTCCTCGTTTGCGCGGACGGAGGAAAGCCGCTCGTTCGACGGCTTCCCGCTCAAATGTTCCCGTGGCGACTTGGCGGGGCTGGGCTTCTTCGCCCTTTTCTGGAATCTCGTCACTTGGTCGATGCTGGGCGGATTCTATGTCGGCGGGATCTTCCAAAACTTCGAGCCGGTCTTCCTCGTCTTCGCGCTTTTCTCGATCTTCGGAATCGGAATCCTCGTCGCCTTTTTCCGAAAACTTGTCACCGACTTAAAGGCGCCAAAACTCACGATGTCGCTTTCGTGTGCGATGTGGACGCCCGGTTCGGGGGCGCAGATCGATTGGAAACTGGAGAGGGCGGAGGAAGTGGAGTCGCTGGAGATCGTTCTGGAAGGCGCGAGATGGACGGGCGGAAAGCACCGGTACAAGACCGTCGTCTCCACCACGTCATGCTGCCGCCACGAGAATCAGGTTATCCCGTCGGGTTGGCGGTTTGGTTTCTCCGCGCCGGAAGCGCTCGACGGTGTGAAATGGTCGTTCATCGCCACGATGAAGGTGAAGGGCGTTCAACGCCCGTACACCCTCACGTACGTCTTGCCGGTTTTTTAGGGGCGCATCCGCGAAAGAAAAATCTTGTCTCTGGGAACGTAAGGCTTTATCCTAGAAACAAAGAGAGGACTTCAGGATGGACACCGTTTCCGATGATTCGCTTTTCCGCCGGCTGTGGCGTCGTTTCGACACACGGCTCTGCCTGATTGTGATTTCCGTCTATACGTTGGCGGCGGTCTATGGCGAGTGCGTCTACCGCTATTACCGGGCGGCTGACCGCACGCCCTCCTACAACATCGTGCATGAGGACGCCCGGTATGTCTCCCCTGCGATTACCAGTTGGATCGGCACGAAAAAGCCGCGCCCGGCGGGGCAACCGCTCTTCCCCCTCGGAAGCGACAACCTCGGGCGCGATGTGTTCCAGCGGCTTGTACAGGGGACGCGTATCGCGTTCCATGTCGGCGTGGTAACATCGTTGATCGCCATCCCGCTCGGTGTGCTGCTCGGATGCCTGGGAGGTTATTTCGGCGGGAAGGTGGACAGCATGGTTGTCTGGCTCTGTGCGACCGTCGCCTCCATGCCCGGACTGCTGTTCATCCTGGCGATCGCCATGGTGGCGGGACAAGGGCTGCTGGGCGTCTACCTTGGAATCGGGTTGACGACCTGGGTGAGCGTCTGCCGGAACATTCGCGGCGAAGTGATGAAACACCGCGAGCGGACGTACGTCCAGGCGGCGCGGGTACTGGGTTACGGAGACGCACGGATTATTTTCCGCCACATTCTCCCGAACGTGATGCACATCGTATTGATCGCTTTTTCAATCCGTTTCCCAGCCTCGGTCGCAACGGAGGTGTTCATCAGTTTCCTGGGGATCGGCGTCCACGACGAACCCTCCTGGGGAATTATGATCAATAACGCGCGCCTTCGCCTCTGGCAGGGCGTCTGGTGGGAGATGACCTTCGTCACGCTCGCTATTTTCTTGCTGGTACTGGTGTTCAACCATCTCGCGGACGCCTTGCGCGACCTTCTGGACCCCGCCCTCCGGAGCGAAAAACGGGCGTAAACGGAGAACCGATGATTCATTCGATAGACACTATCGAGGCGGGACAGTTGGCTCGTATGTTCCAGCAGCGCGGTCAGGCCAGACTTATTCGGTTTGACGAACAGACCGTTCAACAAGCGCCAATGGACTGCCTTGAACGTAGCAATTCACCCGTTTGCGTGTTGCGAGAGAACAAATGACCCCTTCCCCCCTCAGTCTCTTCCCCGAATTCCAGTTCATGGATTATCGGTTTCCGCAGCCCCAATATCTTGGGGCCAAATACCGTTTCCGATCATGGATCGCCGGTTTCCTGCCGGCGGACGCCCGGATTGTCGTTGAGCCGTTCGGTGGGTCTCAAAGCATGGCGTTCTATTTCAAGCAAATGGGACGCCGGGTCCATACGAACGATTTTATGAGTTTCAGTAATATGATCGGGAAGGCCCTCATCGAGAACAAGGCGGATCAATTAGACGACGATGACATTCGATTGCTTCTTTCCCCGAATCCGGACGAATCCCGATTCGATTTAATGCGAGCGCTGTTTACGAACATTTTTTTTCAGGAAGAAGATGCCTCGTTCATCGATGCAGTCAGGGGAAACATTGAGCGACTTGGAGCGCCGTTCAAGAGGGCGCTGGCCCTCTCCGCGATGAACCGGGCGTTAACACGGAAGGTGACAATGGGCCACTTCGCCCACACCCAGGCGCTTGCATACGCAGCCGATCCCGAACGGATCAAGCGCAATCGCAGTCTGGTTCGCCCGGTTCGCGACCTCTTTTGGAGTTGGTTCCTGAATACAACGCGGCCGTTTTCGACAATGGTGAGAACTGCACCAGCCAGCGCGGCGATGCCGTCGAGTTTGTCGGCTCCGTCGAAAGTGCCGATGTCGCGTATTTCGACCCCCCCTACGGAAACAGTCATTCGGACTATCAGCAGTTTTACCACATCTTGGAAACATACACCGAGTACTGGAAGGATAAGACGTTTGTCAATGGTGTAAAACGGTATGAACCTCAAAGAAAGACCTCCTTTGCCCAGAAAAGTACGATTGCCGGAGTCTTGGAATCCTTGTTTGAAAAAGCTGAAGGAATCCCATTCTGGATTCTCAGCTACAACGACAGGAGCTTCCCTGACATTGATACCCTTTGTGGAATGGTTGGCAAGTTCCGGAAAGTACGAATCGAACGACGCCTCTACGAGGCAAGCAGAGGCGGCAAGGGAAGCGTTGCCGGAAGCAGCGAGATACTCATCATCGGAGAACGGAAATGAAGACATTCGAATATTGGAAGAAACGGTTCGACAACAACGACCTCCTTGATTTCAGCCGCACGGACGAGGGCCTGCTTTGGCTGAAATTGCGTTCGATAGACCGCAAGGCTTTGTTGACGGAGTTTTTTACATTTGCCAACTTTCGGGCGGGGGAACGAATTTCTGCCGAGTTTGTTTGGCAAAGCATGGAATCCGACGCAAAAATCGGAATCGTTCTCGACCGTTTCTTGAAGGTATGCCAAAAGCGGGAAAATGCCAAGATTGATGCTTCGCAGGAAACCATTCGTGCGAACCTTTACAAGATGTCGCATTTCCATTGGGGCGGAGGTTTCAGAAATTCGCTGGACAAGGCCATCGTTTCGCGATACGTCAAAACGGAGGACATCATCCCATTCGACCGTCTTGACGCGATTTGCGACGGCGAACTGCTTGATATGTCCAGAGGATACCTTCTCAATAGTTGGTACAATTATTGGTCTTCCGTATTGATTGAAAACCTGTTCAGACGTAATCCTGGAGTCTTGCCTGCCTTGGGGAAAATCAAAAATGTTGATTTCTTCGTGCATGATTTCCCGTTCGATTTGAAAGTTACGTACATCCCGAAAGAATACGCCGAGTTGACGCGAAAGCAACTTGACTTTGAAGAACCGTTGAAAATTCTCAAGATGTTTGCAAAAAAGCACGGCATTCCGTTTTCGGATGATGCTTCGCCAGAACAAGTGCGCTATGAAATCACCGAACGGCTTAAGGATTCAAAATCCAAGGAAGCCTCATCCGTTCTGTCCACCGTCAGGGCAATTTTGATAAAGACCGTGAGTGCCATAACATCCGACAAACGGGCACTCATCAAATGGCTTTACGAAAATCAGGGAGACATGCGTTTCGGTGCCGAGAACAGAATCTTTCTCGTCTTGATCGACTTGGGGAACCCTGACGAGTCATGGAAATTGAAACGCAACGTGGATTTTATTTCGCCACTGGTCTCCAAATGGGTTGCGCACTTCAAGCGGGAAACAAGCAATGAACTTCTGACGGAATTCTCGTACAAATCCCATCCGTACAAGACATACGCGGATGTGATTTTTGCAGTTAAGAAATAGTGCCATTGATGGAGATGCCCATTCGCCACATACCCTTCTTCCCAGACCCGATCTGCGGCATGCCCCTTTACGAAATCGAGGTACGCTCTAACAAGAGAGCAGGTTAGTCGCCGAAGAGGTAGACGACGGGAAGACGGGACTGGAGAACGCGGGCGGCGGGAAGGACTTCCGCCAGCTTCATATCCAGCGGCGCGAAGAGGAAAAGCACGTTGACTTTGTTTTCCGCACCGCCGACCTTCTTGACGAGCGCGGGCAGTTCCTCCCATTTTTCAACGGGGTAGTCGTGCGGCATCAGCTTCGGATCGAGTTCTTCGCCCGACCAGTCTTCCTCCACAAAGGTCAAGATTTTCTTCGTATTCCCGTCTGCGTCACGGGTAAGGTGGACTTCAAAGGGTTGCGGGATCCGGTCTTTCCTCTCCCTCCATTTCGCCGGCGGCAGATAGGCCCGGAAGAAAAGCCCGCCTTCCGGGCGTCCGTCCATCTTCAATCCCTTCCCGTCCAGCAGATCGAACGCGGTCGCGATTTCCTGTGCCTGTTTGACGGTCAGGGATTCCGCCAAGTCGAGTGTAACAAAGGGATCGATGCCGGATGCCTGACATTGACGGAGAGCGGCAAGTACATCGGCAAGCGAACCGTCCGTTTTCCTCGTCCCGTCGGTATCGAGCAACGTTGCCGCGATACCTTCCGCGCCGGGCGATGCCTTGACGGTGTAATGGTGTACGCGCAATTTACCATCGGACGTGAGGAGCGGGCGCAATGTGAACTCCAGCAGGTCGCCCTGTTTGAACACTTTTGCCAGCGTGACCCGTCCGTAGACCTCGCTCTGTCCGAATTGGAAGGGGATGTCAAACACCGTCTGTCCTTCGTTGTAAAGCGAGATGACGGAAGCGGGCATATTGGTGTCGGTCAGGCAGACGCCATCCCGCCATCCGCCGCCCGTGAAGACAATGCCCCCCGCGCCGAGCATCGGGGAGTCCTTGTCGCTGTCGCAAAAAAGAGAGGCGACCGGCGCGGATTCCGCGTCCCCTTCCAACGGGCGGTAGGAGGCGGCATACCGTTCACCGCAAGGCCAGAAACGGAAAAACCGGCCGTCGACGCAACCGCCGCGCGGCGTTCCGAGCGCCTCCGCCGCGCGCGCGATGTCGCCGGGGGCCGCCACACTGACGGC
>JAGAEL010000129.1 GCA_017613085.1 Kiritimatiellia bacterium | reverse complement strand
GCGGCGTTCTCCGAGGCGATGGAGGGGCATTGCGAAAGGTGGGCGTGGGCGCTCGCCTCGCGCAAGGCCGGCGCCGACGACTGGAACGCCCTCTCGCGCTGGCTGAAGGCGAAGCTGCTCGCGGCGCCCCGTCCGCTGGCCGTGTTCTGCTTTGACGATGCCGACGCCTCGCGCGTCGAATCGGTCGCAATCGAGTCGGGCTTGTCGGTTCCGGGCGACGTCGCGGTGCTGGGCGTCGGCGACGACATGGTGATTTGCGAAAACCAGGCCGTGCCGACTTCCTCCGTGAAGCACGACATCCACCGCATCGGCTATGCGGGTGCGGCCCTTCTGGAGCGGTTGATGGACGGCGGTAAGCCTCCTGCCACGTCAATCCTCATAAAGCCCAAGGGCGTGACGGAACGTGCATCGACGGATGCCCTCGCCATATCTTCCGACATCGTCCGCCGCGTACGGGACATCTACATGGACGCGATAGCGAAACCGCCATCCACCGAACAGATCGCGGAACGCCTTGGAGTCTCCCTCGCCACTCTGGATCGTGCCTTCGCGGATGACATCGGGCTGTCTCCGTCCAAGATGCTGATGCGCCTGAGGCTGGACGAGGCGAAGCGCCTGATGACGTCCACCGACCTCACGCTCGCCGAGATCGCCGACCAGCTCGGCTACTGCAACCCGGCGTACTTCACCAACATCTTCAGGGACGCCGAGGGCCTCGCCCCCAGGGAATGGCGCACGCGCCAGAAAGATATACAATGTCAACCGTTAGGTAATTTGGCGGGTTTTCGTTAGGTAATTTGGCGCAGTAATGAGGATGCCTATCAATTTATCGTGTAACCCGGCTGAAAATTGGGTAAATTTTCTGCTAAACAAATCCTTTCCCGTGTGGTAAAATCACCTCTCTTTCTTCTTGGAAGAGGAGGAGTCGCGGCCTTTCGCTGCGAGATAGGAACCTGTGAAAGGATTTGAGAGATGAAGGTTGAGACAGAGAAGATCAGTCCCTGCAAAGTGAAGCTGAGCATCAAGATGGAGGCCGAGGAAACGCGTCCCGAATACGCAAAAGTGTTTCGCATCTTCTCGAACAAAGGCCGTATCCCGGGCTTCCGTCCCGGCAAGGCGCCGAGGGCGATGGTCCAGAAATTGTTCGAGAAGGAGATCACCGAGGAGGTCCAGGGCCGTCTGGTCCGCGACAACTACAAAAAGATTATCGAAGAACAGAAGCTGAAGTACGTCGCGCTCACCTCGGTCTCGGGCGTCGTTTTTTCGCCCGAGATGGGCGCGAGTTTCGTCTTGGAGGTGGACGTCGAGCCGGAGTTCGACCTCCCGAAGTACAAGAAGCTTTCACTCCCGTTCGAGATCGAAAAGATCACGGACGAGCAGGTTGAAGAGCGCATCCAGCGCCAGCGCAAGGCGTTCGTGAAGTTCGGCGACGAAGCCGCGCCCGACTATGCGGCCGTCGAGGGCGACCTCGCGTGCGTGGACCTGGTGGCGACCGTCGACGGCAAGCCGTTCGAAGAGGTCTATCCGGACGCCAAGCCGGTCGGGTCCCGCCAGGATCTCTGGCTTCAGCTCGAAGAAGGCCAGGCGCCGCTGCCCGAAATCGTCGAAGCGGTCAAGGGCATGAAGGCCGGCGAGGCGAAAGAGGTCAAGGTCAAGTTCCCGAAGGCTTTCCCGCAGGAAGCCCTTCGCGGCGTCAAGGCGGTCTACGGCATCACGGTGAAGAAGATCCGCCCCAGCGTGCTTCCCACCGACGCGGAACTCTTCGCCCAGACCCATTCCGCCGACATGGACGACCTGCGCGCGAAGACCCGCAAGGCGATGGAGAACGCCGCCGAGATGAACGCCAAGCGGAAACGCGAGGACGCCGCCTACGAGGCCCTTCTGAAGAAGGCCGATTTCGAAGTGCCGGAATCCAAACTCAACTCGAAGACGGACGAGGTCATCGACCGGATGATCCGCGACGCCTTGTATAACGGGGTGAGCCAGGACACGCTCAAGGCGAACCGCGAGGCGATCCTCGCCCAGGCGACCGAGGTGGCCCGGCGCCAGCTCCGGATCGACTACGTGCTGGCGGCGATCGCCCGCGAAGAGAAGATCGAGGTCTCCGACGAGGCGTACGACGCGAAAGTCGCCGAGCTGGCCAAAGAGTTCAGCGCCAAGCCGGAAGAGCTCAAGGCCCAGCTCGAACAGTCCGGGCGGCGTGAAAACCTCCTTGTGCAGATCCGCAACGAGCAGACCATGCAGTTCATTTACGATCAAGCGAAAGTGAAATAAGCCATGCTTGTACCAGTTGTTGTCGAACAGACGGGGCGCGGTGAACGGTCGTACGACATCTACTCCCGCCTGCTCCTGGACCGGATCGTGTTCATCGGTTCGGAAATCAACGATGCCGTGAGTAACGTCATCATCGCCCAGCTTCTCTTCCTGCAGGCGCAGGACGCGAAGAAGACGATCTCCGTCTACATCAACTCGCCGGGCGGTTCCGTCACCGCCGGGCTGGCGATCTACGACACCATGCAGTTCGTCACCTGCGACGTCGCGACCTACTGCGTCGGACAGGCGGCCAGCATGGGCGCGGTCTTGCTTTCCGCCGGACGCAAGGGGCGGCGTTTCGCCCTCCCCAACGCGCGGATTATGATTCACCAGCCCTGGGGCGGCGCGGAAGGGAAGGCGTCCGACATCAGCATCGCCGCGCAGGAGATCCTGCGCCTGAAGGAACGCCTGAACGAAATCCTCGCCTTCCATTGCGGTAAAGACCCCGCGACCCTCGCCCAGGACACCGACCGCGACCATTTCATGTCGGCGGCGGAAGCCAAGGCGTACGGGTTGATCGACGAGGTCTTGACCGTCCAGCAGCAGGAAAAGAAGTAACATGGGCAGACGTAAAGGCCATAACGGCGACGAGGAGAACCTGTCCTGTTCCTTCTGCGGTCGGACGGTGAACGACGGCGTCAGCATCGTCCCCGGCCCGGCCGACGCGAACATCTGCAATGAGTGCGTTGAAATCTGCCGGCAGATTTTCATGGGCGACAAGAAGGAGGAGGCCGGTAACGCGAAGCGCGAGCTGCCGAAACTGAAGGTGCCGCGCCCTGCGGAGATCAAGGCGTTCCTCGACCAGTACATCATCGGGCAGGAGGCAACCAAAAAGGCGCTCGCGGTCGCGGTCCACAACCACTACCTGCGCCTCAGCCAGCCTGCCCTCCCGGAGGCGCTCGCCAAGGAACTCGGCGACGTCGTGCTGGAGAAGAGCAACATCCTCTTGATCGGTCCGACGGGCTGCGGCAAGACGCTCTTCGCCCGGACGCTCGCCAAGATGCTCGACGTCCCGTTCGCCATCGCGGACGCGACAACCCTCACGGAGGCGGGATACGTCGGCGAGGATGTCGAAAACATCCTCCTCTACCTCATCCAGGCCGCGAAGGGGGACATCGCCTCCGCCGAACGGGGCATCATCTACATCGACGAGATCGACAAGATCGGCCGCAAGACCGAGAACGTCTCCATCACCCGCGATGTCTCCGGCGAGGGCGTCCAGCAGGCCCTTTTGAAAATCCTCGAAGGCACGGTCGCCCACGTCCCGCCGCATGGCGGGCGCAAGCACCCCCAGCAGGAGAACATCCCCATCAACACGGAGAACATCCTCTTCATCTGCGGGGGCGCGTTCATCGGGCTGGAGGAGATCGTCCGCCACCGGCAGGGGCACCAGGTGATCGGCTACCTCGACAGCGACACCAAGGGGCGCGTCCAGAACTCGGAGAACGCCCCGCTCGCCGTCGAACCGGAGGACTTGGTCAAGTTCGGGCTTATCCCCGAATTCGTCGGGCGCATCCCCATCGTCACCTCGATGGCACAGCTCACCGAGGATGACCTCGTGCGCGTCCTCACCGAGCCGAAGAACAGCCTCGTCCGCCAGTACAGGAAGCTCTTCGCCTTGCAGGGGATCAAGCTCGACTTCACGCCGGAAGCCCTGCGCGAGATCGCCCACCAGGCGACCGCCCGCAAGACCGGCGCGCGCGGCCTTCGCGCCATCATGGAAAGTTTCATGATGGAAATCATGTTCGAAGCCCCCGATGTGGCGGGAGAGAAAACCATCACCATCACCCCCGAACAAGTCCGGGCGATCGTCCGGCAGACGGCGTGAAGTCGCTGCGCATCCATCCGGACGACAACGTCGAAATCCGGCTGGACGGCGAACGCGCCGGCCATAAGTTTGCCGTCCGCCCCATCCGGGCGGGCGGACTTGTTTTGAAGTACGGGTATCCCATCGGTGTCGCCACGCACGACATTGCGCCCGGCGAATGGGTCCATACGCACAATACGCGCACCCGCCTCTCCGGCGAGTCCGTCTATACGTACGATCCCGCCGCCCGCCCTGTCGCCGCGACCGGGTTTCCGCCGCGCACGTTCCAGGGATACCGTCGGCGCGACGGCCGCGTCGGTATCCGCAACGACTTGTTCGTGATCCCGACCGTCGCCTGTGTCAACACCGCCTGCCGGCGGATCGCGGCAACGTTCCGGACGCGGTATCCGTCCGCGCCCGCCCCCCTCGTGCTGGAACACCCCTACGGCTGTTCGCAGCTTGCGGAAGACCACGAACGCACCGCGTCAACCCTCGCCGCCCTCGCGCGTCACCCGAACGCCGCCGGCGCGCTCGTCGTCGGACTCGGGTGCGAGAACAACACGCTCGACTCCTTCCGCGAACGGATGCGCGGGTTCGACGGCCACCCCGTCGCCTACCTCCGTGCGCAGGACGCGGGCGACGAGGTGGAAGCCGGCGTCCGCGCGCTCGCGTCGTTCGCGGAGGCCTGCGCGGGCGACCGCCGCGTGGCGCTTCCCGAATCGGAACTGGTCGTCGGATTGAAATGCGGCGGGTCGGACGGTCTCTCCGGCCTCTCCGCCAACAGCGTCATCGGGTACGTCTCCGACCGCCTTTCCGACCGAGGCGGGACAACCGTCTTCACCGAGATTCCCGAACTTTTCGGCGCGGAGGATCTTTTGTTGAACCGGTGCGAGACGCGGGACGTTTTCGAGCGGGCAGCCGGGATGCTCAACGAGTTCAAACGGTATTACCTTTCACACAACCTGCCCGTCTACGAAAACCCCTCGCCGGGAAACAAGGAAGGCGGCATCACCACGCTGGAAGAAAAGTCGCTCGGCTGCGTCCACAAAAGCGGACGGGCGGTCGTCACGGACGTGCTGGAGTACGGCGCCCCCGTCCGGAAACACGGCGTGAACATGCTCTGGGGACCCGGCAACGACCCCTGCGCCTGTACCGCGCTGGCGGCGGGCGGCTGCCACCTGATCCTGTTCAGCACCGGACGTGGAACGCCCTACGGAACCGTCGTGCCGACGTTGAAACTCTCCTCCAACACGCCGCTTGCGGAGACGAAACCGGGGTGGATCGATTTCGATGCGGGCGTGGTCGCCGCCGCCGCTGAAACCGTCGAAGACGCGGGCGGGAAACTGTACGAACTGCTGTTGGAAACCGCTTCCGGGAAACCCGCCCGCAACGAAACCTACGGGTATCAAGAAATCTGCCTCTTCAAAGACGGCGTAACCCTGTAATACCGCGATTTTGACGTTTCTGTTTGACACCCCTCCCACCCCTGTGTTACCATGCCGTTTGTCATTACTTTGTGTTTAACGTTGTGTAACGGGAGAACGAAATGGCCGAGAAAAAGGGTAGCGGCAATTCCCAGCTAGATGCCGTGTTGAGCCAGATCCGCAAGGAATTCGGCGAGATGTCCATCCTCCGTATGGGCGATGCCGAAGCGAACAAGAACATCGAGGTTATCTCCACAGGGGCGTTTTCGCTGGATCTCGCCCTTGGGGTGAACGGGCTTCCCCGCGGCCGTATCGTGGAGGTCTACGGCCAGGAGTCCTCCGGCAAGACGACACTGACGCTCCACGTCATCGCCAACGCCCAGAAGAAGGGCGGGATCGCGGCGTTCGTCGATGCCGAACACGCGCTTGATCCGGCCTACGCACGGCGGATCGGCGTGGATCTCGACAACCTCCTCGTCGCCCAGCCGAACTCCGGGGAAGAGGCGTTGACCATCACCGAACAGTTGATCAAGAGCGGTTCGCTCGACGTCATCGTCGTGGATTCCGTGGCCGCCCTCACGCCCCAGGCGGAAATCGACGGCAACATGGGCGATTCCCACATGGGGCTTCAGGCGCGCCTGATGTCCCAGGCCATGCGCAAGCTCACGAGCGCGATCGCCCAGACCAAGACCCTCTGCATTTTCACCAACCAGGTCCGCGAAAAGATCGGCGTGATGTTCGGCAACCCGGAGACGACCCCCGGCGGCAAGGCGTTGAAGTTCTACGCATCGGTGCGCCTCAACGTGCAGCGCATCGGCGCGATTAAGGATTCGACCGGCGCGGTTATCGGCAACCGCACCCGCGTGAAGGTCGTCAAGAACAAGGTCGCGCCGCCGTTCACCGAGGGCGAATTCGACATCCTCTACGCGCGCGGCATTTCGTGGGAAGGCTCCGTGCTGGATGCGGCGATCGCGCGCGGCGTGGTGACGAAGCGCGGCTCCTGGCTGAGTTTCGGGACCGACCAGATCGGGCAGGGGCAGCTCGCCGCAACCGAGTTCCTGCGTTCGCATCCGGAGGTTACGGAGGAGATCATCGCGAAGATCACCGCCGAGCCGCCTCTCCCCGTCGGAAAATAGCGAGGCACCATGGCGCGTATCGATTCGTTCCTTGAAGAACTCGTCCGGCTTTCCGGCAGCGACCTTCATTTGAGCGCGGGGCGTCCGCCCTGCCGCCGCATCCACGGCGTGATCGGGCCGATCGAGGGTGAACCCGCCCTTTCCGGGGAGCAGATCCTCGGTTTGCTGCGAGAAATCGCGCCCTCCGCGAACATCGCCGAACTGGAAAAGTGCGGCGATACCGACTTCGCCTACGAGATGCCCGGCGTGGCGCGTTTCCGCGTCAACGGATTCCGCGACATGAACGGCTACGGGACGGTGCTCCGTGTCATCCCGGAGAAAATCCCGACCTTCGAGGAATTGAACCTGCCTTCGTCGATCCGCGATTTCTGCATGCTTTCAAAAGGGTTGATCGTCGTGACGGGGCCGACCGGCAGCGGTAAATCCACGACGCTCTCCGCGATGATCGACCACATCAACCGCGTCCGGAACGAACACATCATCACCATCGAAGACCCGATCGAGTTCGTCCACGTTCCGAACCAGTGCGTCATCAACCAGCGCGAAGTCCACCGCGACACCCAGAGCTTTTCGCACGCCCTGCGCGCGGCGCTCCGTGAAGACCCGGATATCGTGCTCGTCGGCGAAATCCGCGACCTGGAAACCATGGAAAACGCGATCGAGACCGCCGAAACGGGACACCTTGTCTTCGCGACGCTGCATACCAACACGGCGGCCAGCACCGTCGAACGTATGATCGACAAGTTCCCCGCCGACCGCCAGAACCAGATCCGCTCCATGCTCGCCGATACGTTGAAGGGCGTCGTGGCGCAGACCCTCTGCAAGAAGATCGGCGGCGGGCGCGTCGCCGCCTTCGAGGTGCTGAACGTGACCACCGCCGTCGCCGCGCTCATCCGCGAGGCGAAGACGCACATGATCCCCTCGACCATGCAGACCGGCAAACAGGACGGGATGCAGACGTTCAGCGACGAACTCGCCAAGCTCGCCTCGCGGGGCGTCATCACCGCCGAGGAGGCGTACATCAAGGCGGTCGATAAGGCCGACATCGAAACCAAGTTCCGCGTGTACGGCATCGGCATGGATTTCAAGCGCCAAGAAGAGGAAGCCGTCCGCCGGCGCAAGATGGCCCAGCCCAAGGCGACGCTGGACGCCGCGCTCGCCACGCTCGCCGCAGATAAGAACGACATCTCTGCGTTGACCACCGCCGCATGGATCCACGCGACCTCCCCGTTCCACGAACTCCGTAACGGACGCGACGCCGTGAAGTACGCCGACCGGGCGAACGACCTGCTCAAGGGGAAAGACCCCGGCGCGATGGAAATCCTCGGCATGGCCTACGCAGAGGACGGTTCCTGGCGCCGCGCCATCGATTACACGCAGAAGGCCGCGAAACTCTACGCCGCCGCCGGGGACACGGTGAAGGAAGCCGCGTTGTTGAACCGCGTCGGCCTCTTCCAGCAGCAGAAACCCTACCGCGACGAATAGGAGTCCCCGAAAGATGCAGGAGGAGGAGGCGCTCGAAAACGCCGCCCGGATTTTGAACGCGGGCGGGGTTGCCGTCATACCGACCGACACCGTCTACGGTATTGCGGCGCATCCCGCGCACCCCGAGGCCGTACGGCGCATCCAGACCATCAAGGGACGCCCGCTCGACAAGCCGATCGCCCTGCTGGCGGCGGATATGGCGGCGGTACGCGCGTTCGGCGCGGTTTTCCCGCCCGGGGCCGGGCGTCTGGCCGAACGTTACTGGCCGGGGGCGCTCACGCTGGTTCTGCCGTGTGGCGGCGGGTACGAAGGTTTCCGTGTGCCGGACTTCCCTTTGACGCGGCGACTGCTCGCCCTCTGCGGCGGGACCCTGCGGGTCACGAGCGCGAACGTCAGCGGCGGGCAGCCTGCGCTCTCCGCCGCCCAGTCGCTACGCGATGTCGGACTGGAAGCCGACCTCGTGGTAGACGGCGGCATCGCGCCCGGCGGCACCGCCAGTACGGTCTTAAAGTTCGATCCATCGGGACATTGCACCGTGATACGGGAAGGCCCGGTCGCGGTGTCGGCGTAAACGGACTTTGACTTTACGTCCTTCTCCGCTCGTTTCGGTCGTGCGACTTCAGAGGGAAAAGGTGAGGGGGAGGAGTTCGCCGACGGTGGTTGCCGCGATGTCGTCCCCCTCCAGCGCGGCGATGTAGACGGGCATATCGGGCGGGCAGAATTCCGCGATGACCTGGCGGCAGGCGCCGCACGGATAGGCAGGCCTTTCCGTTCCTCCGCAGACGGCGAGCGCGGTGAACGCGCGTCTGCCCTCGGAGACCGCCTTGAAAATCGCGGTGCGTTCCGCACAGTTGCAAAGCCCGTAGGAGGCGTTTTCGATGTTGCAGCCCGTCACGATCCGTCCGTCGCGAAGCCGGAGCGCCGCGCCGACGGGGTAGTTCGAATAGGGGCAATAGGCGGTTTTCGCCGCGTTCCTCGCGGCCTGCACAAGTTCGTGTGCGTCTTGTTGTTTTTGATTCGGCATCGGTTTTATCCCAGATTGAGCGCGTCCACGTCCACCGACAGCGAAACGTCGTTCTGTACGGGGAAACGGGCGAGTACGGATTGTAGCACATTCAAGATGGCGCGTGAAGAGGGGGCGAACAACATCACCTGATAACGGAAATACCCCTTTGCCTTTGAAAGACTGCACGGCACGGCGTCGGAAACGCGGATGCCCGGCGCGGCGGCGGCCCTGAGTTCCGCCGCGTACCGCTCGGTGGTCAAGCGGAGTTTGTCTTCGTCTTGCCCTTTGAAGGTGAGGCAGGTGAGGTGTTCGTAGGGCGGGTAACGCCCTTCCGCGCGCTCGGCGAGTTCCTGCGAGGCGAACGGCTCGAAACCGTCGTCCCCTGCGGCGGCCCGGATCGCGGGATGGCCGGGCGTGTAGGTCTGGATGAAAACCTCGCCGGGAAGCTCGGCGCGGCCGGCACGGCCGGAGACCTGCGCGAGCAGCTGGTAGGTGCGTTCCCCCGCACGGAAGTCGGGGAGGTTCAGGGAGGTGTCCGCCATCAACACGCCGACAAGGGTGACGTTCGGGAAGTCCAGCCCCTTGGCGATCATCTGCGTCCCGATCAGGATGTCGGCGCGTCCGGCGCGGAAGATGGAGAGGATTTCGTCGTGCGAGTGTTTCCGCGCGGTGACGTCCGCGTCCATGCGCAGGATCCGTGCATCCGGAAAACATTTCTGTAGGGCGAGTTCCACGCGCTGCGTACCGATTCCGGAATAACGGAAGGCGGGGTCGCCACATTCGGGGCAGCGCGCCGGAACCGGTTTCCACGCGCCGCAGATGTGGCAGCGGAGACATTCGTCCGCACGGTGGTAGGTGTAGGCGACGGAGCAGTCGCCACATTCCGCCGTATACCCGCACCTGGGGCAGGTGAGCGAGGTGGCGTACCCGCGCCGGTTGAGGAAGAGGATGGACTGCTGCCCGCGTTCCAGCCGTAGTTTCAAGGCTTCCAGCAGGTCTCCCGAAAAGATCTGCGCGTGTCCCGTCCGCGCTGTCTCCAACCGCATGTCCACCACGTTGACGGCGGGCATGGGGCGCCCCGCCACGCGCGCGCGCATCTTCGCGACGGTATACTTCCCGATGGCGACGTTGTGCCAGGTCTCCATGCAGGGGGTGGCGGAACCGAGGACGACGGCGCACCCTTCCAGGTGCGCGCGCATCACCGCCACGTCGCGCCCGTTGTAGCGAGGCGCGTCCTCCTGTTTGTAGGAAGGCTCGTGTTCCTCGTCCACGATGATGATGCCCAGCTTCTGCACGGGGGCGAAGACGGCGGAACGCGGGCCGACGACAACCTTCGCCTCGCCGGTCCGGATCCGGTGCCATTCGTCGAACCGTTCGCCGTCGCTCAACGCGCTGTGCAGGACGGCGATACAGGAACCGAAGCGCCCCGCGAACCGTTGCACGGTCTGCGGCGTCAAGGCGATTTCCGGTACCATCACGATCGCCCCTTCGCCGCGTTCCAAGACGTGCGCGATCGCCTGGAGGTAGACCTCCGTCTTGCCCGACCCCGTGACGCCGAAAAGCAGCAGGGGTTTGCGTTTGGCGGGGTCGTCCAGCACTTCACGGATTTGCGCGAGCGCCCCTGCCTGTTCCGGCATGAGGGGGAGGGGTGTCGTCGGCAATACCTTGCGCCGGGCAAGCGGATCGCGACGCCGTTGCAACGATTCAATCGTCACCAGCTTTTTCTTCTCCAGGGCGCGGATCACCCCTTCGGAACAGGAGAATTCCTTCGGAAGGGCGGTAAGCCAGCCGCCGCCGACACGGGCGATCCCCGCGAGGATTTCCGCCTGGCGCGGCGTGGGCGCTTCCGCGTCGGGCGGGGGCGTCTGCACCGCCTCGACGTAAAGCTGGACACGCGCCTTCGCGCCGGGGTTACGCACGGCGGCGGGGAGGATGCAGCGGAACACGCTTTCCAGTGGCGCGAAAAAGTACTGCGCCATCCAGAAGGCAAGTTTCAGAAGGGTGGGTGAGAAAAACGGCACCTCGTCTTCAATGGCCGTGAGCGGGCGGAGGCGCGGGGCCTCCACGCCGCCGAAAAGAGAAAGCTGGGCGGGGGGCTGTGCCCCCGCCCCCACGAGAATATCCGCCGCGCCGCTGCCGGGGTGGGGCTTCGTTACTCTCGTAGGGGTGGGGGCACAGCCCCCCACCTCCACGGACGCGATGTACCCCGTGACCGTGCGCGAACCGAAAGGGACGCGCACACGCTGCCCCGGTTTGACGCGGGCGGCGAGTTCCGGCGGGACGGCGTAGTCGAAAAGCTTTCCAGCCCCGGTTTCAGTTAGAACGGATACGGTCATCGGGAAAAACGTAAAAAAAGGACGCGGCTTGTCGGCACGCGTCCTTTT
>JAGAEL010000128.1 GCA_017613085.1 Kiritimatiellia bacterium | reverse complement strand
GCCGGAGCCTATCGAAACAAGGCCGCTGCCGAACGTCACATTCGTCAAGGCCGTGCAGTTCGCGAACGCCCCCGTTCTATCGGTGTAGTTCCCGACACCGTAGATCGCGGTCAAAGAATTTGGGAATGACACGGATTCGAGGGAGGTGCAGCGGGAAAATGCACCGTAGTCGATGGTCTTTAGAGATTCAGAGAATGATAGGGTTGTGAGTTTGGTTGCGCTTGCAAAAGCATTCTCTCCAATTGAGAGAAGCGGCGTGTTATTCTCACGGAATACGACCGTCTGTAGTTCTGGACAATTAGCGAACGCACTGCCGCCGATTGTGATGAGTCCAGTCCCAAACGTGACCGAAGCGAGCGCAGTGTTGTGGCAGAATGCATATTGACCAATGGTCTCCAGCGTGTCAGGGAACACACATTCTTTAATGGAAATGCACTCGGAGAACGCCCATTTCCCGATTGACAGAAGATTTTCCCCGAACGACACGGTTTCAAGCTTGTCGCAACTTGCGAAGGCACCTGCCCTGTCGATGCCGGAACCTATCGAAACAAGGCCGCTGCCGAACGTCACATTCGTCAAGGCCGTGCAGTTCGCGAACGCCCCCGTTCTACCGGTGTAGTTCCCGACACCGTAGATCGCGGTCAAAGAATTTGGGAATGACACGGATTCGAGGGAGGTGCAGCCGGAAAATGCGCCGTAGTCGATGGTCTTTAGAGATTCGGAAAATGTCAACGATTTAAGTTTGACCGCGTTGGCAAAGGCATTGCCCCCGATTGACAACAACGGGGTGTCACGTTCCCGAAACATGACAGTTTGCAACTCCGGGCAATTGCCAAACGCATTCATTCCAATTGAAACAAGTCCTGTTCCAAACGTGACCGAAGCGAGCGCAGTGTTGTGATAGAAAGCGTTCTGGCCAATGGTCTCCAGCGTGTCAGGGAACGCACATTCTTTAATGGAAATGCACTCGGAGAACGCACTTTGCCCGATTGACAGAAGATTTTCCCTGAACGATACGGTTTCAAGCTTGTCGCAGCTTGCGAAGGCGCCGGCCCTGTCGATGCCGGAGCCTATCGAAACAAGGCCGCTGCCGAACGTCACATTCGTCAAGGCCGTGCAGTTCGCGAACGCCCCCGTTCTACCGGTGTAGTTCCCGACACCGTAGATTGCGGTTAAAGAATCTGGGAATGACACGGATTCGAGGGAGGTGCAGCCGGAAAATGTGCCGTAGTCGATGGTCGTTGTCCCCTCGGCAAACGTCAGACTGGTTATGGGTAATCCTTGGAAGGCGTTTGCTGCGATAGCCTTCACCGTTATGCCATTGACAGCCCCCGGAATTTCAAGTGCGCCGTCAAGTGTTGTTCCGTCCTGCTTCGCGACACCCGAAAGTGTCGCATTTCCAGACTTCACCGTGTATGTCCAGACAAGTCCGTTTCCATCGGTGAATGTGTCGCCGAAGGTAAGAGTGCCGGCAAGCAATGCCGTTCCAAGCAGTAGACCTTTACGTTTCCGCATTTTTGTTCTCCATGCCCTGGGGTGTTCTCCGCGGTTGGAGGTTCGGGCGTGTCCTCGTTCCGTGTTGCCGCATGGCTGTCGGATACGAATGGAGGGAAAAAGAAAACCTCTCTTCGTATCTCTACCGAGGCTGTGAGATATGCCCATACGGAAATACAGAGAGAGGGGAGCGCGATGCGCTTCCTCTGCAAGGTATCGTCCGTACTTGAAACTCTCACATTCCGGTAGACGACTGCTTTGCAGCGTTGCAAATCGATGTCCGGTGCGGTCTTGGAAATGTCAGCCCACGCGAAGCGGCTTGGCTCTCCCGATCCGTTCCCGAACGATGTCCGACCTTCAAGACGTTCCGCCGTACACACAGTTTCCCGCCCGAAGACAGATTTATTTTGCCCAATTCCCCGTCTTCCTGTCAATCGAAATCCACACAAATACGAAAACGGGGCGTGTCCCTCCCTCCGTCTTTTGTCTCACGCGGAGGAACGAGCGGGAGGGTCGCGCTCCGTCGCGACCGAGTGGCGGGTGTCTGACGTCGGATGTCGTGTGGGAGGACGCGTGTCCCCACGCGCCATTCTCTACTCACCGCGATGCCGGCGGCTGGTAGTACTCGTCGATCAGGCGGCGTTCCTCTTCCGTCAGAGCGGAAAGCGGAATCGGCGCGTCCTGCGGCCGCCGTCTCTTCTGGTTGATGCGGTTGACGAGGCTCCAGTTGCGCGTGGGCTTCTTCACCGAGGCATCGGGCGGCTCCTTCGCGGGAAGGTCGTAGCGCGTGAAGTCGATCACCATCTCCGGCTCGTCCTTCGTCCAGTCTCGCAGTGTCGCAAGGCGGAACTTGCGGTTCATGTACCAGCGGATCTCGAGATTCGGTTCCGAGAATATCCGGTGGATGCAGTTGCCGCGTTGCACGAAACGGTAATCCAGCCTGTCGTTGTCCGGGTTCTCACGCCGCCATGCCTCGCCGAACTCGCTCATCAGCGGCACGATCGTGTCGGGGAACTCCTCGCGCACACCCTTGAGCCATTGGGTCAGCGCGGCGGTGTACTCCGGCTTATTGAGCTTGACGAGGCAGATTTCCCAGTTGACGACGATCCAGCCGAAGCCGTTGCGCTTGAAGTTGTCGCCGAAGTGCGAGCGCACGACGGCTCGCGTCTCCTTCATGCCGTCCTTGATTCCGAGACGGCCGTACGTCTCGATGGGGCCTACGCCCGTGCGGCTGTTGCCGCCACCCTCGAAGCCGAACTTGCGCGCGCAGAGGAAGTCGCACGTCCAGCCGTCGAGGTTCACGCAGTCGATGAAGTCCGCCTTGCCCTGCGCGGGCTTGCAGGCGTGTTCGCGGCTCGGGTAGTACGGATAGCAGATGGAACCGTCGCCGTCGCCGTTGTCGATTCCGTACTGGCTCCAGATCGTGCCCTGCGCAACGTGTATGTCCTCCTCTTCCGCAAGGAAACGGAGGTTGTCCGCCGCGAGGAAGCCTGCGACGATGCTGCGGGGACGGTATCCGCCGCCGACCATCTCGCTCACGAGCTTCAGTCCGTCGTGGAGGTCGCGGTTCGTCTGGGTGCGCGAGTTGTACATTGGCGCGAAATACGCGCCGGGGATGAACGTTATCTCATCGCCATACTGACGATGGTATTCGGCCACTCGTTTGCGGATCGCCACGTAGTTGGGACGCGGATCCTGCAGCGCCCGCCACGAGAACGCCCACGTCACCTTCGCTTCGGGGATTGCGTCCGACACCGCCTTGCGGAACGTCTCGACCGCCTCGACGGTGTGCAGATGCGCCTCGTCCACACCCCTGTTGCAGTCGCGCGACACCTCGATCTGGTTCACGCGCACAACGGTGTTGATGTTGATCACCCGCTTGCCCTTGACAGACCAGTCGGGGTTGAATTCCACGCCGCCGACGGCATCGACCAACAAGGCCATAGAAACCATCGCGATCGTATATCCATACGTAAGCATTTTCATCCGTTTACCTCCGTTCGGTATAACCATTAACAAGATAAATCCAACGGCAAGTCGGAAATGTCCTTTAACCTCTTCCCCTGTACGAGCATTTCCAATTGTTCGATAATGTTCGGGCTTTCGCGATTACACATTCAGATTTTTTCATTTTCCAGCACCTTTCTGATTTGCAGACCTACAGCCTTGGCGACGGGTGGGGGAAATGCGTTCCCTATCATCCGGCAGGCCAAGGTTTTGCGTGTTCCAAAATTCCATCCGTCGGGAAAACCTTGAATACACGCGAGCATTTCCTTCGTCAAACGCGGTGAACCTTTGAAATCCTTATTCGGCGCTTCCCCCGCGACGCCGAGCCCGTCAACGCCGAGTTCCGCCCATGCCCGGCGGGCGCGGACGGGACCTAAATCAGGGCCTCCGTGTTTTTTCGATCCGCCCACAATGGTGGGCGCGATCTTGTCCGCTCTCTTTGCCCAGTCCTCGACTCCCTCCCATCCGTTTGCGGACATGAGCGCGTAAAGTGCCTGTCCCACGGTCGGCGCTTTTTCTTTTAAGGGTTCAGGAAAGGAGAACGTGCCGGGAATGTCATTCCGTATACCGATGATTACAACCCTTGGGCGAAGTTGCGGGACTCCAAAATCGGAGGCATTGAGCAATTTGACGCTGACATGGTAACCGAGCGAGGATAGGTTATCCAGTATGTTTTCCCGGTAATCGTCAAATTTTGAATCGAGGAATCCGCGAACATTTTCCAGCATGACCGCCTTAGGGCGCATTTCGCTGACAAGCCGAATCGCCTCTGGAAACAAATCGCGGTCATCGTCCGCCCCCAATTGCTTCGACGCGACGGAGAACGGTGGACAGGGAACGCCACCGGCGAGAAGATCGACATTGCGAAAGCCCCTTCCGTCGAACTTTCGGACATCTCCGCAAAGGACATTCCAGTCCGGACGATTTATACGAAGAACCGCACAATAATCGGACTCGTATTCAACTAGTGCCAGATGCTTGAACCCCGCCATGTCAAGACCGATGGCCTGTCCGCCCGCGCCCGCACATATTTCCACGCACGTCAGCTTGCGATGCCGTCTTGCGGACTCGGCAATGGTTGCCGCCCTTTCCGTAAAGGAGTCGATTTCCTGATTTCGGAATATCTCGTCAAAATCAAGTTGCGTCTCCGCATCGCATGTACGGGATGTGTGGATGCCGTCCACGGGCATCCTCGCAGATGATGCCTTGTCTTCCGTTCTTTTGATGGCTTTTTGCAACATGGTTCTCCGTGAATCTCCGTCACAACTTCCGGATCTCGAAGAGTTCGCCGTCGTAACGTTCGGGCAGAAAGACCTCGAAGCCGTCTTCTTCCAATTCTTTGCCCGTCAATTCCGCGACGCGCTCTCCTTGCGCCCCCTTCAGAACCGCGTATTTCGCGTCAGGGTTTAATCCGCGTATCGCGACGCGGCGCGAACGTTCGGCGGCGTTGCGGCGGAATATACCCGCCAGTCCGCCGCTCTTCGTTTCGGTGTTGATACGTGCGAACCCGTCCCAGGCGCCCTCCTGCGGTTCGCCGAATCCGGGAAGATCCTGCCGGAACGACATGAACGAGTGCCGCGCCTCAAGCTCTTTGAGCCACCCCGACCATTCCCTGTATTCCGCCCGTTCGGCGGGGGTGAGTTTGCGCGGGTCGCCGAGCATGATGGGGAGCGTTCCGGCAAGCGACTTGAAGGAAAGCAGATGGCGCGGGCTGTTCATGTAGAGGTTGCCGATCACGAGCGACGTCGCCGGCAGCGCGGGTGTCCGTTCCCACGCGAGGTTGCGCACGTAGAGCCGCCCGTCGTCGGTCGATGCGATGTTGGAGAGCCAGTTGCCTTCGGCGTGCTTCGCGATGCCGTAGTCCATGAGGAACGTCTTGCCCGCCGTCTCGAACGTGCAGTCGATGAAGAGGTCCGGCGCGGCCTCGTGCAGCTCGTCGAAGAGCTTCATGCAACCTGAGAAAATCGCATCGTAGGAGTCGTCGTGTCCGGTGTGCCCGGAATGGTCTTTTGCGTAACAGCCGGTACGCACGTCGTCATAGACGTAGGCGCTCGTGGCGATCGCGAGGTCGAGCTTTACGTAGGCGAGTCCGTGGTCTTTCACGAGACCGAGGATCCTATCGCGGATGTATTCGCGCCACGGCGTCGCCATACAGGCCGTGCGCGACTTTCCGTTTGTCGTGTGCAGGTTGGCGAGGTTCCCCGCCTTGTCCTTCACGAACCATTCGGGATGCTCTTTCATGGGGGCGGACGCAGGATCGGCCCAGGCGAGCGACAGCCAAAGCCCCGGACGCATACCTTTCGACTTGATGTAGTCGAACGTCGGTTTCAGCCCGCCGGGGAATTTCTTCTCGTCGACGGCCCAGTCGCCCCTGCCGTACTTCCCGTCGGAGATGTTGATCTGCCAGCCGTCGTCGATGACGAATTCCTCGATTCCGCACTCCGCCGCCGCGTCGGCGAGTTCGCGGATGAGTTTCGCGTCGATGTGCGTGGTGAACGGCACCCATGTGTTGTAGACGAACATGGGCTTGCGGGGAATCTGTTCCACCCTGACGCCCATGTGCTTGCGCACGTAGTCCGATACCGCTCCCTCCACGACGCGCGACGGATCGGGACACTTGGCGTACGGCGCCGTGAACACGGGCATGGCCGTCCAGCTCTCGCCGGGCTTCAGCCGCTTGCTGAACGGATACTGCCCGCCGCCGTGCGGCGTCCCCGAAACGATGTAGTTGCCGTCCTGGAACGCCGTCGTGCGCTTCATGGTCGAGACACCCTCGTTGCCGACGGCGATTCCGCAACGCTTCGCGTAGTCATGCACCACGATGAGCGGGTCGTTCCAGTCGCCGATATAGACGCCGCCCTCCTCCCGGTAACGCGCGAACCGCCGCATGACGCGGGAGTTGGTGCAACCCAGCGTCGCCATACGGAACGTCTCCACATCGACATCCGTCACGAAGAATTCCGTCTCGCCTTTGTTCGAGACGGCGAGCGTCTTGCGCACGAGCGCGAGGCCGGGGTAGGTGGTGTAGGTTAACGCAATGCCGATGCGTCCGTCGGAGGAGACGCCGGTGACGGTCACGGTGCGCGATCCGTCCTTCGCCTCGTTCCTTGTGACCGCTACGTCCTTCCAGACCGACCAGCCAGCGTACATCTTGCCATCCACGCGGAACGCGAACTCCGGCGAACCTTTCCGCATGAACTCCGTTCCGTCGGCGGTCTTGTAGGATTGTCCCAGCAGATGTCCACCCCGCGTGTCGAGGTGTCGCGACACCAACCCCGATGCGACCTCCAACGAATCGGCGGCAAGCGTAACCGCGCTTCCCAGACACGCCGCCGCGACAGCAAATACACACCGTTTTTTCATCTTGTCCTTTCTCCTCTTAACGGGTGGGTATCGTACACAACCGGGATTCCCCTGTCAATCTTGCTCATCTTCCTGCCTCCGCCGCTTTCTTTAGTTGGGTCGCGTATTCGAGGCGCCCTCGGGAACGGGGCACGAAACCGGCTTCGTCCGCTTCGGGCGTCTGCGCCGAATGGGCGGCCCCTTCGCGGAAGAGCCCCAACAGTTCGAGCCACAAGGGATCGTCGCGCCCGGAGAAAGCCGCCATATCGCGGGTGGGGATGCCCCTTCCGCCGGCGGACTTGGGGAGGTGCGCGACAAGGGCGGGGCTCAATTCGGGGCGTGTGAGGTCTACCCACTCCCAACGCCGGTCGCCCGCGATACCCACGTTGGCGGGATTCATCGCGTCGTGGCAGCGGGCGCAGGAACGGGCAAATATCCTCGCGTACTTCACGGCCCAAGGGGCGATGTCCGGACTGTCCGGCATCCCCCAGCGGTCGCGTTTGCCCCGCGCCTGGAGATGGGCGCACTCCGTGGTGGTGTAGTACGGAACCATCGCGTCGATCCATTCGTACACGCGCCGGCGTTCATCGGGCGTCACATCGGAACCGCAGTGCTTCCGTTCCAGATAATCCGGCAGACGGCTTGCGAAGGAACCGGTTTGACGCGGCTGTAGGACATCCGCGAACCCGTAGTTGAGCAGGATCGAATGGATGAGCGGTTTTGCCGAATCCGCCTCCGGCGCACCGCCGTAGGAAAGATAACTGGTGAAGTCGCTTCGCGCACGTTCGTTCAACCCGTCGTAGCTGCGGCAGAAGAAACGGGTGCGCCCGTCTTCAAGGGAAAGCCCCTTCGCGGGGGCGGTTCCGCCGTGGCAGCGGACGCAGTGCGCGTTCCAGATCGGCTGGATGTCGCGTATGTAGTCGATCACGCCGGATCTCAGGCCGACCGGCGTTGCGAGCGGCGTCGGCACGCGGCGCACGGCGTCGCCCGCAAACCCGCCGCTTGCCGTCATGCGGCCTTCGTGGCACCCGACGCAGCTGCGCCGTTCGCCGGGCATGACGTTGAGCGCGCTTGTCATCCGTTGGATCTCGCGTCCCGCGCCGTCGACGAGTTGAAGGTAGATCTCCTTCATGGCCGGCACTTCGAAGTAGGCGCTGCCGTCCTTCTCCACAGGCGCATACCCCCACACGCGCTTGGCGTAGTACGTCCCCACGCTCATCAGCGGACTCTGGTCGTAGGCTCTCCGCCCGCTCACCTCGATGACCTTCGGCAGCTGTTCCATGATGCGCACGGCTTTGACGTCTTCCCGCGCCACGCCCTCGGCGTATCCGCGCATGACGTCCGCTACATACAGATACCCCACCGAAACCTCTTCGTCGGAGGGCAGCGCGGGCGGTGCCGCCGGGATCTTGACGCGCTTTACGGACTCCGGCGTGAACGGGGCGATGGTCTTGGGCGCGGGGTAGGGGGCGAGGGGCGTCGCGCAATACGCGCTTGTTTTTCCGGGGTCGTACACGGTCGCGCGCCCGCCGTTTTCGTCAATCAACGAAATCCTGTAGCGGCGCATTCCGCCACCGCCGTATGAACAGAGGTAGCGTCCCTTGCCGAGCGGGTAGGGCCAGCAGTAGGACCACAGGTGGTTGAAATCCATGATGGACGGGAACTCCGGCGTGAGCCAGCGCACGTCCGCGCCGCGTTGCCCCTCCGGCCCGTTTTTCGCGGAAACCACGCCGATCGCGCCGAAGGGCGATCCGTGGTGCGGCGCGAACGTACACACCGCCTCGCCGGGGGCGTCCGGTACTTCGCGCGCCTGTAGAAGGTTCGGCGGGTCGTCGAGAAGGTTGCCGAAGAACAGCTCCAGATGGCGTCCGTCCGGATACTGCGTCCAGAGCGACTGGCGCGACATGATGTTCCAGTCCACATATTCCCAGCGTGTGTACATCAACCGCCCGTCGCTCCGCACGGTCAGGCAGTAGTCGGCGAGGGTGTTGGACGAAAGCATCTTCACGCCGGAACCGTCCGCGTTCATCACGTGTACACGGCTGGACGGCCCCGTCGCGCACACGAGGTGCGTGCCGGGTTCACGCGTGGAGATGAAGGCGATCCGCCCGTCGGGCAGGGGGGCGGGCGAGGTGTCGTGGAACACGCCGTCGGTGAGTTGCGTCAACCCCGAACCGTCCGCGTTGAGCCGGTAGATGTGCCAGCAGGGCGACTTGTGGCGCCGCATCGAGAACCAGATCGTTTTCGCGTCGTGCGAAAGCGCGAGATCGAGAATCACGGAGTCCGCCTCGGCGAACAGGGTGCGCGGCGGTTCGTCCGGCCGCGACGGATGGAAGACTTTGACCGCCGTTCCCCATGTGTCGCCGTCCGGATAGGCGGAATGGCCCAGCAGGCAAGGTCCGGCGACGGTGCGAATCGGGGCGCCTTCGACGAAAAGGATCGGCGGGAGGTTTTTCGCCTCGGCGGCGAGCGTGGCGGATTCCCGCGAGAAGTCGGGTTCGCTTCCGCGTTGCGGCCTGTCCACCAGGAACCCCGCCAGCGTCACCTCGCCCTCGCCGGCGTTGACCAGTTCGAGTACGTGCGTGTTTTCGTTGAGACCGGCGGCGACCGGCAGTTCCGCGCGGGCGGAATGGCTCGGGCGTTTGCGCGCGTCCGCCTCCGCCCCCGCTAGGCTTACGGTTCCGCACGGCTTCCCGTCCAGTCGCACGTCGAAGCGTCCGAGCCGCGCAAGCGAATTGGTGTGCGTGGCGTGTACCCACGTCGTGCGCGCCCCCGTCCGCGTGACGAGCGTCACGGAAGTCCCTTCAAACGTCAGCGTAATCTTCCCGCCCGCCTTCGCGGACATCCAGTGGCACTGCGGCCCCCCGCCGCCTCCCCGTTGCAGTTCGGGGAACCACTCGCCCGTCATCTTCACCTGCGAGTGGCGGGGCGAGAGGAAGAAACGTCCCGTCTGCGCCGGTGCCTTGGATACGCCCGCCGCGCACAAGGCCGAACCCAGCACGGAAACGGCGAAAAGGAATACGCAAATCGTTTTCATGGGGGTCATTCTACCAAATCTACCGCCCCCGTGCAAATTCGCATCTGCAAATTTTCCCTTTTTGGAGTTGACACGGAGGTCGGATTTTCGGTAAAGTGACCGCCTGTTTAGCGAGTAGAACAACAAAGAACAGGTTTATCATGCAGAAAACGTTTGTTCCCAAAAATCCGGGCGTGAATCGTAAATGGTTCCTGGTCGACGCGCAGGGCAAGGCCCTCGGGCGTCTGGCCGTGAACATCGCGAACACCTTGCGCGGCAAGGACCGCCCGACGTTCGATCCCGCGATTGACCAAGGCGACTTCGTCATTGTGATCAACGCGGAGAAGGTCCTGCTGACCGGGCGTAAGCGCGAGCAGAAGGATTATCAACGTTACTCCGGCTATCGCGGCGGCTTGAAGCATTTCACGGCGGCCACCATGCTGGAGCGTCACCCCGATCGCGTCATCCTCGAAGCGGTCTGGGGCATGTTGCCCAAGAACCGGATCGCCCGCAAGATGATGTCCCGCATCAAGGTCTATCGCGGCGCGGAACATCCGCATGCGGCCCAGAGCCCCGTCCCGGCGGCGTATTGAGAAGGAGTTAAGGTATGGCTACCAAGAAAGAAGTCGCGGCCGGAACCGGTCGCCGGAAGTGCGCCGTCGCGCGCGTCCGTCTCCTTCCCGGCACGGGCAAGTGGACGGTGAACGGGAAGGACGCCGAGGTGTACATCCCCAGCGAGGCGCTCCGCCAGTATATGGCGCTCCCGCTGGAACTCACCGGCCTCGCCGATAAGTACGACGTCCAGGTCACCGCCAAGGGCGGCGGCACCAGCGGCCAGTCCGGGGCGATCCGCCACGGTCTCGCCCGCGCGCTTTGCGCGGCGGACGCGAGCCTTCGCGAGGTCCTGAAGAAGGCCGGCTGCCTCACCCGCGACGCCCGTATGAAGGAACGCAAGAAACCCGGTCAGCCGGGCGCCCGCAAGCGCTTCCAGTTCTCGAAGCGTTAAGTCGAGCGGCGGTCGCCGTCACGGTGGCCGTTTTCCATCCAAAATCCTATTCATGACGCGGGCGCGACGTGTGTCCGCGTCTTGTCCATATAGTCATAGCGCATTGGCGCGGAGACGAACGCCCGTCGCGGGACGGGCATGAAGGACAAGAATCGAAACGTAGAGTATTCTGTTATGGCGTTAGGTTTTCTTCGAAAATTGGCGGCTAAGCTGATGGGCGCCGCTTCTTCCAAAAAGGAGGGGGCGTCCTCGAAACGCCCCGTATCTCGCGAGTCCGCGAAGACCGCGTCCGGAACGCGGCGCGGCGATCGCCGGCGGGATGGCGGCGTCAAGGCCGCCCCGGCGGCTTCGGGCGATGGGCCGGACCGTTCCCGTTCGCGCGGGCGGCGCGGACG
>JAGAEL010000127.1 GCA_017613085.1 Kiritimatiellia bacterium | reverse complement strand
GGCGGCAAGACATGGAGCGCGAAGAAGGTGCTTTCGCATTTTCCGGAAGAAACTTCCGCCGATGTACAACGGTGTGATGGTCGCGGGGCGTTTGTTCTCGCTCTGCCGGACGGCGGCGTCCGGATTTACTTCGCGGGCGGGAGTGCGGATGGACAGCGGACCATTGCGTTCCTTGAATCGCAGGACGGCGGCGACACGTGGAGCGCTCCTCGCTCGTTTGGAGCCGGGGTGGGGGAATACGACGGGACGCCTGTCGCGCTGGTTCAGGGGAACACGGTTTTCCTTGCACTTGCCTTGAACACGGACGGGAGATCCCTTCATCCGCGCCTCACGCAATCGTCGTTTAAACAGGCGGTCCCCCGGTATTCCCGAAACGTTACGGAGATGTGGTACGAGCCGTTGGAGGTCGTCGCCGATGATCGGAAACGTTGTGTACGCGCCCCTTACCTGATTGCGACGGAGGCGTACTACCTTATGTGTTGGCAGGTTTCCGGCGATATCGCCTCGCGTCCGCAGACGGCGGAGGTCGTGGCCATGCGCAAAACGGAGACCGCCCTCGGCAGACTCTCTTCCTTTCGGGGGAGGTCGCGGCCTTACGGCGGGGCGTCCTCCGTGTGGAACAGCCTCTGTCCGCTCGGCGGTGATGAATTCCTGCTGGTTTCTTCCGTGGACGGGGAGATCCGCACGATGCGTGGAAAGATCCGGGGCGGCGATCCCCGTCCCTCCGGCGGCAACGCGGTCATGGCCTGGCGGAAGAGCGCGCCCGATCCGACAACGTGGCGGGAAGGTGGCGTCTGGTATGCCGCCTCTACGGTGCAACGGGTGTTGACCAGCGACGACTTTTTTACGTGGCGGGAAACCGGGCACCGGCTTCTGACGGAGACCGAATATCAGTATTGGCGGAAGCGGGGCTACGTTCATTTCTGGGCGCCGGACGTGACGGACATCAACGGGCGGACGACGCTCTACGTCACCTGTTACCGGAGTTGCAATGACTGTCAGATCGTCGCCTACACCTCGTCCAGACCCGGCGGGCCGTTCACCGGGCGGCACGTGATCACGCGCAGTCTGGAAACGGGAATTCGCGACACCATCGATCCAGAGGCCGTGTTCGATCCTGAGACGGGGAAACGCTGGCTCTTCTTCGGTTCTGTCGACGGTATCCATCGCGTGGAACTGTCGTCGGACGGGTTATCCGTGAAACCCGGCGCGGTGTACACCCACGTCGCGGGAGTGACAGACAAGCAGGATACTTCGCGGCGCAAGGTCTTCGAGGGAGCCTATCTGTATCATCGAAAAGGCTGGTGGTACCTTTTTGCCAGCCGGGGATTCTACGCCAACCGGGATTACGCGATCGTCGTCGGAAGGTCGCGTTCACTGGAGGGGACGTTCGTGGACAAGTCGGGGGCGCCGATGCAGAAAGGAAACGCCTCGCTCCTTCTCGAATCCGGTTCCGATCCTCGTTTCTACGGTCCCGGCCACAACGGGGAAATCTGGACGCTCGACGGTCGCCATTACCTTGTCTACCATTGCCATGTGCGTGATTTCCGGAAAGCGCTCCGGGCGATGTTCATCTGCGAACTCTTCTGGGACGCGGACGGCTGGCCGTATGTCTTGTAAACGAGACAACCAAGACGAACGAGACAACCGAGACGGAGATCTCACGCGGAGGAAAGAGCGGGAGGGACGGGCTTCGTCCCGTCCGAATTACGGCTGTCGGGTGTCGAATGTCGCGTAGTCCAAACACTTTCATCCTATCCTCCTTCCCCTTTCTATTTTTGTTTCCCATCCTTCCCCGTTTGTGGTAAAGTAACGGCGGCTTTTGGATTTCACGTGGATCAGTGCGAGGGTGGACATGGAAGACTTATCAAGGCTGGAGTCGATGCGGGACGTGCCGGACGGCGTCCTGGCGCGGATCGACAAGTACGAGCTGACCCGCGAGCTGGGCGGCGGCGGGTTCGGGACGGTGTACCTGGCTCGGGACACGGTGGCGAAGATCGACCGGGCGGTGAAGGGCCTTCCCCCGGAGGTGAAGGGGAATCCGGAGGAGCTGGAGAACATCCGTGCCAATTTCGCGCTGGTGTCGCGCCTCCACCACCCGAACATCGCCGCCGCGCTGGACCTGCACCGCGCGGAGCACGTCCGGTACGGCGACGCGGAGACGCATGAGAACCTGCGGGTCTCGCCGGGCGAGACCCGGATGGTGATGGAGGACGCGCCGGGGGTGACGCTCTCGAAGTGGCGGCGGCAGTTCCCGGAGAGTAAGGTGCCGCTCCCGCAGGCTCTGGAAATCGCGCGGCAGATCGCCGCAGCCCTCGATTACGCGCACGGGCAGAAGATCATCCATCGCGACATCAAACCCTCCAACGTGATGGTGGAGACGAAGGGGGACGGGAGGCTCGTCGCCCGCGTGCTGGACTTCGGGCTGGCGGCGGAGATCCGCTCGTCGATGGGGCGCGTCTCCTGCGAGGTGCGCGACACCTCCGGCACCCGCCCGTACATGGCGCCGGAGCAGTGGCTGGGCGAGAAGCAGGGTGCGGCGACGGACCAGTACGCGCTGGCCGTTTTATTCCACGAGCTTGTGACGGGGGAAGTCCCCTTCGCCTCCGTGTTCGACACCGGCGACCCCGTGGTGATGATGAACGTCGTCGGACGCGAACCAGTGAAACTCCCCGGATGCCTTTCCACGTGCGTCAGGGACTCGCTTGCCAAGGCGTTTGCCAAGAAGCCGGAGGATCGGTTCGCGTCCTGCGGCGAATTTGTCACCGCGTTGGAGGGGAAGGCCTCTTGCGGAGGCATGGAAAGGAAAGGCGGCATCGGCAAGGCTCTTGTGATTCTCGTCCTCCTCGCCGTGCTCGCAGGCGGCGCATGGTGGTGGACGAGTGGACGAAACGAGACGAACGAGCCGGCGGCAGCGCAAGTCCCGCCTGTCCCAGTCGGACCAACCGAATCCGATGTCGCCGAGATTGCCGTCGAGGCGACTGTGCAGAAGGCCCGCGTGGAGCGCATCGACGACGCGGACGGTTTCAAGATGAAAAAGACGGCGCTTGCCGATGCCCTGACAAGGGCAGTTGCCAACCGCACGGAACTGCGCTGGGCAGAGGCCGCACGGGGATTCACTAACTACGTGGACGGTTGCAAGGCACTCGTTGCGCTTGACGCCGAGCGTCAAGCAGCAATGAAATCAGGCAAGGAGGCGTCCGCCGCGCGCAAACGCGCCCAGGATGCCACCGCCGAGAAATACGCCGCCATACGCTGGAACGAAGCTGAAAAGCAGATGGCATCCGCCACTGCCGCATTGGGCGTCATGAGATTCGCCGAGGCGGACAAGGTGTTCAGCTTGGCACAGAAACAGTTTAGCACATCTGTCGCCGAGGCTAATGCCGAACGCAAGCGGCAGGAGGAAGAGGCGGCCGAGCAGAGGAAGAAGAACGCCGAAGAGGCGCGAAGCCGTGCCCTTGAGGCGTCCAAGGAGGCGGATGCGTCCGGGGCGAAGGAATGTGCGTCTGACGAATGGAAGGCGGCGACGGAGGCCCGTGACCGCGGTAAGGCAGCGTGGGGTGCCGGCAACCTTGAGGCCGCAATTGCAGCATTTGACGACGCCAGTCGGCATTACAAAGCATGTCTGCAAACGGCGAGAGCACAGGCGGAGAAGGTCAAGGAGGCATACGCCCTGTTTGAAAAGGGAAAGTACAAGGAGCTGATGGACAAGTTCACGGGCGAAGACGCGAATCTTCCGGATGTCGCCTATCTACAGGGATCTGTGTATGAAGGTGGCTTGCTGTCGGTGCCGGACTGGAAGAAGGCGTGCGAGCGTTATGAAGTTGCTGTGAAGCGCGACCATCCACTTGCCTGCGCCGCACTGGGCGTGCTTCATGCCAACAAGTGCGACTTTTTATATGGCATGGAGAAACAAGACAGAGAACGCGGATTGTCTTTGATCAACGGCGCGAAGGACAAACTCCGCTCCATGGCAGAGGCGAACAACATATATGCCCAGGATTTGCTTGGATGCCTGTATTGGGAGGGGCTGGGCTATGAAACAAACAGGAATACGGCAATCGGGTGGTACATGAAAGGCAAGGAGAGATGCCTGTCCGATGCGTCC
>JAGAEL010000126.1 GCA_017613085.1 Kiritimatiellia bacterium | reverse complement strand
GCCGGCGCCACCGTGCGACGGCACGGCGGGATCGCCGTGTCCCGCGAAATCTTCCTGACGATAACGCTGAAGGCTTTCGCCCGGATCCGTACGCGCCCAGCTGGGGGCGAAATTCAAATCCAGCGTCAATCCGTTGTCCTGTTCCCCGCCGGCGTTGCCGGCAACTTTGTCATCCGCTTTCTCGCTCATGGTTTTTTCAGTTTACTCCCTTCTCGGCGGGAGGTCAAGAAAAACAGGTGTTTTTCGATGCTTGCAAACCGCACGGGGAAACGCTATACTTTCCGGCGGTTTTCGGGTTGGCCGGTTGCCGCCCGTTCAAGTAAGGAGGAAAACATGAAAACGAGTCGTTTGTTGGTTGGTGCTTCTATCTCCCTGCTCTGTGCCGCGTTGTCGCCGGCGTTCGGTCAGGGGAACCTGCGGTATTCGATTACCGTTTCGAAGTTTGAGAACAAGGCGAACTGGACGGGACAGTGGGATCTCGGCCATGCGTGGGGCGAGATTTTGACCGACTCGCTCCAGCAGACGGGACGGTTCATCGTCCTCGGCGAATCGGATATGCGCAACGAGGCCATGCGCGAACAGGATCTGGTTGACAGCGGGCGTATGGCCGGCGGCAAGAAGGCGCCGAAAAAGGGCAACATGACACCCGCGCAGTTGCTTGTGAAAGGGGCGATCACGCACGTCCAGCAGTCCACCACCGGTGGCGGAGGCGGGCTTGGTTTCCGTGGCATCCGCCTCGGCGGCGGAACGGACTCGGCCGAAATCAACGTGACGATCTACGTGGTCGATTCCCAGACCGGGCAGGTCAAAGGCTCCAAGAGCATCATCGGGAAGGCCGGCCGCACCGGGTTGAACCTCGGGTATGTTGGGAACGCGCTTGGCGGGTTGACCGGCGATTTGGCCGGGTTCAAGAAGGATAACGTGGGCAAAGCGACGGCGGATGCGGTGAACCAGGCCGTCGAGTACCTCATCGCGCAGCTCGGCTCGATTCCTTGGCAGGGTACCGTGATGCTTGCCAAGCCGGACAAGATCATCATCAATCGCGGCACGCGCGAGGGTGTCGCGGTCGGACAGGTCTTCGATGTCGGCGCGGTGGAAGTCCTGACGGATCCCGACACCGGGGAGGTGCTGGACGAGGAGATGAAAAAGGCGGGGACGATCCGCGTCGTGTCCGTCAAAGAGAAGATCGCGACGTGCGAACCTGTCTCGGGAAGCGGTTTTGAAAAGGGGATGTCGGTTCATCCCTCCCGCTAAACGTGAAAAAAAACGCATTTTTTTGTTGACGGGGGCGGGGTGCATATAGTAGTATGCGCCCCGTTCAAGCGACTCCCAGTCCTTGAATCGGCAGCGAAGCGGTATTCCCCCAAAGACCGCCTGCGCGAGAGCGCCGCTGCTGAATAATATATGTCCTCCCTGGCGGCGGGTAAAGGTTTTGCTTTTACTCGCCGTTTTTCTTTATCCCCAGACGAGCCAGACGAAGAGGCAGCCGGCCAGGACGGCGGCCGCCGTGAACGGGACGCTTACTTCCATGAACTTGCGGAACGAGACGGTATACCCCTGTTTCCGGAGGATGCCGAGCGCCACGACGTTCGCGGAGGCGCCGATGGGCGCGATGTTGCCGCCGAGGCAGGCGCCGATGAGCAGCCCGAACATCAGTAGGGGAACGGGCGCGTTGAGGTGCGCGGACATTTTCTGCGCCACGGGGATCATCACCAGGAGGAACGGTGTGTTGTCCACGAACGCGGAGACCGCCACGGCGAAAAACACAATCAGGAGATAGGCGCCGATCAGGCTGTTCCCCGTGAGATTCCCCAGAAATCCGGCGAGGCTGTCCATCCAGCCGGAATCGGCCAGTGCGCCGACCAGCACGAAAACCCCGATCAGGAAAAAGGTCGTGTCCCAGTCGAGCGAACGCAAGAGGGACGTCGTCTTCCCCCAGCGGGCGAAGAGGGCGTACCAGAGAAGCCCGACGGCGGCGACGGCGAGCGTGAAAGTCCCGGCGAACCAGCGGAAGTCCCGGTCGATCGCCGACGCGCAGGAGAGTCCCGCGATCAACACCACGAGCAACGCCGTCGGCACCCACGAACGCGCCGTCTGTTTCTGCGCCTCCGGGCGGCCGCCCTTGTAACGGCGGAAACAGTACGCGAGGATCAAGAGCGAGGCCAACGCCCCGATTTCGATCGCAAAGAAAATCCCCGGCTTCCCCTGGTACACGAAAAAGTCCCAGAACCCCAGGCGCATCGCGCCGGCGAGGATCATGCTGGGCGGATCGCCGATCATCGTGGCGGCCCCCTGCACGTTGCTGCAGATGGCGATCCCGATGAGCAGGCGGACGGGATTCGCCTTCAACTGCTCCGCCAGGCTGAGCGCGACGGGCGCGACCAGCAGGACAACCGCCACATTTTCGACGAAGATGGAGATAAAACCGGAAAGGGCGCAGACCATCACCATCGCCGCCCGCCCGCTCCGGCAGCGGGAGACGAGCCATTCCGAAAAGACGGAAGGCGCACGGGAGGCGAGAAAGAGTTCCGCCAAGACCAGCGTCCCGAGAAAAAGCCCCATGACATTCCAGTTGACTTTCTCAAGAAGGGCTTCCGACGGCGTGACCGCTCGCGAAAGGACTAACAGCAGGGCGCCGCCGCACGCGACCCAGGAACGGTGTCCGGGAAAGATCACGAAACAGATGTACGCCGCGAGAAACACGACGAGACTGACCGTCATCGGAGAAAGAGCGGTAGAAAGAAACGAGCTCACGGTATCCCCTTAAAAAGCCAATACCCCCATGTCAGCGCAACCGATCCCCAACAGACCGGCAGGATGACCAACAGCATCGGCATACGTAAAAGCCCCCGTCCCCGCATCCGGAACAGCCACACCGCCGTCGGCAGCGCCGCCGCAGCCAGAATCACCCGGCAGTCCTGTTTCGTATTCGGGAACTCAAACGCCAGATTGGTGAAAAAAACGAACAGTAGGGCGAGATCCACGGCGCCGAGCGAAATCCCGGCAAAGCGCGGGAGGCGCCCGTCCAGCGGCGTCAAAACCTGTTGGACGCCGAGTGCCCACGTCGCCAGCACGAATCCCGTCCAGAATACCTGATGGCCGAGTACGTCGTCGAAGTAGACGAGGCTCTGGCGGACGGCGGGCTGCATCGCCCCCGCCGGATAGGAACCGCACATCCGGTTCGCCGGATCGTGCATCCCCATGCCGCAGGCGAGGAAGTAGACGGCGAGGAGGCTGACGACTTTGATGGCGGGATGCATCCGCCCGCGCCCCGTGCATCGGACGATGAACCAAAAGAGGACGGCGAGCGCCGGCGCGAAGAGGAACATGGAGAACGCCTCGCGCCAGCGTAGGATGTCCGCGAACGGGGCCATCTGCCAGCCCTTCCAAAACCTCCGGCTCGCCCCCGCCGCCAACGCGACGACGGCAAGTCCGGCAAGCAGGAGCAGCAGCTCCCGGACCGTCTCACGATCGGTTGACGGCGTTTGCACGCTGCAGGTACTCCCCGGTGGCGGTATCGACCAGAATCTCCTCGCCCTGCTCCAGATATTCCGGAACGTTCAAGCGGAGGCCGGTCTGGCAGACGGCGGTCTTGCCGCGCGCGGTGACGGAGGCGCCCTTCATAACGGGGTCGGTGGTCTCGATCGTCAGTTTCACCTTCTGCGGAAGTTTGATGGCGACGACGTTGCCGTCCACGAGAAGCGCGTAGATGTCCTCCATCTCTTCGACCAGGTACGGCAACTGCGCTTCAATCTGCTCCTTGGCGAGTTCAAACTGCTCGTAGCTGTCCGTGTCCATGAAGGTGTAGCGGTCGTCCTGGCAGTAGAGATACTGGACGGGGCGGCTTTCGAGGTCGATCTCCGCGAACGGCTCGTCGCCGTGGCAGGAGACGTCCTGCTTGCCGCCGTCCACCAGGTTCCGGAAACGAAACCGGTAGATCGAAGCCGCGCCGCGCGCGCTGGGCGTCGTCACGGAGAGGCTTTCCACTTCGTATGGCTGATCGCGGATCCCGACGATCGCCCCCTTCTTCAACTCACATGCTTTGATCATACGTTCTTCCTTTTTGGGTAAAGCTTCCGGTAAAGTTCCAGCGTCTCGCGCGCGATCTCCTCGCTGCGGAAGGCGTCTGCGCGGGCCAGCCCGGCGGCGCGGGCGGCGTCATGCCAATCGATCGACACGACCGCCGAATGGATGGCGCGGCGCCACTCCTGCCGGTCGGTGGGATGGACGACCTTCGCGGCGCCGGCGGTCATCTCCTTCAGCACGTTCAACGCGGAACAGACCACCGGCGTCCCGCACGACATCGCTTCGAGCGCGGGGTAGCAGAACGCTTCGTCCAGACTGGGAAAAAGAAATGCGCGCGCCGCCGAATAAAGGGCCGGCATGTCCTCGTCCGGCACGACCCCGCACCAGACGATCCGGTCTCCCAGCGGCTCCGCCAACGCACGGACGCGGCTTTCCTTTGGAGGGAAGCCGGCAAGGACGAGCGGCGGCATCTCCGTCGGCTCCAGCAGCGCGTACGCGCCGAGCAGGGTCTCCAGATTCTTCACCGGGTCGTCCGAACCCGCGTACAGCAGGAACTTCTCGGGGAGGCCGTATGCCTCCCGCACCCGCGCGATGCGTTCCGGCGATTGCGGCGAGAACGCGGGGGAGACGCAGGGCGGGACTACCGTGCCGATGGCGCGGACGCGCTTCCCGAAGAGGCGGATCCCGTTCTGCAACGCCTCTTCGGAGACGGCGATGCAGCGCCTCGCCCGGTGTACGGCGCGAAGGGCGTGGAAACGCCAGCTCAGGCGGCGGAAGAAGCCGTAGAACTGCGGACGTACGGCGGGACGGAAATCGTGCAGCGTCAAGACCGCCCGGCCATGTACGCGCCCCATCGCGGCGAGGCTGGTCGTGTGGAAGACCTCGGAACGGAGTTCCTTTGAAAGCTGGACGATCTCGCGGCGTCCGGCCGCCGAACCCGCGTTCGCGGAAAGCCGGTGGACGCGGCAGCGGGGCGAGAGGGGGACGGGGTTCCCCTCGTACTCGGAGGAAAGCACGAGATGCAGCACCTCGTCTTCCTGCAGGAGCGGGAGGAAGGCGGCGGGCAAGGTGCGGAGATAGCGGTTTTCCCCCGTGGGCTCGGAGGAAAGGACGCGGGCGTCAAACAAAATGTTGTGCGGTTCTCCGCTCACGCGAAATTACGCTCCCTTGCCGCCGTTCTTTTCGAGTTCCGCGCGCTGGGCGAGGATTTCGTCGAGGATCTTCTGGATCGCCCCCCGGCACTGGCCGCAGCCGCCGCCGGCCTTCGTGAAATTCGTCACCTCGTCCAGCGTCGTCAGGTTGTTCTCGGTGATGACCCGGCGGATTTCGTTTTCGGAGACGCCGAAACAGGTGCAGACGATGTGGTCGTCCTCAAGGTTCCGGACGGACGTGTCGCCCGTCTGGTAGTTCCGGATGGCCGCCTCCAGCGCCTGGCTGCCCATCACGGAGCAATGCATCTTCTGCGGGGGAAGCCCGCCCAGGTACTCGGCGATTTCCTTGTTCGTGATCTTGCGGGCCTCTTCAAGGGTCTTCCCTTTGATCATCTCCGTCAGGGCGGAGGAAGAGGCGATCGCGCTGGCGCAACCGAACGTCTGGAATTTCACGTCCTTGATCCGCTTGTTCTCGTCCAGCTTGAACATCAGCGTAAGTGCGTCGCCGCACGCCAAAGATCCAACCGTGCCCACGCCGTCGGGATTCTCGATCTTCCCGACATTCCGCGGGTTGCGGAAATGATCCATCACGGTCTCAGAATAGTTCCACATACTGCCTACCTCTTGAAAAACAGAAACGCCAGTATACCATATAAACCGGCTTAGGGAAAGACACTTTTTCGGCTTGTCTTCGCGGAGGGCAAATCTTTTTCGCCGTTCGTTCTCGACTTACGGCATGGATTCTGCTATTTTCATTTCCAAACAGCGCCGTTCGGCGCGGGTGCCGCCTCTTTCCGGAGGGGGTGCTTTCCGTTTTCTTCATGCAGAGGACGATAGAATGTTGACAGTTAAAAACCTAAAGAAGAGCTTCGGCTCCTTCGTGGCCGTCAAAGGCGTCAGCTTTGAGGTCAAGAAGGGCGAGGTGCTAGGCTTTCTCGGCCCCAACGGCGCCGGCAAGTCGACGACCATGCGTATGATTACCGGCTTCCTCTCCCCGACGGACGGTACGGCGGAGATCTGCGGCCATGACATCCTGAAAGACCCCGTGGCGGCGAAGGCGTGCCTCGGCTACCTCCCGGAGAATGCGCCAAGTTATCGCGCCATGACCGTGACAGATTTTCTCACCTTCATCGGCCGGATCCGCGGTTATGCGGGCGCTGAGCTGAAGCGCCGCGTCGATGACGTGATCGAGCGCACGTCGCTCGGTTCGGTCCGCCATCAGACGATCGAGACGCTTTCCAAAGGTTACCGCCAGCGCACGAGTTTCGCCCAGGCGATCCTGCACGACCCCAGCGTCCTGATTATGGACGAGCCGACCGACGGGCTGGACCCCAACCAGAAGTTCGCCGTCCGCCAGATGATCAAGGCGATGGCGAGCGAGAAGGCGATCATCGTCTCGACGCACATCCTTGAAGAGGTCGATGCCGTCTGCACGCGCTGCGTGATCATCGCGCACGGCGAGGTGGTCGCGCAGGGGACGCCGGACGAACTCCGCGCGAAGGATCCGCAGGGCGGGCGGCTCGATGTGGTCTTCCGCAACCTGACGCTCTCCAAAGAGGAACAGCAGGAGGCCGCGCGCCTGGCCGACCAGAATACGAAGAAGGAGGCGAAGTAGCCATGTGTCCGTGCAAACAGGTCAAGACGATTTTCCGCCGCGAGTTCAAGTCCTACTTCGACTCGCCGGTCGCGTATGTCTTTTTGGTGGCGTTCCTCGTGCTGGTCGGGTTCCTGACCTTCGGCATGACGCGCTTCTATGAAAACCGCCAGGCGAACCTGATGCCGTTCTTCTTCTGGCATCCCTGGGTCTATCTGCTGCTGGTCCCCGCCGTCACGATGGGGACGTGGGCGGAGGAGCGCCGCAACGGCACGATCGAGCTGCTGCTGACGCTGCCCGTCACGCTGACGCAGTGTCTGCTGGGCAAGTTCCTCGCGGCGTGGGCGTTCATCGGCGTCGCGCTGGCGCTGACCTTCCCGGTGGTCCTCACGACCTACTGGCTGGGCAATCCCGACGGGGGCGCGATCCTCTGCGGGTACGTCGGTTCCTACCTGATGGCCGGTGCGGCGGTCGCGATCGGCGTGTTCGCCTCGGCGCTCTCCCGCAGCCAGATGATCAGCTTCGTCGTCTCGCTGGCGTTCTGCTTCTTCCTGATGATCATCGGGTTCGACCCGGTCGTCAACGCGGTCGCCGCGTGGGGCGTCCCGGCGGGCATCGTGGATGCCGTTTCGCAATGCAGTCTCCTGACGCATTTCGACTCGATGCGCCGTGGCGTTCTGGATCTTTATGACATCGGTTATTACATCGGCGTGATGGTGTTCATGCTCGCCGCCGCGCAGGTGGTGACCGAAAACCGCAAGGCCGCCTAAGGGAAGGATGTTGCAACCATGAACAAGAAGTTAACGAAAATCGGTTCCGGCGCGGCCGGGCTTGCGCTCCTGCTCGTCATCATCGGCGCGACGGCTGTGATTTTGAAGAGCCTCCGCTTCCGCGCGGACTTGACCGCCGAGAAGCTGTACACGCTCTCCGACGGTTCGAAGAAGGTGATCGGACAGCTGGAGGAGGATGTCACGCTGAAGTTCTACTACAGCGCGTCTTCCTCCGAAATGCCCCAAGCGTTGAAGGCATACGCCGGGCAGGTCCAGGACTACCTGAAGGAGTACGAACTCGCCGGGAAGGGCCACGTGGCGCTTGAATCCTACGACCCCCAGCCGGATTCCGACGCGGAGGAGTGGGCGCAGCGCTACGGCATCGCGCAGCAGCAGGTCAACCCGTTCGGGCAGCCCGTCTACTTCGGCCTGGCCGCCGTCTGCGGCGACCGCCAGGAGGTCATCGAGGGGTTCAGCCCGCGCTCCGAGGCGACGCTCGAATATGACATCACCCGCCTGATCACCCGTGTCGCCTGGCCGGAGAAGCCGGTGATCGGCGTGATGAGCGCGCTGGACGTGCTCGGCGGCGAGCCCAACCCGATGATGATGCAGATGGGGCAGCGTCCGCCGCAGGGTTGGATCGTCTTCCGCGAACTGAAGAAGGACTACACCGTCCGCGAGATCAAGACCGATGTCGAAAAGATCGACGACGACGTGAAGACGTTGATCGTCGTGCATCCGAAGAACCTGGAGGAGAAGGCGTTGTTCGCCATCGACCAGTTCGTCCTGCGCGGCGGCCGCCTCATCGCGTGCGTCGATCCGTTCAGCGTCATCGACATGCTGACCAACGGCCGCAACCAGCAGATGATGATGATGGGCGGCGGAGGTCCCAACCAGCCCGGCCCTTCGACGCTCGGCAAGCTCTTCGACAAGTGGGGCGTCTCCTTCGACACCTCCAAGGTCGTCGCCGATCTGAGCCTTTCCACCAAGCTCAACGCCGGGAACAACCGCGCCGAGTCGAACCCCGCGTTCCTCTCGCTCACCACCAAGAACATGGCGAAGGGCGACCTTCTGGTCTCCCAGCTCACCTCCGTGATGCTGCCGTTCTCCGGCGCCCTTTCGGGTAAGAACACCGACGCGCTGAAGTTCACCCCGGTCATCGTCAGCTCGCAGAACAATGCCTGCTTGATCGACCAGATGAGCGCGCAGTTCGGCATGAGCGCGATGCAGTCGCAGCTGAACCCCGACGGCGTAGAGCGTGTCCTCGCGGCCCGCCTCGAAGGCACCTTCGAGACCGCCTTCCCGGATGGCTTCTCCTCCGGCACGAACGACACCGCCAACGCGACGAACAAAGTCGCCTCGCTGAAGTCCGGCAAGAGCACGGTCCTCGTTTTCGGCGACAGCGACTTCCTGGGCGACAACTTCTGCGTCACCGAACAGCAGACGCTTTTCGGCAACATCCTCCAGCCGTTGAACGACAACCTCACGCTCTTCGCCAACGTCGTCGAGCAGTTCGCCGGCCGCGCCGAGTTGATCGGCGTCCGCGCGCGCGGGCAGTTCAACCGCCCGTTCGTGAAGGTGGATGAACTGGAGGCCGCCGCGATGAAGAAGTGGCAGGCGCAGGAAGCCCAGTTCCAGAAGGAGCTGAACGAAACGCGCTCCCGTCTCCAGGCGCTCCAGAAGGCGAAGAGCGGGAACGACCGCTTCATCCTCTCCAAAGAGCAGCAGCAGGAGATCCAGGGCCTCCGCAAGAAACAGGCGGAAACCCAGCGTCTGCTGAAGGAGGTCCGCAAGAACCTCCACGCCGACATCGACCGCCTCGGCACGAAGCTGAAGACGATCAACATCGGCCTGATCCCGGCGCTCGTGGTCTTGTTCGGCATCTTCCACGGCATCTACCGCCGGAAACGCTAGGTGCCCTCGATTCCGTGCGCGGGCGCGGCGCAGCCCCGCGCGCGGTTCCACCATTTGTTTGAAAGGTTTGGTACGAACATGAAAAAAATGATTCTGCTTGCCATCGCCGCAGCCGTCCTCTGTACGGCGGCGTGGTTTTTGAAGAAAAACAACACGATGAGGACGCCGAGCCTCGTCGGCAAGAAGGTCCTCCCCGCCTTCGATCTGAGCGAAGTGCAGAAGATCGAGTGCGGCGGCGACAAGAAGCTCTCCCTCGCCAGCACCGACGCGGGGTGGGTCATCTCCTCGCTCTACGGGTATCCGGCGGACATCACGAAGATCCGCGAGAACATCCTGAAGCTCCAGGAACTGAAAGTCGGCGATGTCGCGCGCGGCAAACAGCTCGCCGCCGGGAAGCTGGTCGATCTCCAGGATGCTTCGGGCAAGTCGCTCGTCTCCGTCACGCTGGGCGAAAAGCACGAGAAGCGTTCTTCCGGTGATTCCCCGTACGGCGGCGGTTCCTATCCGGACGGCCGCTACGTCCAGGCCGGCGGCGCGAAGGAGGTCGTGCTGGTCAAGGAGACGCTGGATGCGTTCGACGGCGACCCGAAGCAGTGGACGGACGCGCAGATCGCCTCCGTCTCCTCGTCGGATCTCACGGCGATCCAGATCACCACCGGGAAGCAGACGGTCAACCTCGCCAAGAAGGACGGTTCCTGGACGCTCGGCGGGCTTGCGACGAACGAGGAGTTCAACACCTCCAACGTCTACGGGACGGAATCCGCGTTGAGCTACCTCAACTTCGCTGCCGTCGCCGATCCGAAACTCGGCGAACCGGTGTTGGGCTTCGAGACCGGCACGGTCTACACCGTCCAGACGAAGAACGGGCAGACCTACACGGCGCACGTCGGCGCGAAGGTCAAAGACGGAACGGATCGTTACGTCAAGCTCTCCGCCTCGTTCAGCCCCGTCGGCACGAACAAGGTGGAGAACGCGAAGTACGAACAGCAGGTCAAGGACTTCAATGCGAAAAACGCGAAGTGGATCTACACGATCGCGTCGCACAGCGCGGAGAACATGACCAGGGGACGCGCCGATTTCGTCAAGGCGAAAGAGGAACCCAAGAAGGCGGAAACGGAAGAAAAGAAATAACGGTTTCCGGCCGGCGGACCTCCGCGCCCGCCTGCCGCACCCCGTTTAAGGCAGGGCATGACCATGGATTTGAAACAGGCGACGAACCAGATTGCCGAACAGGCGGAAACCCTCGCGCGCATCCGCGAGGAAGTGAACAAGGTGATGGTCGGGCAGGAGAAGCTGATCGACCGTCTGCTCATCGGTCTGATCACCGGCGGCCACGTGCTCCTCGAAGGCGTGCCCGGCATCGCGAAGACGACCGCCGTCCGTACGCTCTCCGACGCGCTCGGTTTGCAGTTCCAGCGTATTTCCTTTACGCCGGATCTGCTGCCCGCCGATGTCGTCGGTACCCTGATCTACAACCCGAAGGACGCCACCTTCACGCCGAAGAAGGGCCCCGTCTTCACCAATCTCCTGCTTGCCGACGAAATCAACCGCGCGCCCGCGAAGGTGCAGAGCGCACTGCTTGAGGCGATGCAGGAACGCCAGGTGACGATCGGCGACGACACCTACGCGCTTCCCAAGCCCTTCCTGGTGATGGCGACGCAGAATCCCGTCGAACAGGAGGGGACGTACCCGCTCCCGGAAGCCCAGGTGGACCGCTTCATGTTGAAGGTGCTGGTCAACACGCCGTCGCGTGACGACGAGCGCCGCATCATGGACCGCTTCACGAAAAAGGTCTCCGCCCACGCGGAACGGGTCGTGACGCCGGAAAAAATCGCCGAACTGCGCGACACGCTGGAACAGGTGTATTGCGACGAGAAGGTCGGCGACTACATCCTTGACATCGTCTTCGCCACCCGCGATCCGAAAGCCGCGAACATGGAAAGTCTCGCCGGGCAGATCCAGATGGGCGCCTCGCCCCGTGCGACGCTCTGCCTGAATCTCGCCGCCCGCGCGAACGCCTTGATGCACGGTCGCGCCTACGCGACGCCGCAAGACGTGAAGGAAATCGCCCACGATGTCCTGCGCCACCGCATCATGCTCACCTACGAGGCCGAGGCGGAAAACATGACCAGCGACATGGTGATCGACAAGATCCTTTCCACCATTCCCGTCCCCTGATCGGACGCGAACCGGGAGCCTGCGCATGGACTATCGACCGAAAGTGGGCGGCGACGGATTCGTCCGTTCGGTGAGGCGTTTTCTCAACGGACTCGGACACCGTTGCACCTGCCGCCTTTGCGGGCGGCACTTCTTCCGGTTTTCGAAATTCCGTGGCGGCTGGGCCGCGTTTTCTCCCTATCTCCGCGAAGTGAAGTGGACGGGGAGCGACTTCGACCGTTTCTGGTGCCCCTTCTGCCGTTGCCACGACCGGGAGCGGCACCTCGCCCTTTTTTTCGACCATCTCGGATTCTGGCCGTCTTTCGCGAACGCGGCCGTCCTGCACATCGCCCCGGAACGGGGACTCTCCGAAATGATCGCCGACGAACGTCCGGCGAATTACGTCAAGGGCGACCTTTCGCCCTCCCGCGAGGGGATCTGCAAGATCGACGTCACGCAGATCCCGTATGCCGATGCGGCGTTCGACTGGGTGCTCTGCAACCATGTCCTCGAACACGTGCCGGACGACCGTAAGGCGCTTTCGGAACTTTTCCGCGTGCTCAAGCCGGGGGGGCGCGCCGTCTTGCAGACGCCCTACGCCGAACACCTCGCGTTGACACGCGAGAAGGAAGCGGAAATCGATTCCGACGAAAAACGGATTGCGTTTTATGGACAGGAAGATCACGTCCGCCTTTATGGAAGGGACCTCTTCCGCCGGATCCGCGATGCCGGTTTTGAATTGACCTTGAAGACTCATCGCGAGTGCCTGCCGGGGAAAGACCCGCAACGGTACGGCGTGAACGGAGAGGAACCCCTCTTCCTTTGTACCAAACCGCCCGCGAGGGGAGTCGCCGGATGAACTGGCCGCTTTTCTGCTCTACGTTCCTGCTGGTGTTTCTCGCCGAACTGGGCGACAAGACGCAGTTGACCGTCCTGAGCCAGAGTGCGGCGAACGCCTCGAAGGGCACGATCTTCCTTGCCGGTTCGTTGGCGCTCGTCGCGGCTACGGCGATCGGTGTCGCCGCCGGTTCCTGGTTGAACCGCCTGGTGCCGGATCCCCGCTGGATCAAGATCGCCGGCGGTGTCCTTTTCCTTTGTTTCGGCGGTATGCTTTTCGTCGAGGCGTTCCGGATGGGACGTCCCGTTCCCGTACCGGTGAAGCCCTCCGGCTGGATCGGGCGTTCCGTGGTCCGTGAGGCGGAAATCCTTGAACGGAACGCCTACGCGGACTTTCTTGCGTTGGCGCGCGACGCGGTCACGCCGGAGGCGCGCGAAGTGTTGGAGTCCATCGCGCAGGAAGAACGTTGGCATCACGAGGCGATGCTCTGCGCGTTGGCGGGCGGCGCCGAAAAGGATATTCCCTTCACGGAAAAGATGGCGGACGGGCTTCCCGAACCGGACGCCTATCTCGCTCGCGCCGCAGTGGCGGACGCCCCGCTTGAACAGGCGCTCACTAATAAATATCGGATGGCGGCGTTCTACCGGAAACTTTCGGAATCCTTGGAGGATCCCCGTCTTCGGGACACCTTTTCCGGGATCGCCGTCGCCGAAGAAAACCATGCGAAACGTTTGGAAGGGTTGAGGCAGTAGACATGAAAGAACATTCCCCGTTGCTGACACTGGCGCTGGTCGCCATCGTGGCGTTCCTGTTTTTCCAGATCCGGCGTGATGCCGCCCGGCCTCTTCCGGGGCAACCCGCCGCTGCGGAAACTTCGTCCACACGCTTTGAACAGGAATCGGAGACACCTCCGGAAGAACCTGAAACGCGGTCGTCCCCGGCCGCCTCCGGCAAGCCCGTCGCGGAGGGGACGGCGGTCTACAGGCGCGTCTCGCCCTCCGTCGTCTCCGTCTCGAATCTCGCGCTCGTCCGTCGCGGCTGGCTCTTCGACACGCAGGTTTACGAAGTGCCGCAGGGTTCCGGCTCCGGGTTCGTCTGGGACAAAAAAGGGCGTATCGTCACCAACTACCATGTCGTCCACAAAGCTAGTTCCTTGACCGTCACCTTCCCGGACGGGACGCAGTACGACGCCAAGCCGGTCGGTGTCGCGCCGGATTACGACCTGGCCGTCCTGCAGGTCGACGCCCCCGCCTCGAAACTTGTCCCCGTCTCCGTCGCGGACATCCGTGACATCGAGGTCGGCGTCCGCGTCTACGCCATCGGCAACCCCTTCGGTCTCGACACCACGCTCTCTTCGGGAATCGTCAGCGCCCTTGGACGCACCATCACCTCGATGACCGAACGCAAGATCAACAACGTCATCCAGACGGACACCGCCATCAATCCGGGCAACTCCGGCGGCCCGCTCCTGCTTGCCGACGGACGCCTCGCGGGGGTCACGACCGCCATCCTGAGTCCGAGCGGCGCGTATGCGGGAATCGGTTTCGCCGTCCCGGTTTCGACCGTTTCCCGCGTGGTTCCGCAACTGATCGAGAAGGGGCGGGTCACGCGGGCGGCCCTTGGCCTGCGACTCGTGCCGGATCACGTGACCGCCCGTTCCGGTGTGAACGGGATCGCGGTCTATTCGGTCAACGAGCGTTCCCGTGCCGGACGCGCCGGGTTGCAGGGGCTCAGCCTGAACCGCATGGGATACGTCATCTTCGGCGATATCATCACGGCGGTCGACGGCAAACCGGTTTCGACCGTCGAAGAACTTCAATCCGTCCTTGACCCGCACTCGCCGGGCGACAAGGTGAAGTTGACCATCCAGCGCGGGAAAGAACGCCGCACCGTGGAACTGGTGTTGTCGGAAGAGTAGGGGAGGATCCGTGGAAGAGGGACGGGAAACCATCGCCGCGATTGCGACGGCGGCCGGTGCCGCCGGCGTGAGTGTCGTCCGTGTTTCGGGACCGGAGGCGTTCGCCGTGGCAGACCGTCTCCTGCCGCCCGGTACGCGGCCTGTTTCAGAACGACGTGCAGGAACCTTCTTCCACACGCGTTTGTTCCATCCGGAAACGGGGGAGACGGTCGATGATGCCGTCGTCCTTGTCTTCCGCGCCCCGCACAGTTATACCGGCGAGGATTCGGTGGAGTTGCAGGGCCACGGCGGGACGGTTCCGGCGCGTCGGCTCCTGGATGCCGTGCTGGCGGCGGGGGCGCGGCTCGCCGGTC
>JAGAEL010000125.1 GCA_017613085.1 Kiritimatiellia bacterium | reverse complement strand
ATCGGGCGGCCGCTCAAGCCCGACGGCCGCGGCTACGACACGACCGGCCTCAGACCCCGCGTGACGGTTGTCGTTCCCAATGACAACCGTGGCGACTATCTCTATCAGCACAAGGGTCAATACTCCTACAGCCCGAAAAACGACAATGTCTATCCGCTTCGGCCGACGGTGGGCGATTCGAACAAGAGGGGCAATGCGGAAGTCTACTGGATGGAGTCGGACGCGATGGAGGTGCAGTGGCCGTTTGAAAAAGACCAGTATGAATGTGACTGGCCGAAGGACGCGACGGTCTTCGTGCGCGGCGACGTGAACGGGGAAGGCGGCCGGCCGATCTATGTTCCCTCGGACTATACGGCCACGCTCATGTCCTACCAGTACCCCGAGGGGCACGCGCGCGCACCGACGGCGGACGGTACGTTCACGACCATCGGGGAGGGACACTCGCTTCTGCGCCTTTCGGGAGATGACAACGTCTGGTTCGTGCCGATCCGTTCGGTGTTCCGTTCCAATACCAACTACTTCACGCTTGCGTCTGCGGAAATCGCCGTCGGCAGTGAGCTGCGGCTCCGCGAAGGTGACTCTGCGGGAATCGCGCAGGGCTTCTCGCCGGTCTGCGATCCCGAAAGTCCGGGTTCGATCTATGAGCCGACGAGCGCGTGCATCTGGAATCCCAACCTCTATATTCCCGCGGAGCCGGACACGGGTGACGCCGCTTCGGTCGATCTGGCGTCCACGGCCGAATCGGTCGGTGACACGAACGTCTACGATTCCGTGATCTACGCCGTCACGGCAAATGCGGGCAACCCGCAGATCGAAGTGTGGTGGAACACGACGATCCAGGAGGAGGATATGCCCGTTCCGCTCACGATCCCGACCCTTCCCCAGGTCTATTCCGTGCGTTGGCCGGAGAGCTGGGAGGCGCCAGACATCGTGATTGCTTCGCAGCTCGGCGGTGCAGGGGAATCCTATTACACCCACAACCGCGCGCTCTCGCTCGACCGCGCCGACTCCACGGTAAAACTCGATTCGCGTCCCTACTTCTCCAACAACGGCGGCACGGCGACGTTCTGGGCGCAGATCGGCCCGCAGTTCACCGGTTCGGGCGGTACCGCGCTTTTCACCCTTCAGACCGTCGGCATCCCCGGTTCTAACCTGAGCCTCGACCTCTCCAAATCCGGTGCGGTGACGAACCTCGCCGTGACGCTGAACAGTCAGGCACCCCGGAACATCCCGCTCCCCGCAGACGCTTTCGACGAGGCGTTCGGCGGCTGGTTTCCGGTCGCGCTCGCGATCCAGACCAACGCGGTAACCGTTTTCGTAGGGGTGGGCGAAACGCAAACCACGTTCAGCGGCGATTTTAAGGACCTCCTCGGCGTAACGGTCGCTGCCACGGCCGGCGCCGCCACGGTCGGCAGTATAGGCCGGGAGGCGTGTACGGGTGTCGCGGTCGGCGAAGTGACCTTCTGGTCGAAACCCTTTGAACGCCATGCAGCCGGGATGGATGTCACCACAGCGGCGCTCCGCCCCCAGCTTCCCACCGCGAACGGAATCACCGGACTCTACTCCTTCCGCGATACCGACGGAACGGTCGGATCCGGATCGGAAGAACGGTACGTGTTCTCGGAACGGGTGCTCGGCGTCCGTTGTTCTGCGGAACATTGCTCCCCGGTCGCGAAAGGCCCGCCGCTCCTCGACACGGCGGTTATCGACGCGGACGCGCGTTTCACGCCGAGGGTGTACGTGCAGAACGACCGCGCCAAGGACGGCTACAACCCGAACGAGGAGCACGGTTTCGTCAGGGCTGGGAACGGCGGGTACGTCGCATGGGCGCTGCGTACCGACCTCAACAATTACAAGGTCCTCTCGTCCGAACCGGGCGTGCTCGTCGAATACCTGAAGAACGGACGCAAGGCGATGCGGTGGTTCAACGTCGCCGTCACGAACAGCATCTATCCCGAACTCGCGGCGGACTGCGTGGCCGGAAAGGCGATTCCCGGACCGCATCCGCTTGATTACTTCGACAATCCCTGGTGCAAGGAGACGACATGGGACGAGCAGTCTGCGACTTCTCCCGCGCACCGCGACCGCAAGGGACAGCTTTGGGCGAAGGCGGCGGGCAACCTGCACGTCCACATGTACTACCCGATGCAGGAGGGGTTTGCGTTCCCGTCGCTTTCCCCCGACAAGTGGCCTGCAGTCGGAAGTTCCGTCGCCTGGCTTTCGGTGCTTGGAAATCAGGGCCTCGATCCCGTCATGGGCAATCCGGTCACCTGGCTTTGGCGCATCTCATGGCCGGAAAACGTTCCGGAGATCGAGATCGGGCGCACGCTCACGGTGGCGGCATCCGGCCTTCCTGAAGTGTGGAACGCGAAGTCGGCCGCCATTGTCTGGCCGGCGGATGCCGGTGCGCGCAACGCGACGGCGATTCTCTTCGATCCGACTGTGGCGCAGTCGTCCGGATTCGCGACCAACTTCGCGAGCGTGTCGGAAGCCGTCGCCGCCCTCGGCATCAAGCAGGGAAAGGGCGGAAACGGAACGCTCCGGAAGGGCAAGTGGACGTTTGACGGTCTGCCGCCCTCTATCGCCGCGCGCTTCTATCTCGATACGACCGCACCTGTAGAGAGCTGCCTCAAACTCGTTGGACAGATGGAGGACAATCCGGGCGGCGTCTCGCTTCTGCACGTCAACGTCCTCAACGAAGAGGAACGCGGGGTGTTGATGGGGCTCATGGACAAGACGGCGAACGACGATGGCAGGTCGGCCTGGCACGCGGCGATCGAGAATCTTGCGCGGGCGCCTGTCGATCCGAACACGTACATCCCGAGCTCCACGACGGAAAATCGCGTTGAATATTCGCCGCGTGACCACTACGCGCTCTTCACGAAGGGCGCGACGAACTATGTGACGCTCATCGAGAACGATTGCACGAACACGCTCATGAACGTTTCATCGGGCGACCCGATCTCGATGCACGTCATCAAGGTGGTGCCGAAGTACTACGTCGGGCGCGTTGTCACGCGCGAGGATCCGTACAACCTCCTCTCGCAACAGCTCTCGGTCATCTACGCGGAGGCGTTTGCGGGCAAGCCCGAGGACTACATCTTCGAGTGGAAGAAATGCTCGCCCCGCGCCGACGGCGTGGTGCCGACCGACTTCGAGGGCGAGTACACCGCCAAGTTCTCGCCGACGAACGGGCTTACGCGCTTCGTTATCGGCGGACAGGGCGACACGCTCGCGAACATGGTGAACACCTATTACGCCGTGCGTTACCGGGCGGCGAGTCCCAGTTCGCCCGCATACGTGGCGATGCGGGACAGATGGTCTGCGTGGACCGATCCGCCCGCGCTCGCGGAAGGGTGGGTGCAGCGTGTCCTCAACAACGTGACGCCGTTCACGCAGCGGATGCGCGACCTTGTGGAGAACGAGGCGGAGACCGCCGTCTCCATGATCCGCCAGGCCGGCGCCCCCTACGAGGGCGACGTGGCGCTCAACCAGGAAAACCTCACGGAGGTCGGCCTCGTCCAGCTGTACGAGACGCTGCTCTCGAAGGCCGAGTCGATGTCCCTCCAGCTCGAAATCAACGACGCGGACGCCAACAAGCAGCTCCAGCTCGCCGTCGCCCGCCTCGGCGACCTCTACAACCTGCTTGGCGACGAGGCGTACACCGACGCGCTCAACCCGACGATCGGCTTCGGTCCCGGTTCGCTCGGGCTCGGTTCTGGTCAGATCGACTACGGTTCCCTCTCCTCTTCGCTCTTCTGCTTCGACAACCAGGTGCCGACGCTTCTGGACGAGGAGCTGGCGCTCCTCCGGGGTCGCACACAGGAGAACGCCCCCTCCACGCACCTTTCGCCGTACTACAACCGGCTCGTGTGGAACTTCACGCGCGGCATGAACGCGGGCGAGGTCGCCTACGCGGTCAACTACGACATCAGCGGCAACAACAAGGGCGTGATCGACTACTCCCAGGCTGCCGAGATGTATCCGCAGGGACACGGCGACGCCTACGGGCACTACCTCTCCGCCCTCTCCGGCTACTACCGCCTCATGCGCAACCCCTACTTCTCGTGGGGCAAGCCAGCGATGGGCGAGATGGTGGTGGCGGACGCCGTGGTGAACGTCGATTACTACGACGAGTCGCAGTTCGCCAAGACCGCGTACAACGTCGCGAAGACGGCGCTGGAAGTCGTGGACCGCACGGCCCGCAAGGCGTATCGCGACAACGGCGGCACCCCGGGCGCGGGCTATCTCGACAGTAACACGCAACGCAACTTCGGCTACGGCGAGTGGGCGTCTCGCGGCGGGTTCGGCGCACTCTGCAACTGGGCGGTCGGCAACTCCCTGCTCGACGAAAAGCCGCTTGCGGACAACTACTACCGTTTCGCATTTACGGACGAGGCAGACCACATCTACGCGGTGACGGATGCCGATCCGCTTTATGACGGGTGGCTGGATACGTGGGATTCCGATTCCCGTTACGAGGCGAACGGCACATGGACCATCGAGTTCCAGGTCCGTGCCGATGAAGTCGCGGCGCCGACCGGCCACGCGAACCTCATGTCGTTCCGGGACTGGTATTCGGGAATCACCGTGTATCTCGATTCCTCCAACGTCCTTTCCTTCGCGAGCGCACCGATTACCCAGACGGAAAAAGAATGTTGGTCGTGTTCGCTCGAATACGTGTCCGACAAAGTCCTCAATGGCGAGGAGGAGGACGATGAAGAAAGCGGGATGATGGGACCGCCACTGTCCTGGATATCCATGGAGAACGACAGCATCTTTGCGGAATTGCGCTTCTGGGGCAAAAATCCGCCGAGGTCGTTCCCGGATGGTTTTGTCATCACGGACGCGCTGGGCTGGGGGGAGTCCACCAACAACATTCCGAGATTTGAAGGATGGACTTTGGACTGGGAACAGTGTAGTTTCTGGCTTTACACGAATATGGTGGACGTACTGGACCTGGCCAATGCGGAGACGGTCGAGCTCGGGCAAATCCCCGCAGGTGAGTCCTTACTGGTCGCGATCCGCAGTTCGGGCGGATTGCCGACCGTTACGGTGTTCGATGCGTCGGGCGCGAAGCTCGTCGAGGCGGAAGTCCCGTTCAACGCGGGCTGGGGTATCGATCGGAGGTACTTTGACATCGGCGGCGGATTCATCGGCGAAATCGGCGAATTCCGTGCGTGGAATCACGTCCGCCGTTCCGACGAGGAACTGCTCGGATCGCGCGAATACGTGAATCCCATGTCTGAAGGGCTTCAGGCGTATCTGCGGACGATCTCGAAGGACGGCTCCGGCAGGTTCCTGATCGACGAGAAGAAGCAATCCGACTATTACAAGTGGCTGGTCAATGGCGGCGAATGGATCGAGCCGGGCGTGAGCGGCATCAACATCGCCTTCACGGACGAAGGCCTCAAGCGCATCGACCGGACGACCGTTCCGGAGCTTAGTTCGCTCGCGGGTGTCGCCGAACAGATTCAGAAGAAGGTCGACCAGATGGACGCGGGGCTTAACCCGCTCGGACTCTCCGGCGGATCAATCCAGTTTGATCTCACCCCGATCGGGATGGAAGACGGAACCGCCTCGCACTTCGAGCAGATCCGCGCCCGCGCCGGGACGGCGCTTGCGAACGCCCGCGCCGCCCTCAACAAGGCGCAAGAGAGCGCCAACCGCATGCGGATGCTCCAGGATGCCGCCGATGACAAGGAGGCTTCGCTGGAATCTGAGGAACTCTCGTTCAAGAACCGGCTGATCGAGTACTTCGGCTATCCCTATTCGGGCGATATCGGCCCCTCCGGAACCTACCCGCAGGGGTACGACGGCCCCGACATCTACCACTACGCATGGATGGATCCGACCGACTTCGGCATCGAGAAGATCGAAAATACCATAACAGTAGAAGTAATGGTGAAGGAACAGCCGTGGACTGGTAGCCTATACGCGCCATCGAGACCGATCAACGAAACGAAGGAAACCAACACTTTTACTTTCGTGTTGAGCGCCAACGGCATGGTGCTCAAACCGGCGTCTATTAGCGGCAGACGCCTTGCGCAGGGAAAAATACAGGACGCGCTCGCATCGTTCTTTGTTGCGTACGCCGCATTCGAAAGCGCGAAGGACGGATTCCAGAACAGCCTCGATGACTTCGATACGGCCATCAACCACGCAAAGGTCGTATCCGACATCCTTACGTCGAAGAGTACGTTCGCGCTGGCCGCCATCGTGGAAGAGTGTGCCTTTGCGCTCAGGAAGGCAGCGGTCGACACGTATATCACAACGATGGAGGCCATTGACGGGAAGACACAAGACGTGGCGAAGGGTATCAAGGAGTCCGTTCCCAAGATCATGGGCGCAGGAATGACCGTGAACACCGATCCGAGTGCCGCTGCTGCCGCGGTGGTCAACGCGACGGTCGATGGCGCACGAGTGACGTTCTTGTCGAGTATCATCGCTGCGAAGACCGAGCTGACCGTCAACGAGGCTATCGCGACCTGTCTGACAGTGCCCCAAAAGACCATGGAAGTCGTCGAAAACATCGTAAATACTCGCATCGACGAGGCTGAAAAGCTCGGTGCGGCGGTGTCGGCGCTGGAAAAGGCGGGTGAAGAAGTCGCAACCGCGTATCGCAATCTCCAGATTGCGCAAGCGGCCGTCGAGACTGTCGTCGCCGAAGCGCAACGCGTCATTGATGAGCGTACGCTTGCGCGGCAGCAGGCCGTCGACTCGTTCACCCAGGCGCGCTACGGCGAGATGTTCTTCCGCATCCAGCGCGACGGTGCGCTCTCGCGTTACTCGTCGATGTTCGAACTCGCACAGAAGTACACGTACCTCGCGGCACAGGCATACGACTACGAGACGGGGCTTCTCTCGTCCGATCCTGCGAGCGGCGGGAACTTTATCTCCCGCATCGTGGGGGCGCGCACGCTGGGCGAGTTCGACGGCGACGGCAGGCCGATTGCCGCCACCGGCGCCGTCAAGGGCGACGGCGGGCTTGCGGACATCCTTGCGGAGATGGATGCCAACTGGCTTGTCCTCAAACCGAGGCTCGGCATCAACAACCCGCAGCCGTACGCGACGTGGTTCTCGCTCCGCCACGACCTCTTCCGCATCTTCGACGGCGAGGACGGCGACGCGGCGTGGAAGACCGAACTGCGCAAGCACCTTGTGGACGATCTCAACACGGTACCCGAGTTCCGCCACTACTGTCAGCCGCTCTCCGGCGCGACGGCGGCAAAGGAGCCGGGATTCGTGATCCCGTTCTCGTCCCTAATCGCCCACGGGTTCAACTTCTTCGGACAGCCGCTCACAAGCGGCGACTCCTCGCTCGACCCGACCTACTACGCCACGCACATCTCGTCGGCGGGCATCCACTTCGAGAATTACGACCGCAAGGTGTTTGCCAACACGCCTATCGCCTATCTTGTGCCGGTCGGCGAAGACCGGATGAGGTCCGTGGGCGATCCGGACACCGTGCTTTCGTGGAAGGTCGTGGATCAGACGATCCCCGCGCCGTTCGCCATTGGCTCCACGAAGCTGGACGACCCCGACTGGGTGCCGCTCTACAACGGCAACACCGGCGGAAACGATGTCGGTGCGCGTATCCGCAAGCATCCGTCGTTCCGCGCCTACTACGGCGCGAAATACGAGGAACCCGGAAACGACAGTCTGGACTGCACACGCTTGATTGGCCGTAGCGCATGGAACACGCGGTGGCTTCTGATCATCCCCGCCGGTGCCATGAACGCCAACCGCGAGGCGGCGCTTGCTGCGTTCATCAACGGCGTTGACCAGAACCGCGACGGCAAGCTTGAATACGAGGGCGTGAGCGACATCAAGATCGGTCTGAAGACCTATTCGGCGTCCGGTAACTAGGGGAGAGAAAGGAAGAACACCATGAAAAACCAGACAACTTCCGATAGGGCGTTCCGCACGGTTGTCGCCGCCCTTGCGTGTGCAATGCCCTTGGCGGTGCGCGCGGCTGCGGTGAATCCTGCACAGGCCGCGTCGCCCTGCACCTACGTGGGGCGGCTGATGGACGCGGAACACGTCGGCTTCGACGCGAACCGCGTGGCGGAGATTGCGGCGTATGACGACGCCACCGGCAAAAAAGTGGCGGAGAGCAAGACGTTCTTCAACGCCGATTCAAGGCGGAACTATGCGTTGCGGATCCCGATGGCGTCCAAACGGGTGTCGGGCGCACTTGTCCCCGGCGCGACGGTGAGAATCGAGGTGACGGAGCCGAACGGCACGGTGTGGACCGGACTTGTCGTGGATAAGAACGCCGAGATCGGCGGCCCCGGATCGGTGAAGGAGGTGGACATCGTCCTCGCGGAGTGTACGAACGAATACGACCTCGACGACTACCTCCTCGACGACCTTTATTGGGAGTGGTATTACAGCGAGTACGGTCCGCTCCGCGTGCCGGGCGCGACCTTCAATCCACTGGACGACCATGACGGCGACGGCATCTCCACCCGGAGGGAGGTGCTTTCGGGCACCGATCCCTTTAATCCGGACGACAAGTTCTCCATCTTGTCCTTCAAGCAAGCCGGACAGGAGAGCGCCGAAAAGGACGTCCTGTCTTTCTCCTGCCGTCCGGGCCGGGCGTACTCGCTCGAGGTCACCGACTCGCTGGATCAACCAAACTGGAAGCAGAAAGAGTTCTCCCGGAACGAGTCGGGAACGCCGGTCAACTACATCGCCATCCCTGCATCCGGCTCCGGCGCGGAGACGCCGAAGGTCTATCTGCTTCCCGAAGTCGGCAAGCGGGCGTTCTTCCGTATCAAGTCTGAGTAGGTTTCGCGAGAAAGAGGTGTCGCGATGTTAGCAGGATTGGACTGGCTGGTCATCTTGGGGTATTTCGGCCTGTTGGCGGCCGTGGTTATGTTTACGAAGCGGAAACAGGAGACGGGGGAGGATTTCTTCCTCGGCGGCCGTTCCGTGGGATGGCTGGCGATCGGCGCCTCGATCTTCGCGGCGAACATCGGCTCGGAGCATTTGATCGGGCTGGCTGGCTCCGGCGCGGTCTGCGGACTCTCGCAGAGCCATTGGGAGTTCCACGCCTGGGTGTTGATCTTGATGAGCTGGGTCTTCCTGCCGTTTTATTACAACAGCGGCGTTTCTACGATGCCGGAATTCCTGGAACGCCGTTTCGGCGCGAAGGCCCGGTGGATCCTCTCGCTCGTCTCCCTCGCCGCCTACGTCCTCACCAAGATCTCCGTCACCGTCTACGCGGGCGCGCTGTTCTTCGAGGTGATGATGCCGGAAGTCAACCTCACGGTCGGCGGCACGACCGTCTCCTCCTTCTGGATCGGGGCGATCGCCACGGTCACGCTCGCCGGGATTTATTCCTCTTTCGGCGGTTTGACGGCGGTGGTCTACACCGACCTCGTGCAGACCTTCATTATCCTCGCGGGCACGCTCGCCGTCACCGGTTTCGCGTTCCACTACCTCGGCCACAGCGGCGTCGCGCTGGCGGACGGCTCGACCGCGCAGTCGATCACCGACGGCTGGCAGGTGCTGAAGGCGACCATCAAGTCCACCGGCAATGTCGAACAGTTCGGGCTGTGGCATTCGCTTTCGCACAAGGCGTTCCCGTGGCTCGGCGTGGTGGTCGCCTCGGTGACGATCGGCGTCTGGTACTGGTGTACCGACCAGTTCATCATCCAGCGCACGTTGAGCGCGAAGAACCTGACCAACGCCCGTCGCGGCGCGATCTGGGGCGGGTTCCTCAAGCTCTCCCCCGTATTCCTCTTCCTGGTGCCAGGTATGCTCGGCTTCGCGCTGCACCACAACCAGATAGCGGTCAACGGTTCGGCGTTCGCCATCCCGTTGAAGGAGAGCGGCGCGTTGAACGGCGACGCGGTCTTCCCGACGCTCGTCCGGACGCTGCTCCCCATCGGTTTCCGCGGCCTCGTCGTCGCCGGGATGATCGCCGCGCTCATGAGCTCGCTGGCCAGTCTTTTCAACTCCGTCTCGACGCTCTTCACCGTGGATGTCTACCAGAAGTTGAAGCCGGAGACTTCGCAGAAGGCGCTGGTCCGGATCGGCCGTCTGACGACCATTTCGATGACGGCGCTCGGCATCATCTGGGTGCCGATCATGAAGGCGATCGCCGGCGGCGGGCTTTACCAGTACATCCAGTCCGTGCAGTCGTTCCTTGCGCCGCCGATTGTCGCGGTCTTCGTCCTGGGGCTTTTCTGGAAACGCATGAACCTGCGCGGCGCGGTATGGGGGCTCGGCCTCGGCTTCGCCCTCGGTATGGCGAAACTGGCAGTCAACGCGGTCTGGGGCGGCGAGGCCGGTTTCGCGCTGATCCAGGACTTCTACTTCTCCGGGCTTCTGCTCGCGGCAAGCATTGCCATCGTCATCTGTGCCTCCCTCTCCGCGCCTCCGCCGGATCCGGCGCACCTGACCGGATTGAACTTCGCCTGTCTGGATGCCGAGTACCGCCGGAAGAACCGCGCCAGTTGGAACTGGGCGGATGTTGTCGCTTCCTGCGTCGTGGTTGGGCTTGTGGTTTGCGCCTATATCTACTTCTGGACGTGGCTGGACTAATCGAAAGGGACGCCAATGATGATCAACCAACCGAACGTGAAACTCGCCGTCGTCGGCGTCAGCCGCGACTGTTTCCCCGCCTCGCTCACGAAGAAGCGTCTGGCGGCCGTGATGGCGGAAGTCCAGAAGGCGAAACTGAAAGGCGTCGTCGCCTGCCCCGTGACGATCGAGAACGAGGCGGATTCGATGAAAGCCCTGGACTGGGCGAAGGCGGAAGGCGTCAACGCGGTCTGCATGTTCCTCGGCAATTTCGGCCCCGAAGGCCCGACCACGCTCTTCGTTCAAAAGTTTGGCGGCCCGGCGATGGCTCTGGCCGCGAAAGAAGAGAACCGTGCGGTGCTGGCTTCCGACCGGGGCGACGCGCTGTGCGGTCTCCTCAATTTTTCGTACAACGTCGGCCTCCGCCGTCTGAAGGTCTACATTCCCGAATACCCCAACGTCGATGCGAAGGCGGCCGTGGCGGAGATCCGCGACTTCCTCGGCATCGCCCGCGCGGTGATCGGAATCCGCGGCCTGAAGGTTTTCGGGTTCGGCCCGCGCCCCTACGACTTCCTGGCCTGTAACGCGCCGATCCAGCCGCTCTTCGATCTCGGCGTCAACGTGCAGGAGAATTCGGAGCTGGACTTGCTCGAAGCGTTCCACAAGGCCAAGGCGAAGACATCCGAGATTGACGCCGTGGTCGCGGACATGAAAAAAGAATTAGGCAAGAACTGCCCCTATCCCGACCTCCTGCCGCAGCTCGCGCAGTTCGAGGTGGCGTTGCTCGACTGGTATGCCGCCAACCTCGGCGCGGCGGAATACGCCGTCTTCGCCGACAAGTGCTGGCCCGCCTTCCAGACCAGCTTCGGCTTTGTGCCCTGCTACGTCAATTCCCGCCTCACCGGGCGCGGCATCCCCGTCTCCTGCGAAGTGGACATCTACGGCGCGGTTTCGGAGTTCATGCTGGAATGTGTCACGGAAAAGCCGGCGACGCTGCTCGACATCAACAATTCGGTGCCGGACGACATCCTCCCGAAGAAGCTAGACCTGAAAGGAGCCACGAAGCGCGACCTCTACATGGGCTTCCATTGCGGCAACACCTGTTCCTCCTGTCTGAAGAAATGCGCGATGAAATACCAGCTCATCATGAATCGCGGGCTGGAGGGCGGCAAGACCCCGGTCATCTCGCGCGGCACGTTGGAGGGCCAGATCAAGGCGTCGCCCGCCACGATGTTCCGTCTGCAGGCGAACAGCGACTCGCACCTCGTCTCCTATATGGCGGAAGGACACTTCCTGGATGTCAATCCCTGTTCCTTCGGCGGCATCGGCGTGGCGGCGATTCCCGGTTTCGCCCGTTTCTACCGCCATGTGCTCATCGGCAAGCGTTTCCCGCATCACGGCGCGTTCGGTTTCGCGCACGTCGGCAAGCAGCTGTTCGAGGCGGTGAAACTGCTGGGCGTGGACGACATCAATACGCCGAAACCGGAGGGCTGCCTCTATTGCGGCGAGAACCCCTTCGCGCTCTAGCCATGTTGGACGCGCTGAAGGAGGATGTCTGGCGGGCCAACCGCCGCCTCGTGGATTCCGGCCTCGTGATCCTCACGTGGGGGAACGCCTCCGGGTTCGATCCCGGAAGCGGGCTTGTCGCCATCAAACCCAGCGGCGTCGCGTATGACGCGATGACGCCGGCGGATATGGTGGTCGTGGATCTCGACGGAAAGGTGGTGGAGGGGACGCTCAATCCTTCGAGCGACACGCCCACGCATTTGGAATTCTACCGGAACTTTCCCGGCGTCTGCGGCGCGGTACACACGCATTCCGTCGAAGCGACCGCCTGGGCGCAGGCCTGCCGCGAGATTCCCTGTTACGGAACCACCCACGCCGACCAGTTCCACGGGCCGGTCCCCGTGACGCGCTACCTTACGAAAGAAGAGGTGGCGGAGGCGTATGAACGGAACACCGGCCGGGTGATTGTCGAACTTTTCCGTGGGCGGGATCCGCTCGCGCAGCCCGGCGTGCTGGTGGCGGGGCACGCGCCGTTCACCTGGGGCGCGACCCCGGAGAAGGCGGTCGAAAACGCGATCGCGCTGGAAGCGATGGCGCACATGGCGCGGTTGACCGAGGAACTTTCAACCGGCCGTTCCGCCTCCCCCTTGCCGGAGTACATCTCGGAGAAGCATTACCAGCGCAAGCACGGCCCCGCCGCCTACTACGGGCAAAAGGAGAGAACCGATGACAGCACCCGTTGTTGGAATTGAATTCGGATCGACACGTATCAAGGCCGTGGCGATCGGTATGGACGGTAAGCCGCTCGCAAGCGGGGCGCACGAGTGGGAGAACGTTTTTAAGGACGGCGTCTGGACGTATTCGCTGGCCGATGCGGAAGCGGGTCTGCGCGATACCTTCGCCCGCCTGAAGGAGGATTACGCGGCACGTACCGGCGAACCCCTCCGCCGTCTGGACGCGCTCGGTATCTCCGGCATGATGCACGGTTATCTCCCGTTCGATCGCGAGGGGCGTCCGCTCTGCGAGTTCCGCACCTGGCGCAACACGATCACGCAGGAGGCTGCGGAACGCCTCACGGAAGCGTTCCGTTTCAACATCCCGCAGCGCTGGTCGATCGCGCACCTTTATCAGGAAATCCTGAACGGGGACGAACGTGTCCGCGACATCGCGTTCCTCACGACCCTTGCCGGATATTTCCATTGGAAGTTGACCGGCCGGAAGGTGGCGGGCGTCGGCGAGGCGAGCGGGATGTTCCCGATTGATTCTGCGGGACGCGGCTACCATCCCGGAATGATGGAAACCTTTGACCGGTTGACCGCCGACCGGAAGTATCCTTGGCGGCTTCGAGACATTCTCCCGGAGATTCAACCGGCGGGCGGTGACGGCGGTTGCCTGACCGAGGCGGGGGCGCGGCTGCTCGATCCCTCCGGCGAATTGGAGGCGGGGTGTCCCGTCGCGCCGCCGGAAGGCGATGCCGAGACCGGCATGGTGGCGACCCGTTCCGTCGCGCCGCGCACCGCCAACGTCTCCGCCGGCACCAGCATCTTCGCGATGGTGGTGCTGGATGCGCCGCTTCGCGGGCTGTATCCCGAAATCGACGTGGTCGCCACGCCGACCGGGAAACCTGCCGCGATGAGCCACGCCAACACCTGTACGGGCGACCTCAACGCCTGGGTGGAGTTGCTGGGCGGCGACTACGGCGCCCTCTTCCGCGAATCCTTGAAGGGCGATCCCGACTGCGGCGGAATCGTCTCCGTGCCGTATATTTCCGGGGAGTCCATCACCGGTTTCGCGGAAGGCCGTCCGTTGCTGCTGCGCACGGCGGATGCGAAGTTCACCTTGGCGAACTTCATGCGCGCCCACCTTTACTCCGCCTTTGTGACGATGAAGCTTGGACTGGACAAGCTCAAGCCGGAAGGATGCAAACTGGAATCGGTCACCGGCCACGGCGGGATTTTCAAAAGTCGCGGTATCGCCCAGCAATACCTTGCGGATGCGCTGGAGGCGGATGTCACCTGTATGGAGACCGCCGGCGAGGGAGGCCCGTGGGGCATGGCGCTGCTGGCGGCGTACACCCGGCGGGCAAAGGAAGGTCTGACGTTGGACGCCTTTCTGGACGAGGTTTTCCGCTCGGAGGAAAAGTCCACCCTCCGTCCGACGCCGGAGGGCGTCGCGGGCTTCAAAACCTATACGGAACGTTTCGTGAAAGCGTTGGACGCGGAACGTGCCGCCCTCGCGCTGAAGTAACCGGAATTTTTCGACAGCCCCCGATTGCGATCGGCATCGGTCGAAAAACGTTTATTCTTTTATTTCGCCTTTGGCGAGACGCGCGAAGTATCCCTTCGTTTCCTGTGCGACGACGCCCGATAAGGCGATGAGGGCGACCATGTTCGGGATGGCCATGAACCCGTTCAGGATGTCGGCGATGCCCCACACGGCGGAGATCGTCATGTAGGGGCCGATGAAGACGGCGGCGATGTACAGCCAGCGGTAGACCATGACGGGTTTCATATTCCCCTTCGTAAGGTATTCGAGGCAGCGTTCCGCGTAGTAGTTCCAGCCGAGGATGGTGGTGAACCCGAAGAGGACGAGCGAACTCATGAGCAGGAAATCCGTCACGATCCACGGCAGGAAGGTGATCCCTTCGCGGAACGCCTGCATGGTGGCGGAGGCCCCCTGCAAGGCTTCGGAACCGAATTTCTGTCCGGTGATCGTGAGCGCGAGTCCCGTCATCGAACAGACGATGATCGTGTCGAGGAACGTGCCGGTCATCGACACCAGTCCCTGCCGTACCGGTTCGTTCGTCTTGGCGGCGGCCGCCGCGATCGGCGCCGAACCGAGTCCCGCCTCGTTGGAGAAGATGCCGCGCGCGACACCTTTTTGGACGGCCACCAGGAACGACCCGATGATACCGCCGGTGGCGGCGGCGGGATGGAACGCCCCTTTTACGATCACGCCCACCGCGCAGGGAATCGCGGACAGGTTGCAGAGCAGCAGCGTGACCGTGAAGACCGAATAGATGACGACCATGAGCGGGATCACTTTTTCGGAAACCGACGCAATACGCTTAAGCCCCCCGATGAGCACCAGCCCGACCAGCACGGTCAGCAGGATCGCCCCGAAAACGGTTGCATACGAATACGAGTTCCCGAAGAGGACGACCTGGTCGACTTTTTTCGGATCGAACCAGGTCTGGAAAAAGGTGTTGAACGCCCCGCAGATCGAATTCACCTGGGCGAACGTCCCGATACCGAGAAGTCCGCCCAGGGTGCCGAAGGCGGCAAAGGCTTTCGCGAGCCACCGCCACTTCGGCCCCATCCCGCGCTCGATGTAGTAGAACGGGCCGCCGAGCGTGCGCCCCGTTAGCGGGTCGTGGTCACGGTACTTCACGGCGAGAAGACCTTCGGCGTACTTCGTCGCCATCCCGAAAAGCGCGGCGACCCACATCCAGAAGAGTGCGCCGGGGCCGCCCATGACGTATGCCGTCGCCACGCCTACGATGTTACCGGTCCCGATGGTTGCGGAGAGGGCGGTGCAGAGCGCGGCGAACGACGTCACCTCGCCTTTCCCCGTCGGTTCGTTGCGGACCATGTACCGGAGCGCGCGCGGCAGCTGGAGGAACTGGAGTCCCCGGAGGCGGAATGTCAACAGGATACCGCCCAGCAGGATCAGGCAGATGAGCGGCACCCCCCAGACGAGGTTGTCCACCTTGTCCACCCATTCCGTGAACGCGGCCAGCCAGCTCCCCGTTTCTGCGAGTCCCTGCGCGGCGGCGTCCGGCGGCAACGCCGGTCCGTCTGCGGCCGCCTGTAGCACGGCATCCGTCACCTCATTTGTCATCTCTCCGACTCCTCTCGAAACCCCTTGTGTACCGAAACCGTCTCCACGTTACCACATTTTTCTTCCTTTGCCCATAACAAAGCACAGTGCGGATAACGCTTTGACAGTCGCGGTGATTTATGGTATAGTGACACCCGCATGGAAAGAAAGACCTCACAGATTGATTTCTGGTACGCGGTGAACAACACCCGCGTCCTTGTGCCGCCGAAGAAGACGTTGGAGACCTTCGGCAACACCATTCTCAACTACCATCTCGTCTCGGAACTGATGGATGTCGCGGGGAAGGTGCGTATCCGCGAAGGACGCCTTGTCGCCATGAAACCGTTGATCCTCGTCCCGGACGCCGGTTCGCTGGAGATGGAAGGGTTCGGCGCCCAGGCGAAGGAATACATGGACTGGCTCAAGGAAAACGAAGACCAGATCCGCATCCTCAGGTATGGGTACAGTCTGAAGCAGGAGTCTTTCAGCGAACAGGTGGTGTCGGATTCGGTGGAGAATGTCGTCGAGCGTGTCAAGGCGGATGTCGAACGTTCGGACCATCCGTTCGACGCGGTGGTGCTGGGCGTGGACGATCCGTGGGATGTCTGTCTGGTCCGGCTCTTCTGGGTGGTGATGACGAAATCCGCGCCGGAGAACATCCGCGAGTTCGAGTTGGGACGGCGGCAGGAACGCGAGGACGGCATCTCCGCAGAGACGCGGATGCAGGTGGAACGCGCCTTCCACGCCGCCGAACGGGATTCTTCTCTGACCGGCGAGTTGGGGAAGCTCCTCCAGAAGCTTGGATTATTCGAACACTATCAGGACCGTTTCTTCCAGTTGGTGCGCCGGTGACCGGGATCGAGGGGTGCTATGCCGTTTTCGCTTTTTCTGGCGTTGAAGTATTTCCGGCCGAAACGGTCGTTCACCAGCGTGATCACGTGCATCTCGGTGCTCGGCATGGTGCTGGGGGTCGCGATCATCATCATCGTCCGCGCCGTGATGACCGGGTTCGGCGATATGTGGCAGGAGAAGATCCTCGCCTTTAAACCGCACATCACCATGACCCGCTACGGGCGGGAGGTGATTCGCGATGAAGGGACGGTCTGTTCCCGTCTGGAACAGGTTCCCGGCGTCCTGGCCGTTGCGCCGAGCGTCGAACTGCGCGTACTGGCGGAACGCCGCCGCCGCGTCTCGGCGCCGATCGTGATCGGTACGGATTCCGCCCGCGCCCGGCGCGTCATGCAGGTGGAACGGATGGTGTCGGGCGCGTTCGACCTGGAAGGCGATGCCGTCGTCCTCGGTGTCGATCTCGCGACCGAACTGGGTGTCCGCACGGGCGACGAGTTGTTCGTCTATTCGCCGATGAACCTGGTGAACAAGGACGAAATCTATTTCCCGGAACGCCTCGTCGTCAAGGGGGTTTTCGATTCCGGCCAGCGCGATTTCGACTCCGGTTTCCTCATCGTCTCGCTCGATGTCGCCCGCGACCTTCTGGGTATGAAGGAAGGGGTCCACAGCATCAACCTCAAATGCGCGGATCCGCAGAAGACCGCCGAGTTCGAGCGGATCGTCGAAGATGTCCGCACACTCTTCCCCGGCTTCCACGTCCAGACGTGGCAGGAGGTGGACCGCACGTTGTTCAACGCGCTCGCCGTCGAGAAGAACATGATGGCGTTGCTGCTCGCCTTCATCACGGTTGTGGCGATCTTCTGCGTGATGAACACGTTGATCGTCCTCACGGTGCAGAAGACCGGGGAGATCGGCCTGTTGAAGGCGCTGGGTTTTTCTTCCCGCCAGGTCATGGGGGTTTTCGTGATCCACGGCTGGATTCAGTGCGTGGCGGGCGTCGCGCTGGGAATCGGTGCGGCCTTCCTCGTCCTGCACAACCTGCAGGCGATGGTGGACGGCCTGTCGCGTCTCGGCGTGGAGGTCTTCCCGAAGGACGTGTACGGGCTTGCGCAGATCCCGTGGCGCGTGACGGCGGCGGAGGTCGTGCAGGTCGCGGTTCTCGTGGTCGTGTTCTGTACGCTGGCGAGTCTGTTGCCGGCGTGGCTCGCCGCCCGCAAGGATCCGGTCAAGTCGCTTCGTAACGAGTAGGGGAGGCGGGTATGTTGTTGTCGGCAAAAAATCTGTATAAAACCTATTTGTTGGAGCACGCCGAGATCAATGTGCTGCAGGGCGCGAATCTGGCCGTGGCGAAGGGCGAGACGGTCGCGATCATCGGCCGCAGCGGCGCGGGGAAAAGCACGCTCCTCCATACGTTGGGCGGATTGGACAGTCCCCAAGCCGGAACTGTGGAGATCGACGGCGTCCCGCTCTATTACGGACGGCAGAAGACGCGCAACGCGATCCGTTCCCGAAAGATCGGTTTCGTCTTCCAGTCCTACCACCTCCTCCCCGAAATGACGATCGCGGAAAACGTCCTGCTGCCCGCGCTCGCCGGACCGCATCCGCCGTGGCGTGTGCTGCGGGAACGCGCGCTGGCGTTGTTGTCCCAGGTCGGTCTGGCGGAACGCGCCGAACACAAGCCGCCGGAACTCTCCGGCGGTGAACAGCAGCGCGCCGCCCTCGCCCGCGCGCTAGTGAACGACCCCGAACTCATCCTCGCGGACGAACCGACGGGGAACCTGGACGCCGTGACCGGCCGCCAGGTGATCGACCTGCTGTTCGAGCTTTCGCGGTTGCGCGGCCTCTCCCTGGTAATGGTCACGCACTCGCCCGACCTCGCCAGTCTCTGTTCCCGCGTGCTTGAGCTTCGCGGCGGCCGCCTCTTCGACTTTGCGCCGCAATAATGCTAGGCAGTCGGGGGAATTTGTGGCATACTGGGTGCGTCACGGAAAAAGGATTTCCACGTCTTGGTTTTCAAGGAGGTTTTCGATGAAAGGATTGAAGAAGATGGCGGTCGCGCTTGCCGCCTTTGGTTCCGCAGCTTCCGCATGTGCGTTCCTGTACGGCGATGCGTCCGACGCCCGCCACGCCTGGGCCGTCCACGACGCCCACAGGCCGAATCCCGCAAAGGTGACGCCCGCCGCCGTCCCCGGCCAGCCGCCTAGCGACGCCATCGTGTTGTTCGACGGCACCCAGAAGAGCTTTGAGGAGAACTGGGTTGACACCAAGGGCGGAAAGACGAAGTGGAAGTTTGTGAACGGGACGCTCGAGTCGGTGCGCCGCGCCGGCAATATCTGTTCCCGCCGCCAGTTCGGCGACGTGCAGTTGCACGTGGAATGGCAGGCGCCCTCGAACGTGCAGGGGTACGGTCAGGGACGCGGCAATTCCGGCGTCTTCCTGCTCGGCGGCCTGTATGAGGTTCAGGTGCTGGACAGTTACGAGACCGATCCCGCGAACATGAAGAACCCCAACTATCCCGACGGCCAGGCCGGCGCGGTCTACGGGCAGAACCCGCCGCTCGTGAACCCGACGCGCAAGCCCGGCGAATGGCAGTCCTACGACATCGTCTTCCACCAGCCCGTCTTTGAAGGCGAAAAGTGCGTTCACCCGGGTTCGCTCACGGTCTTCCTGAACGGCGTATTGGTGCAGGATCACTGGGAACTCGAAGGCCCGACCTGGTATCTGCGCCGAACCTCGCAGACCAAGCCGCGCGCGACCAAAGGCTCCATCCAGTTCCAGGACCACGGCAACCCCGTCCACTTCCGGAACGTGTGGGTGCGCGAACTGCCCTGCCGTTACGCCAACACCACGCACGGCACGTACCTCGCGAAGGAAGAGGATGTCGCCGCGCTCCGCAAGAAGACGGCCGCCGCGCTCGCCGCGAAGATCGACACCGGCAATCCGGGGAACGGGATTCGCGGTATCCTTGAAGTCCTCTCCTATGACAAGGACGGTTATTGGGCGAAGTACACGGAGATGAAACAGGCGTATCTCGACGGGCTGTCCCGTCTCGACGCGGAAGGCATCAAGGCGAAGAAAAACGAACTCTTCGCCATCCGCAACGACCTCAACGTACTCATCCGTAGCAAAGTCTTCCCGGCGGACTGCGGTTTCCGTGCCGCCATCCAGAAGGTCATCACAGACAACGGTCTCGATAAAAAATAACTACAGTCCGAAGATGCCCGCGAGGGTTCCCTTCAGGTACGCCCACGCAATGTCGGGGCGATGGTTTTTGAGCGCGACGTGTCCGTAGTACAGCGCGGAGAGCGGCGCGAACACGAAGGTCACAGAGAGTGCCTGTAGGAAATTGAAATGCCGTCTGGCGAAACGCAATCGGTTGCGCGCGAAACAGTAGGTTCGCGCCTTTTTCTCGATTCCGAGGTGGCGTAGCGCGGGTACGCACCCCGGTTCAAGGAATCCGAGATGGTCGGTTTGCGCCGCCGTGGTAATCCATGCCGAATACCCGTGTTCGACAATCTTCCATCCCAGATCGGACTCTTCAAATATCTGTTCGTAGGATTCTTCAAAACCGCCGACTTCGTCAAATACGGTGCGCGGAACAAGGAATGCGTTGGGGCTATATGTCGTCGGCCAGTCGATGGGGGAATCGGGCAATTGCCCGATTGGTAAACTGGGCAGATTGTCTTTCGGTTGTGAAGTCCAACGGTTGAAATCGCTGCCCAATGTCCAAATGGCGTTTTCGCGTCCGGGGCGTTGGTGTATGGCGAGCGGCGCGATAAGCCCGGCGTCAGGGTGCCTCCCAAGGCAGGCCAACAATTCAACGGCGACATCGGGTTTGAGCAGATTGTCATCGTCCAAGAAAAAAAGATAATCGCCTTTCGCGATCTTTGCGCCATTGTTTCGGGAAACCGCCTGGAAAGAATTTTTTGTGTTGCGTAGATACTTGACGCGGGGATCGTTCCCGAATCTGGAATGGATTTGTTCCCCGGTGTCGTCCGGTGAACAGTCATCCACAACGATGACCTCAAACGCCGCGTCCTTTTGCGCGAGGACACTCGCGATACAGTCGCAAACCATCTGTGCGCGGTTGAAAGTCGGGATGATGACCGAGATAAGCTTTTTTTCAATCATGTCCGTCTCTCGCCTCGAAGTCGTGTTAGACGTTCACGATGCCCAGAGGCTCGGCGGTCTTCCATCCGCCTCGCGTGAAATCCGGGATGTCCACGGGACGCCCGTTCTTCAAAACGGAACGTTCCGTCAATTCCACGAGACAGGACCAGGCGGCCGCGTCGTAGACGTCCATGTCCAGCGGAAGCCCGTTTCGCAGGCAGTATATGAGGCGGAGGTTCATCAGGTAGTCCATCCCGCCATGCCCGCCGCTCTGTCTCGCCGCGTTCCCGTTCTTCTGCCAGAGCGGGTGTTCGTACTTCGCTTTCAACTCGGCCAACGCCTTTTCGTCCATCCAGCGGTGCGGAGACGGTTCCAGCGCGATGCGCAGGGGATAGTCGGAGAGAATCCCCTTGGTCCCCTTGATCAGGTTGATGCGCGAATAAGGTTCGGGACTGGTGGTATCGTGTTCCAGAAGGATGGTGCGTCCGCGGTACGTGCGGATGATGGTCGTGTTCATGTCCCCCTGCCGATAGTAGGCGTGTTTCGCTTCGGGCGACTTTTCGCCGAGCGACCGGGCGGCCTTCCGCGGCATCCGGAAAATGTCGGTGCTGACGCTGGTGAGGAACTCGAAACGGTCTCCCCGGTTGATGTTCATGTACTGGCAGATCGGTCCGAGTCCGTGCGTGGGGTAGGGATTGCCGGTGTGCTGTTTCGTCCACTCCAACCGCCAGCGTCCCTGATAGCCGCCCGTATCCTCCGGCGTGAGCTTGGCGTCGGAGAGGTCGTGCAGGTAGGCGCCTTCGCCGTGGACGAGGTCGCCCAGGACGCCTTTCCGGCAGAGCGAAAGGGCGAGCAGTTCGTTGTATCCGTAGCAGCAGTTTTCCAGCATCATGAAATGGCGGCGCGTCTCCTCCGCCGTACTCACCAGTTCCCAGCACTCTTCTTCGGTGACGGCGGCGGGAACCTCGGAGACCGCGTGTTTCCCGCACGTCATCGCATAGACCGCCATCGGCGTGTGCAGGAGCCACGGGGTGCAGATGTAAACGAGGTCTACATCCGGCCGTTCGCAAATACCCCGCCACGCTTCGTCGCTTCCGTTGTACTCTTGCGGCGCGGGGTGTCCCGCATCCGTGACGATCTTTGCCGCCCTCGCCGTGCGGTTGGCGTAGAGGTCGCCGATGGCGACGATCTGCACGCCGGGAATTCGCGAGAGCGTCTTCACGTGTCCCGGTCCGCGCTGGCCGACGCCGATGACGCCCACGCGCACCACGGACAGCGGGTCTACCCGGAATCCGGCCATGTTGCATCCGCTCCAGGGAACGACGCCCGCCCCTCCTTCGAAAATCTGGTCCAGTGTGCGGCATCCGCCCGCCGCCGTCAATCCGGCAATCCCTGCCAACTGAAGAAAATCCCGTCTGTTCATGTCCTGACTCCTTTTTTACTTGTCCGCTATCACGCCCGCCTCCTTCAAGGAGACGTAGCCGGGTGAAATCTCTGACGGCCGCCCGACGATCACATGGTCGAGGATCCGGAGCTCGAGCAGCTTCGCGCCCTCCGTCAGCCGGTGTGTCAACGCGATGTCCTGTCGCGAGGGCGACGGATCGCCGGAGGGATGGTTATGGACGAGGATGACCGATGCCGCGCCGTGCCGTACCGCCTGTTCGAAAACCTGCCGCGCCGAAACCTGTGCGGAGTCGATCCCGCCTTGCGCGATCTGGACCGGTTCCGTCCCGATGAGACGGTTGCGCGTATTCAGCGGGACGATCCAGAAGCGTTCGTGCCGGAGATTTTCCGTCAACGGACGCATGAGGCGGTAGAGGTCTGCCGGTTCGCGGATGTGGAACGGTTCTTCGCCAAGACGGTCGCGCAGTTCGTCGGCGATACGGGAACCGAGTTCAATCGCGGCCGCCAGTTCAAGTCGTTTCACTTCGCCGAGCCCCTTCACCTTTAAGGCGCAAAGTTCCGGATAACGCATCTGGGCGAGTTTGCTCAACCCGCCCGCCTTGCGGAGGAGTTCGCGCGCGAAGTCGAGAATGTTCTGCCCGTGTACGCCGGAGCGGAGCAGGATGGCGAGCAACAGCTCGTTCGACACGTTCTTCGCACCGGCCCGTTTGAATTCTTCCCTCGGCCGCATATCGACCGGAAGGTCGCGGATGGTCAACGCCGGTTCAGATTCGGTTCGGCCCATATTCCCTCCATGCACATTCCACTTTCTCCGCCACGACGTCCGGCGGTTCATTCCCCTCCAGGTCGATCCACACCGGATCCGCCTGATGCCGGAACCATGTCTCCTGTCGCTTGGCCAGCTGGTTCGTCCGCACGGCGATCCGCTGCTTGGCCTCGCCAAGTTTCATCGCGCCCTCCAATACGGCGCGCGCTTCGGCGTAACCGATCGCGCCGGCGGCGGTCTGCGACCATTGTGGGTAGAGGGCGGTCAATCGTTCCGTCTCTTCCAAAAGCCCGGCTCGGAACATCGCATCCACGCGGGCGGCGATCCGGCGGCGCAGCGTCTCGCGCGGAATCCGCAGCACGGCGAACCGTGCGCGCGGTTTCGGCGCGGGGGCCACGCGTCCCCCT
>JAGAEL010000124.1 GCA_017613085.1 Kiritimatiellia bacterium | reverse complement strand
GGTCTTGTAGTCCCGCACCGCCTCGTCCACGAGGTAGGTTTTCATCACCCTGGCGGCCGGGGTCCCGGGCTCCGTAAGGGCGTCAACGTTGAATTCGGCGATATAGAACCGGGTGTTCTCCCTGCTGTACGCCTCCGCCCCGAGGTGGGACGATATGCTGCTGCCGATCTCGTCGTCCTTGCATTCCAGGGAGGCGTAGACCTTCCGGCCCACCGGGTCGAACACCATGGCGCCGAGGTGGCCGTTCAGCGAATCCACGCTGGCGAGTACGTTGCCGTCAAAGTCCACCTTCTTGAAGCTGGTAGTGAACGACATATAAAGGCAGTCCGCTGCGGGATCCACCGCCATCCCCAGCAGCGCGGCCAGCGTCAAGAGGCAGACCGACAACGGGACGCGCAACAACCGGGCCAGGCGCTCCTTCGCCTCCGAGCGCGCGTAGGCGAGCCCGAGCAGATACGCCCCCGCGCACGAAGGCAACGCGAGAAGGCGCAGCACCCCGGTCAACAGGAAAAGAAGGCCGAGCGCGAAAACCAGGCATTGCGCGGCGGAACCCCGCCGGGCCAGACGGCGGTCAACCTTGCGGACCAGCAGGAAACAGCCGAGCGCCGCCGCAAGCCCCGTTCCGAAAGAACCCCACGAGTTCCCCGACGAGCAGTGTACGCCGGCGGCAAGAAGCGCCAGCGTGAAAAGGTCGAGCGCAAGCGTCCCCGCGAAGGCGCGACGGCCGAACGGCGCGGCCAGCTGGTTCCGGTCGGCGAGGACGCGGGAGGCCAACCCCATGCCCCCCGCCGCCGCCACCGAAGCGGCGAGCAAGAGCGTCGCGACGGACGGCGTTCCCGGCAACAGCCACCAAACGACGCCAGCCCCCGCGAGCGCGGCGGCAAGGCCGCCGCATATCCCCGCCGCCGCGCCGGAGCAGGGTTTGCGGAAAATCCCGAGATCGGTTTCCATCCCCATCGCGAACAGATAGGGGATCGCACAGAAAAACACCATCGCCTGAAAGGCCGTCCCTTTCGCGAACGAAGCGAGCAGCCCATCCGGGAAACCGGGCAGCGGCAACCCGCCCAAGGCGAAAGGCCCCGCGAGAAAACCGGCGACACACGCGCCAAGCGGGACGGGCAACTTCCATTTGGCGAAAAGAAGCCCCCCCAACCAAGCGGACAGAAGCGTCACGCCGAGTTGCAAGACGAACAGCAGAGCGTCACCTGAACACATGCAAAATCCCTTTGGCGTTGAAACGTGTTGCCCTTTAGCATACTCCCGAGGAAGGGAAAAATCAAGCGAAAGGTACATACAGATTCTTGCTTTTCACAGGGAAAGGTGTATACTGACACCTCTTTTGACACGCCGGGACGGGGTGTCAAGGCCGTTCCATCCGACCGCGGACGGGACGAATCGCGAACCGTCCCACCAGAGAAAGCACCGAACATGAAGAAGGTATTGATACCGACCAAGCTGGATACCGCCGCTGCCGAGATTCTGCAACGTCACGGCGGGTATGAAGTGATTCAAGACGCGAAGACGCCGTTGGAAGATCTGGTAAAAGCCCATCCCGACACGTACGCGCTCATCGTCCGAAGTGAAAAAATCACCTCGGAAATCCTCGACCAGCTGCCTTCGTTAAAGACGGTCGTCCGCGCCGGCGCCGGATACGACAACATCGACTGCAAACACGCGCGCAAGAACGGCGTCGATGTGCTCAACACCCCCGGCGCAAACTCCAACGGCGTCGCCGAAGAGGTCATCGCGTTGATCCTCGCCGATGCCCGCCACATCGTCTATGCCGACAATTCCACCCGCGCCGGGAAATGGGAAAAGAAACAGCTTATGGGACGCGAACTGACGGGCAAGACCGTCGGTATCGTCGGTCTCGGACACATCGGCCGCCTCGTCGCGAAGCACCTGCGCGGATTCGACAACCGCATCCTCGGCTACGACCCGTTGATCCCGAGCGACCGCGTGCGCGACATGGGGATCGAGCCGGCCACGCTGGAAGAGATTTTCACGAACGCCGACTACATCACCCTGCACGTCCCCCTGCTCGATTCGACACGCGGGCTTGTCGGCGAAAAACTGATCGGCTTGATGAAAGACGGCGCGACCATCGTCAATTGCGCCCGCTACGGGATTGTCGATGAAGACGCGCTCCGGGCCGTCAAAGCCGCCAAGAAGCTGCGTTACCTGAACGACGTCTACCCGAAAGACGCCGAAGGCGAGAAACCGAACGCGGACATCGCCGACATCATGATGCCCCACCTCGGCGCGAACACCTTCGAGGCGAACCACAACGCCGCCGTCCGCGCCGCAGAGGAATTGATCGACCTCGATGAAAAAGGCGACCTGGCCTGCATCGTCAACCGCGACATCCCCGCCGGGCTCGAACGCGCCTACTGCGAACTCGCCTACACGCTTTCGACCCTCGTCCGCCAGATTTCCGGCGAGACCGTCCCGGTCAAGTTGATCGAGACCAGTTTCTACGGCGACCTGAAGCCCTACGGCAAGTGGCTGCTCGTCTCCGTCCTGTCCGGCATCTGCCGCGAATTCGACCGTTACAACGATTTCAAAGCGGCGAAACAGTTCCTGGAAGACCGGGGCATCCAGTACATCGACCGCGAGACGAACACCGACAAGGGGTACGGCAACTCCATCACCATCGACATCTCGGTGGAACAGCCCGACAAGCGCCTGAAGAGCTACAGCGCGCGCGGGACGGTGACGGAGGGCGTCCAGACCGTCGCCCGGATCGACGAGTTCGACCGCCTCTACTTCGAGCCGAAGGGCATCACGCTCTTCTGCCTGTATGACGACCGCCCCGGCGTGATCGCGACGATCGCCCGCCGTCTTGCCGACGCGGGGATCAACATCGAAGACATGCGCAACCCGCACAACGCGAAGTCGAAGCGCTCGCTGGCGATCTTCCGTCTGGACAAGCCGGTCTCCGCCAACCTGGCGGATGACATCAAGGCCGCCATCCAGGGCTACTCGGTCGTCAGCACGATCGTCTGACGAACAGGACATCTACCCGCCGATAGCCGTCGATCCCCGTCGCCGGCTGTCGGCGATTTGTTTCTTGATGCAGGTCACGCGAGTTCGGCGCGAAGGAGACGGCGGGCGGCGCCCGGACCTTCGAGCAAGCGGAGGAAGTACCCTTCGATCTTGGCGGCGAGCGGCGTCTGCGTAAGGTCGACGCCGAAGATCGATACCTTCGCGAGGATCGGCCGCAGCCGCCCCGCGCCGGTGGAAGGATCGTTCCAGACGATTCCGGCAAGCTGCGCCTGCAGTTCGTCTTTGAGCGGATCCGCCGAAACCTCCATCGGCTCGCCCGCGTCGTTGACCGCGAGAAGATAGCGCATCCACCCCGCGAGCGCGAGCGGGAGCGCGACAAGGCCCCGGAGGTCCCGCCCCGTCGCGAGATAGCTCTTCACCGTCTCGCCGAAACGGATACCCACCTTCTGCGACGTGTCCGTCGCGATGCGCCGTGGATCGTCCGGCATGAACACGTTCGGAAGACGTTCGTTCACGACCTCGTCGATAAACGCCTTGGGCGAAAGAATCCCCGGATCGACCACAACGGGAAGCCCTTCGACATACCCCAGCCGTTTGACCAGCTTCACGATGTCCGCATCCTTCATCTCTTCGCAGATGAGCGTGTAGCCGAGAAGGCAACCGTACATCGACATCGCGGTGTGGAGCGGATTCAGGCACGTGGTCACCTTCATCTTCTCCGTCTTGTTCACCGTCTCGCGGTCGGTCAAGTAGACCCCCGCCTTCTCCAGCGGGGGACGCCCGTTCGGGAAACGGTCTTCGATGACGAGATACTGCGGTTTTTCCGCGTTGACGAACGGGGCGATGAACGTCTTCTTGGAGGTGACGATCGGCTCCATCCCCTCGATGCCGTCCTTCGCCAGCATCTCGACGACACGCGGGTGCGGGCGCGGCGTGATCTTGTCGATCATCGACCAAGGAAACGAAACAACCGCTTCGTCCTCTAGGTAGGCGAGATAGTCCGCAGGCGCGAACCCGTTCGCCACCCACGCCTTCGCCATTTCCACGACGGACGCCTTGAGCTTTTCTCCGTTGTGCGAACAGTTGTCCATCGAGACGACCGCCAGCGGAAGCTTCCCCGCATGGTAGCGTTCCAACAAAAGCGCGGCGACGACCGCCATCGCATGGCGGCTCGTCTCCGGGCCGTCCTTCATGTCCGCCTCCACCACGGGAAGGAGCGAACCGTCGGGACGGCGCAGCTGGTAGCCTTTCTCGGTAATCGTGAACGATAGCATTTTCAACGACGGCGCACGGAAAATGGCACGGAGCGCGGCCTTCGCCGCCGGATCCGAGAAGTCCGCCTTCACCCCCCGGGCGACACCCGCCAGAACCTCCTTTGAAACCGTGCCGTCCGGATTGAGCAGCACGTTCAACGTCAGGTTGTCCTGCGCCGTATACATCCGGTCGATGATGTCGTAGTCGAAGGTGTCGCACGCGATGATGCCGGTCTCCGCAAGCCCCGCGTCCAGCAGCCGCTGGGCGAGCGAACCGATGAAGCCGCGAAAAATATTCCCCGCGCCGAAATGGATCCATTCCGGCGCGGCCTCCGTACGCGCACGCATAGCGGCGATATCGAAAGACGGCAGTTTCACGCCGGCTTTTTCCCACGCCGGCTTCTCGTTCAAAATCGAATCAAGTGAGAGTTTCAAGATAGATCATCCTTTCCATTCAAAAACAGGAAAAATTCTGCCACCTCCCCCCCTCCCTGTCAATGCCAGATTGCAATTCTTTCTTGCGGATACCGGTTCATTCTGGTATAAGGCTGGTGTTTTCTGTCTGGAGCAGAACAACGTTCTCCCGCGGGGAATCAGCTTCTACGAGGATAAGCGCGATGACGACATCTTTCTTGAAACACGGACTCATGGTTCTGACGGCGGCCTGCCTTGTCTCCGCCGCCTACTGCGACGGTAGTGCCACATGGACGGACGCAAACGGCGTAACGTGGAAATTCGACTATTCCGACGACGGGCATAATGCCGCCATTACGGGCATCGACGGTTCTTCCTATCCGTCGAACCTCGTCATTCCCCGATACGTGTATGTCGATTCTGTCGAATATTGGGTCCGTGAAATTCAATCCTTTGCGTTCGACGGCGAGTATGACCGCAGCCGATGCGATGCCATCACAAGCGTCACCCTCCAAGACGTGCAAGAGATCGGCAATTACGCTTTCTACCACTGCGACAACCTTGCCTCCGTGACGTTCGGGTACGAAAACGATGACGACGAGGGCCGAATCGGTTTTGGAGCCTTCGCAAAAACCGCCCTCACGCGGGTGGCGTTCCCTCCCGGAAAAAGTTACTGGCAAATCAAGACGTTCGCTTTTGAAGCGTGTACTTCCTTAAATGAAATCATTTTCAATAATCAAACACACCTGTGTGTGGATGTGGACGCCTTCTTGGACACGCCGCTCAACGCCCGGATGAACGCGAACGACAACTGGGCGGACGCGATCGAGTTGACCGGCAGCGCGGGAACCGTAACGGGGTGTAATATCATCGCGACGGGTGAACCGGGCGAACCGAAAGTGAGTGAAGCGGCAGACACGGAGGAAAATTCGCTGTGGTGGAAGTGGACGCCCCCCTCCGGCGTGACGCAAGTCGCCTTCATGGTGGACAGTAGCGATTTTGAGCCATGCCTCTCCATTTATACGGGGACGGCGGTCGATTACCTTTCCCGAATCGATTATGACTACGGCGACGGTGTCCTCCCGTTCGCCGTCACACCGGGCGTCACCTACTTCATCCGCGTCCAGGGCGGTGATTTTTGGCAATGCGGCAACTTCCGGCTTTCCTGGCGCACGGCGCGTGCGGACGATGGTTTTTCGTTAATCGTCATGGAAGGCGGCAAGCTGGCCGGTTTCCTCGGCCCCTGCCCCGAAACCCTCACCATCCCCGACGGGATCACCGAGATCGGTCTGGGCGCGTTTAGCTGCAACCGCAATCCCAGCGCAGAGAATCTCAAATACCTTGAAGTTCCCGACAGTGTAAAGCGTATCGGGGGTTGCGCATTTTATAACTGCTACAATCTTGTTTCCGCGAAACTTGGAACCGGCATTGAAGTGATCGACTACCTCGCATTTGACGGATGCAACAAACTCGCATCCGTAACGCTGGGCGAAAATTTGAAGAGGATAGACAACCAGGCATTCCGTAAGACCTCCCTGACGAACGTAAGGATTCCGTACGGCGTGGAGAGTATCGGCTTTTATGCCTTCTATGGATGTAACAAACTCATGAGCGTGTTGCTTCCGAGCCGTTTCAAGGGGAATCCCGCCCTGACGAACGTCTTTAAGGAATGTCCCGCCGACATGGCGGTCACCTATTACGACGAGGTCAAGTACGCGGGGGTGGTGGACGCGAAGTTCGCCAAGGCGCAGACGGTACGGGGCGCGTTGTACAACGCGACGGGAAAGCTTTCGGGCGTGATGGAGGTGAAGTTCGGCAAGAAGGGGAAGAAGGGCGTGAAGGTCAAGGCGACCGCCACGCTGATGAACGGGAAGAAGGTCAGCTCGACGGCGGGGACGCTGAACGGCGGTCCGGTGACGCTCACGTTTAAGGGCGGTATCGGGAAGATGACGCTTGAGATGATTTCGGATGGGATGTTCTCCCTGAAGAACGCCGCCTACGAGACGTCGGGAGGAACGATCGACAAGACGGAGGACGGCACCGTTATTTCGTCGCGCACCGCCAAGGTGGGCGGAAAGATGGCCAGCCGGACAATGTTCTTCAGCGGAACGTTCGATCCCGTCCCTTCCTTCGGCGCAGGAATGGCGCGGGTAGAAAAGGCGTTGCCTTTGAATATGAAAGTGGCCGTCACCGGCGCGAAGTGGAACATCGCCAAGGCGAAGACGCTCAAATACGTCAAGGTGAAGGAGGGCGGCGCGGTTCGGTACGACCTGCCTGTCGCGGACGGGGAGAATGTCTCCGGACTGAAACTCGCGTATGCGTACAAGACGGGGATGTTCAAAGGCTCGTTCAAGATGTACGCGACCAACGCCGGCGCCGCCAAACCGAAACTGAAGAAATACACGGTGAAGGTCATCGGTTTCGTGGTCGCCGACACGGGAACCGGCGAGGCGACGTTGAAAAAGCCCTCCGGCGGTCCCTGGACGGTGACGGTGAGGTAGCGGAACGAAGGATGTATCCGCGAATCGATTTGTCTTGAAAAAGGAGCCGGAACCGAATAGACTGACGGGCGTTTCAATCAGGAGGATTGCCGACGTTCGGTGACGGTGACGGCAGATCCGTTAGGAGAATAACAAAATGACGACACAGGTTCGAGGAGGTGCGCCGCTCGTTTCGCGGCGTTGGTTCATTGGCGGCACGGCGGCGTTCGGCGCGTTCGGCGGGCTTCGCTTCGCCTACGGGAACGTGGACAAGAAAGGCGTCACGCCCAAAATCCGTTTCGGCGTCGTCTCCGACATCCACATCACGAAGATCGGCGCAAACGAAAAGATGTCCGCGTTCGGCAACAGCCTCACCTTCCGCCACACGCTTGAATGGTTCCGCGAACAGGGCGTCGACGCCGTGCTGATCGCGGGCGACATGGCCGACAAAGGGATGGGCGAACAGCTCGCGGCCGTCGCGGAAACCTGGTACGCCGTCTTCCCCGGCGACCGTTATCCGGACGGGCGTCCAATCGAAAAGGTGTTCGTCACGGGAAACCATGACTGGGAGGGATACAACTACGGCGGTTTTGCCGCAAGGGCGTATCCGGACGCGGCCGAACGGAACCGGCACATCCTCCAGAAGGATATGGCGGGATGGTGGAAAAAGGTTTTCCATGAAGACTACGCGCCTATTTACCTGAAGACCGTCAAAGGCTACTCGTTCATCGGTTGCCACTGGGACACGAGCGCACCGAACGGGAAACGGGTCTACGGCTTCAGCCGGCTTTCTGATTTCCTGGCGACAAAAGGCAAATCGATCGATCCGGCGCTCCCCTTCTTCTACGCGCAGCACCCGCATCCCAAAGACACGTGCTACGGCCCCTGGGCATGGGGGCACGACAAAGGGTACGTAACCCAGGCGCTCGCCAGCCGTCCGAACGCCGTCGCCTTTTCCGGGCACTCCCATTACACGCTCACGGACGAGCGTTCGATCTGGCAGGGCGCGTTCACCTCGGTGGGGACCAGCTCACTCCGCTACACGGGCCATCCCTACAATGAATTCGCCCCGAACGGTTACGAGAACACGGTCGCCCTCGGACGGGACGCCGCGCTCCTCGACGCCCGGAAGATGATGGCCAAGTACCACGGGAGCGACTGCCGACAGGGAATGCTCTGGAGCGTCTACGACGACTGTATCGTCGTGAAACGCCGCGAGTTCCTCGCCGACATCGATGTCGGGGACGACTGGGTAATGCCGCTTCCCGCCGCCGAGTCAAAGCCCTTCGCGTTCACGGAGCGGGCGAAGAAACTGCGCGCCCCGCAGTTCGCCGCCGGAGCCGGGTTGAAGGTCGAACAAGTGACGGCGAAGAACCGTGGCGGAAAATCCAAGGACAAAAAGGTAACGGTGCCTTCCGTCGAAAAGGCATCCGTCCGGATCACCGCCCCCGCCGCCCTCCCGGACCGGAACGCGCGCCTCTTCAACTACGAGATCACGGCCGAGTCGAAATCCGGCGAAAAACTCGCCAAGCGGGTACTCGCCGAAGGTTTCAACCAGGCGCCGGAACATCCCCGCGCCAAACTCCCGACGATCTGCCTGTTCGCAAAGGACGAACTGCCCAAGGGGGAAATCCGTTTCACCGCCGTTCCCCGCAACTCCTTCGGACTGGCGGGACGCACGTTCACGACGGAGTGGATAACGCTGGCGTAAGGTAAAATCTAGTCCAGACACGGATTGCTTCGCGGCTAACGCCGCTCACGGGAAGGACAGTTTTTGTCGTGTCCGTCCTCATGCGGCGCATAGGAACGGACGCGACGGGGCGCGTCCCTCCCTATTCTCCGTGGTTACGTGTTCGCACGTCAACCACCCCGGAAAACCAAAACAACCTTGTCTTTCGACCAAAATTTCGCACAAACAACCTTGTCTTTCGACCAAAATCATGCAAAAACAACCTTGTCTTTCGACCAGATAAGTGCCATAATACGGCCTTGAAGCGCGGAGGAAGGAGAAAATGAAGCGTTTTTTTGAAGAGAAACTGAAGCAATGGAAGGAGCGTCCGAATCGGCACCCCCTGATTCTGCGTGGTGCGCGCCAGGTCGGTAAAACCTATCTTATACGAGAATTCGCGAGAAAGAACTTCTCGTATTTCCTGGAACTGAATTTCGAAGAGGATGTTACGCTTATCCCCCTTTTCGAGTCAAAAAAGCCGGATGTGATCTGCGAATTACTCTCTTCCCGTTTTTCCGTTCCCCTAAAGGAGGGAGAGTCTCTTCTGTTCCTTGATGAACTTCAGGCTGCGGAACCCTACGTTTTTGAGGCGCTCCGTTACTTCTACGAGAAGCGTCCGGGGCTTCATGTGATTGCCGCAGGATCGCTTCTTGAATTCATGCTGGATGCCGCAGGGGACGGCGTAAGCAAGGCTTTCCCCATGCCCGTAGGCCGGATCGAGTATATGTACCTTCCACCGCTTGACTTTGAGGAATTCCTTCTTGCCGCAGGTTGTCCCGGCCTTGTGGACTGGTTAGGACGGTATGGTATCGGGAACACAGTCCCAGATGCCATGCATAACGAACTCTCCCGATGGTTCAAACGTTACCTTGTTATCGGAGGGATGCCCGCAGCGGCACAAGCCTATACGACCGGAGGAATCGAAGAAGCAGATCGCGAACTCGCGTCGATACTGACCACCTATCACGACGACTTCCCGAAATATGGCAGAAGGGCGAATGCGGAATTACTACAGAAAGTGTTCACGAAGATTCCATCCATGATAGGCAGGAAACTCGTCTATTCTAAGATCGACCCAGGTGAAAAATCCCGCGACCTGGCAAAGACATTCAAACGTCTGGCGCTCGCGCGAATCGCCGCAAAGGTTTGCCATACATCGGCGAACGGAATTCCCCTCGGCGGGGAAGCCGATGACGAAACGTTCAAACCCCTATTCCTCGACGTGGGGCTCGCCTGTCATGCGCTCGGTTTAAACCTTGTGGACTTTACAGACGACGGCGACCTCCTCCTCGCGAACAAAGGCGCAATCTGCGAACAGTTCATCGGACAGCACCTCCTTTATTCCGGCAGGGAATATGAACCGCCTTGTGCCTATTGCTGGATCAGAGAAGCAAAAAGTTCATGTTCGGAGGTTGACTACATCATCCAGATGGGCGCAGACATCATCCCCGTCGAAGTGAAGGGGGGTAAAACCGGAAGCCTCAAGTCGCTTCATGTGTTCCTAAACGAGAAGAATCGCCATTTTGCCGTACGATTCAATGCCGACAAGCCCTCTCTGCTCGAACATGCGGAAGTAACGGACAGTCTTGGCCGTGTATGCAGATTTTCTCTCTTATCGTTACCGATGTACATGGTCTGCCAGATGAAACGCCTCATCCAACAGGCCACGTCAAGATCGACCCCCGGGGCAAGTCCACACCCGGATCCCTCCTAAGGGGTGAAATGCCACCTTTACGCGACGGGTAACGCGATGACTTGTCCCGGCGGGATCCAGAAAGAAACGGTCACCCCGGAGCAGGTCTTTCCGGGAAGCGGATTCAACTCGTAGGCTTTGAACAGGAATCCGGAATCCGGGAGAACCAGTTCGTGCTGAGCGACCTCGCCGAGGTAGACGCTCTCTTTCACCGTTGCGGAAAAATAATTCGGAAGACCGGGCTGCGCACCGGAAAAACACACCGCCTCCGGGCGGATGCAGAGCGTCGCGCGCGTTCCCGCCGACGCGCCTCCGGGAAGTTTTTCGACGGTGAAAACACCCTGCGGCGTCCGGACCGTCCCGCCCCCGCCGGAAACCGTCTCCACCTCGCCGTCCAGAAAATTCCCCTCACCCATGAACTCGGCGACAAACCGGTTGACCGGGGAACGGTAGACGGCAGACGGCGACCCGACCTGTTCGATAACGCCGCCGCGCATCACCGCCAGCCGGTCGGCGATGGACAACGCCTCCTTCTGGTCGTGCGTCACGTAAATCGCGGTGAGCCCGCGCTCTTTGCAGATCCGCCGTATTTCCACGCGCATCTCCAGGCGGAGTTTCGCGTCAAGGTTCGACAGCGGTTCGTCCAACAACAGGCAGAGCGGATCGATCACCAGCGCGCGCGCCAGCGCGACGCGCTGCTGCTGCCCGCCCGAAAGCTGGTTCGGCTTCGCTTTCGCCCGGTCCGCCAGATGCACCATCTCAAGCGCCTCGTGGACACGGCGTTTCATTTCCGGTTTCGGCACATGGCGCATTTCCAATCCGAAGGCGACATTCTCCGCCAACGTCAGATGCGGCCAGAGCGCGTAACTCTGAAACATCATCCCCGTGTTGCGCTTGTACGGGGGAAGCGCGGTGATGTCGCGCCCATCCATCAAGACCCGCCCGGATTCAGGCGTGTGGAATCCGGCAAGGCAACGCAGAAGCGTCGTCTTCCCGCATCCGCTCGGTCCCAGCAGGAAGAAAAGTTCCCCTGCGTTGATCGTCAGGGAGACGTCTTTCAACGCATGGAAACCGCCGAAGAACTTGTTGATCCCTTCAAAGGAAACGGACACCGCCATCAGACACACCTCCCCGCCTTACCAGGCGCGCCATTCGTCGGTATCGCCTTTCTTCTGGGCGCGGAGCCACATGGTGAAGGAGACACGGAAATCGTCGCCGCGTTCGCTTCCGTCGATACGCATATACTCGTTCACGTAGGCGAGCCGGAGCTGGAAGACCAGGCAGTCGAGCTGGAACCGGATGTACCCGCCCACTTCGTCGAGGTCGTTCTCGCGCGCGTCGAAGCGGATGTAGGGGCTGTACGACCAGTGATCGTTCAACGCATGCGTGAAACCGGCGTAGACCAGGCTTTCCTTCACGCGGTTCCATTGCGCGACCGGGGAATACCCGTAATCGGTCAGGTCGTGGTCGCGACCGAGGTAGCCGCCGCCGAAACGGAAATTCTCGTTCACCTTGTAAAACGCGGCGAGGTTCGCATACGCGATCAAATCGTCATCGGTATCCCATTCCACCTGGGCTTTCACGTCTACGTCCTTCGTCGGAGCCGCGACGGCTTTCGCCCCGACGTCGCGCACACCCTCCTCCCCCTTCGGGCCGTCGCTGTCGAACTGCACGATACCGTAGGCGTCGATGTCGAGGAAGGTGCGGACCTTGCCGTCCTCCCCTTTCGTCTGGAAGAAATTACGGACGCCGGGACGGACGCCGTGCCAGTCGTACGGCAACCACGCGCCGTCCTGTCCGAACTGGTCGAACCAGCCGAGGGTACGGTCGAAGCGGTCGAAATAGTAAAGCCCCGTTCCGCGTGTCCCGCTGATGTCGGTCGGCTGGTAACTGTAGTCGATGTACGGCTCGACGATATGCCGCCGGCCCCCGTTCCATTCCGACGTGCCGCGCATGGAGAGTTCGACGCCGAAATCCCCGCTCTGACGGTAGATATCCTCGTAACGCCGGTTATCCGCATAGTACGTTCCCCGGTACCCGGCGCGCGGCACGACGCTCAGCGCGTCCCAGAGTTTGAAGGGATAGGTCAGCCGATGCGCGGTTTCGAGGCGCAGGGTGTTGTATTCCGCCCATTTTCCGGGATAGTACTTGTAGATGTCCTCCGCCTTCTCGTATTCGCTGTAGTGGCGTTCGAGGTATCCGGCGCGGGACTGGCTTTCATAATTCAAACCGGGGAAAAGCGGTTGCGGCGTGATGTTCAGCCACGCTTCGGGAAGATGCGCGACGCCCGGATAAAAATCATTCAACGGCCCGCTCGCGTTGATCCCGGCGGCGAAGTAGTTTTCGCGGTGTTCGTAAGAGGCGTAGTTCATCGGGATGCTCTCGCCGCGATCCTCGTGTTCAAAGAAATCGTGCCGCATGACGGAATCGCTCACGTACGTCCCATGAAAGATCAGCTGGTCGCGGGGCGAGACATCCGCCTTGTGAAAGAGGCGGAAACGGTAGCGGTCCTCCACGTAATCGGAAATCCAGTTCCGGTCGCGCCAGCTGGAACGCGGATTCTGGTCGTCGGCGAAATACGCCTCGAAATGACCGCGTCCCCACTCCTGGAGATCCCAGTGGAAATTCTGCCCGTAACCAAACCCGCGACGGTAACGGTAGTCAACGTGCGTCGAAGCATCCAAGACATACCCGCCCTTTGTACGGAAGATGTTCCAGAGGTACGCGGTCATCAGGTAACCGCCCCAGCGCGACGTATACCCCGGCATGAGGCGGAGACCGTAATGCGTGTCGAGATCGCGGTACGCCCACGGCAGGTAGGCGAACGGAACGCCGAAGAGATACGGGACGGCGTTGAAGACTTCGACATAGTCGTTATCCCGGTAGCGTCCGGACCCGCGCACGCACCAATGCCAGCGGCCGGGTTCATTGGTACACGTCGTCATCGCCAACCCGTTCAAGTCGAACCGTCCGTCCTCCCGCCGCTCCACCTCCTCGGCATGGATCCGGAAATCTTTCGAGACCACGTCGCCCGCGCTGGTCAACCCCTTCCCCGTCTTGTAGTTGTACTCGATGTACTCCCCTGTCCAGGTACCGAACCCGGCACGGCGGATCACGACATTTCCCGACGCCTGGATGTCGCCTTTTTCACGATGGAGCCGCACCTTGTCCGCCGTCAACTCGTGGTCGCTCGCCTTGACCTTGACGTTCCCCTTCGCATCGACCCAGCCCGTCTTCTGGTCGACGCCGAACGTGTCCGCGCTGATCACAACCTCTTCACGGGAAAAGTCACCCTTCAACGCAGGCAAAAATTTCTCCAGCTGCGCAACCGCGGGCAGCGCGACCGACAAGAACGCCAAAGCAAGGAAAACTCGTGGGAAACTCGGCATAACTCTCTCCTTTGAGTGCCTATGATACCAAATCTTCGCACATCCCGCAACGCTGAAAAATAACGAGCCTACTTGGTTTCCCACGGCGGAACGGTCGGGAGAAGCGTCTCGAAACGCTGAATCAGGGCGGACTGATAGGCGGCATCGAAGGTACCGGCGAGGAAACGGGGATATGCCTCTTCCAAGAATTGTTTCCACGAGGCCTCTTCCTCGGTGGGATAGATCGGGAAGAACAATACGCCCGCCTCACGGGCGGCATCGAGGTCGCCGTAGGCGTCGCCGATCATCAAGACGCGGTCACGCGGATAACGGCCGTCGGTCGCGGCAAGAAGCTGTCCCGCTTTGGGACCGAATTCCTGTCCGGCGATGCACCCGGCAAACCCGTCGATCCCGTTCGCCTTCCATTCGCGCTCGACCGCCGCGACCGGCGTCTGCGAGACTACCGCCATGTCGCTTCCGGCGGCAATCGCGGCAAGCGCCTCGCGCACGTGCGCAAAAGGCGGTACGGGCTGCATCTCCGTATCGACGCGGCGACTCACCTCCAGACTCCACGCCAGCACGGAGGCGAGCAGCGCGTCGCCCGTGCGCTCGACTTCCGCCCGCAACGTCGGCACGCCCAGCGGAAGCCCGGAATGGACGTAGGCGCGGAGGGCGTCCAGAGAGGGCAGTTGAACGCCCGACTCGCGGACGCCGGGATAACGAGAGAGGTAGTCGAACGTCCGCAACAGCGCGGCGAAACGGTTGGAACCGCGATAGCGCGATCCGAGATTCACCCATTCCGCGCACGTGTTGAGCGCGTCGGCGCATTTCTCCAGATGCCAGTGTTCGATGATCATCGGATGAAAATACCGGCGCAACTTGACCGTCGGCGTGTCAAAGACGCAGCCGTCGGAATCCACCCCGACAAAGGTTTCATGCCGTTGCGGAATACCCCGTAACTTTTCAAGAAAAGGATTTGCGTTCATCAACCTGATTCCTTACAACCAGAAACGACCTGTCTGCAACCCCGCCGCCGAGGCGAGAAACGAGGCGATCTTCGCCCGGTCTTTCACGCCGGGCGAGGACTCGGCGCCTGAACTCACGTCCAACGCCGCCGCGCCGGACGCCGCAGCCGCACACGCAAGGTTTTCCGGCGTCAATCCGCCGGCGACGGCGATCGGGCGCTGCGCGGAAAGCGGCTTCGCCTCCGCCCAGTTCCAAGACGCGCCGTTCCCGCCGGGAAGCGTTCCTCGCGAACATTCAAGCAACGCGCCGACGAAGGGCGGGAGCGAGACGGCCTCGTCCGCCGACTTCACCGCCTTGACCACGCGGTATCCCGCGTCCGCCACGGCGCGCATCGTGGCGGGCGTTTCCGCGCCGTGCAGCTGGACGGTGGTGAGGCGGGCGATCCGCGCCGTCTCCAACACCGCGTCAAGCTGCGGATTCACGAAGACCCCTACCCTCGCGACGTTTTCCGGCACCTCTTCGAAAATCGCCCGCGCCACGACGGGCGCCACGTAACGGGGACTGGGCGGATAGAAGACCGCGCCCAACGCCCCGGCGCCCCGGTTCACGCAGTATGCCGCCGTCTCCGGGTAACGGATGCCGCAAATCTTCACGCCCGGCGCAAGCGGTCCACGCCATTCCCGGAGCGTCCCCGCCGCATCGGCGGAACGCACCAGCGCCTCGCCCACGAGGAAGCGGTTGATACCGAGCGTCTGCAACGTCCTGACGTCGCCTACCCCGCCGATCCCGCTCAGGGCGACGACGGTCAACCCGTCCGGCAAACCCTTCGCCACCGTCGCGGCGTGGGAAACTTCCGTCTGAAAAGTCGAAAGGTCGCGGTTGTTGATTCCGACGGCGATATGTTCGCGCAAGGTTTCGGGCGGGATTCCGGCAAAGACGGCGGGGATGCGGCGCGCGTCGTCCGCGCCGTAACATTCGACCAGGACATCCAGCCCCAACGCGAGCGCAAGTCGTAAAAGTTCCGACGCCTCTGCCTCCGTCACGCAACGCAGGATGAGCAGCATCGCGTCCGCCCCGGCGGCAGCCGTCTCGAAGACCTGGTACGGTTCAAGAATGAAATCCTTGCGCAGGACCGGCAGGGAAACCGCGTCACGCGCGGCGGTGAAATCAGCAAGCGACCCTTTGAAAAAGGCCGGTTCCGTCAGGACGGAAAGGCACGCCGCGCCACCGGCTTCATACACGCGGGCCAAGGCCGCAGGATCGAGATCCAGACGGAGGTCGCCTTTGGAGGGCGATGCGCGCTTGATTTCCGCGATCACCTGCACGCCCGGTTTCGACAAGGCGCGGCAGAATCCCCGCGCCGCGTCCCGCCGTTCCAGCCGGGCGATCAGCCCGTCCAGCGGAAAGCGGCGTTTGGTTTCCGCGACCTCCGCCCGTTTGGCGGCAAGAATCTTCGAAAGAAAGTCCATCAAGCCTCCTCGCTCCGTTTTTGTTCCAGCCACTCGACCAGTCGCGCAGCCACCTCGTCCTTGGTCAAAAGAGGGAGATCGAGCCGTTGCAGCGAACCGCCCGCGAGCGAGAGGAACGTCACCTTGTTCGTATCCACCGCGAAACCGGAATCGGGGCGCGAGACGTCGTTCGCGACAATCAGGTCAAGCCCCTTCACGCGCAGCTTGCGTTCCGCTTCGCGCAGCGGATCGCCCGTCTCCGCCGCGAACCCGACAAACAACCGCCCCCCCTTGCAGGGGCGGAGGGTCTGCAAGACATCGGGGTTCGGTTCCAACGCCAACACGCGGTCCATACCCAGCTTTTTCAGTTTGACGGACGAGACCGAGGCCGGCCGCCAATCCGCGACGGCTGCGGTCATCACGAGGGCGTCGGCGAAACGCAGGCGGCGTTTCACGGCGGCCAGCATGTCACGCGCGCTGACGATATCCACGCGCCGCACGCCGCCGGGCGTCGGGAGGGAGACCGGTCCGGCGACAAGCGTCACCAGATGGCCGCGCGCGGCGGCGGCGCGGGCGACGGCGAACCCCATTTTCCCGGTTGAACGGTTGCTGAGGAAACGGACGGGGTCGAGGTATTCGCGGGTCGGCCCCGCCGTGACCAGCAACTTCATACCTCCGCCTCCGCGCTCTTCCTGAGCTGTTCAATCAGCGCGACCGACTTGCGGGCGGAAGACCCTTCGCAGACAAAGGGCGTTCCCGCCTCAACCGCAGAACGGAAGGCCGCGAAACAGGCCGCGTGAAGTTCGTGCGTCATCGCATCGGGGCGTCCCGCACCGGTGGC
>JAGAEL010000123.1 GCA_017613085.1 Kiritimatiellia bacterium | reverse complement strand
TCCTTCTCTGCCGTGAGGCGGATCGCCTTGCCGTCGACGACGAGGTTCGTGCCGTCAACCTTGATGTCGTGATTGAAGATGCCGTGTACGGAGTCGTACTTCAACATATAGGCGAGATAATCCGGATCGAGCAGATCGTTGATGCCGACGATCTCGATGTCATTGGCGAAATTCTCGACCGCTGCGCGGAACACCATACGGCCAATGCGGCCGAACCCGTTGATACCAACCTTAATTGCCATTTTCGTTGCCTTTCGTGTGACTGATGAATGAGCGAGGAGGTGGTTGCCCCATAAGGATTCGAACCTTAACAAACTGATCCAGAGTCAGTTGTGCTACCATTACACCATGGGGCAATCGAAACTGCTCATCTCAAAAAGGAGTGGCTAGTATACCACCCCTCGGCGGGCTTGGCAATCACGAAATGAAAATTTTTTCGCTCAACGTTCCGTCCGTTGCTGGTTGCGGACGATTTTCACGCGGCCGGTTGCGGGGGGCGGTTTCTCGCCGAGGATGAGGTCGCCTTCGCGGAACGGCTCTTTCGCGTCGCCTTCGACGACGAAACCTTTTTCGTCCGGCAGTGTGCCGAATGCCGAGAATTCCTGTAGCGGGTCGATGGCGCGGATCTTCATGCCCCGCCATTCGATTGGCGCAGCCGCGGCGGGACGGGAGGGGAAACGGGGCGGGTCGATACGCGGCCAGCCCGCGAACGCTTTCAGGCGCGGCGAGACGACGCCCCACGGTCCGGAGGGCGGGGGCGGTATGTTGTCGATGCGGGCGTATGTGTTCGGTGTCACGGCTGCGCCCCAGAAGATCTGCCGCCCGGCGGGGCGGAAGGCCCCGAAGAAGACGTTGTTTGTCACGATGTCGTGCGATCCGTCCGGCCAGCAGTGCGGGTGGAGCGTGTTGTTCATCGTGTAGTTCCCGCGCACGATGCGCCCGTACCCTTCCCGCAGCTTGAGCCCGCCCGCGAGACAGAGGTTGTCTTCAATCAGGTAGTAGCTTGAACCGTCGTCAAGATCGATGTCCCACCCGTGGTCGCACCGCCAGCGGTTCCGGCGGATGATGGTTGTTTCGAGGGCGTCCAGCCGTGGACGCGAGGGGGTCTGCGCCACGACACGTTCCATTTCTGCGAGATTGGGCTGCCAGTAACGTTCGCGTCCCCAACTGTTGAAACTGCCGTGGTCGCCTGTTTCGAGGACGGTGTCGAAGACATCGCAGCCTTCGATCACGTGCCCGCCGAACGTCCCCGTCCCGATATTGATCCCGGCGCGCGGGAGCCGGCAGATGGTGCAGTTCCTGACGGTGACGCGCAACGCCGCGAAGATCGAGACGCCGGCGGTCTGTTTCTCGTCGATTCCGAGGTCGCGGAAGAGGCAGTCTTCGACAAGGCAGTCACGCGGGTAGTCGTCCGAAGCAGGACCGGGCGTCCAGTCTGTTTTCGACAGATCCTCCGCGCAGTAGCCCGTCTTCGCGAGTCTCGACGCACCGCGCAATCCGGCGAAGACTACGCCGTTCGCGCCGATTCCCCGGAACAGCGATCCCGTCACGGCAATGTTTTCGCCGCGCCCGTTCACGACAACCGCGTTCCCTCCAAGATCCGTGAAATCGCAGTCGGCAATCTGGATGCCGTTCGCGCGTGAGATTTCCACCGCGGCCTCGCGGCAGAGCGTCCAGTCGCTTTTGAACATCGGTTCGCGGTTGCGCATGAACGTCCGCGCCGTACCCGAGAAGACGATGTTGGAGACGGTTACGCCGGCGGAATCTTCAATCCGTAGAAGCGTCGCAAGCGAGGCGTATTCAACCGTCGCCCCTTCGAGCCGCTGTCCCGGAAACGGGATGACCTCCAACGTGCCGCGCTCACGGTCGTGAAACCATTCGCCCGGCGCATCCAGTTCTTCGCGGACGTTTTCGATGAAACGGTAACGCGGGTGCGGCGCGGTCTGGCGGTTGTTCTGCCACCCGCCTTCCAGCTGAAGCCGCCCGCCGGGTTCGACACCCTTCACGACGTAGTGAAGGTCGCCCCACAGCGAACGGTGCAACGCATGCAGATAGGCGCCGTGTGGATGTTTCCAACGTCTTGTCCGAGCGGGGGCGAGCGGGTCGTGCGCGGGATCGGGGCGTCCGCCGTCGCCAAGTCGCCAGACGCCGTAGATGCCCTCGCTGCGTTCCCGGTTCGGGAATCGCGCCATGTCCATGCGGCGGCCGTCGATGAAAAGAAGATCGACCTCTCCGTCCGTCCGTAGCGGCGCGCGCCATACCCCGTCGTCGCCGCGCACGAACGGCGCGTCCACCTTCCGTGCGCCGGAGAGGATCGTCCTGCCGGGGCCCTTGCCCGCGATGACCGCATGCGTTGCCCCTTTGATGACAATCGGTTTGTCGAGCCGCTTCACGCCGGGGTCAAAAAAGAGTGTGACGACATCTTCCGCGCCCGTCGCCGCGAATACCTGTAGCGAGAGCGCGGCCATCCAGCTTGCCGCTGTCCAGAGCGTGCGTTTCCTCTTCATGCCGCCTCTCTTCAAATGAGTCCGTACTGCTTTGCCTTGTAACCGATGATGCGCGGCGTGGAATGGAGGTGGCGCGCGGTCGCGGAGATATTGTTCCGGTTACGTTTCAACGCTTCCGCAAGGATCGCCTTTTCGTACACGCCGACCATTTTTTCCAGCGAGGCGCCTTCCGCGAGGGTTGGCGCGGCGGCCGGCGGGGCCTGACGGTTCTCGCCGGGGAGCTGGACGGAGGCGGGGAAGGCGGAGGCGTCGATCATCTCCCCGTCGGTAAGGAGTACGGCCCGCTCGATGCAGTTCTCCAGTTCCCGCACGTTCCCCGGCCAGGGGTAACGCATGAGCAGGTCGATCGCGTCGTTGGAGAATTTCCCGTCCGGCTTGCCGGATTCGTGCCTGTATTTCTGGAGAAAGTAGTCGGCCAGCAGGATGATGTCCGCCTTGCGTTTCCGAAGCGGCGGAACGAAGATCGGGAAGACGTTGAGGCGGTAGTAGAGGTCGTCGCGGAACTTGCGCTCTTCAACCATCTTCGGAAGGTCGCGGTGTGTCGCCGCGATGATCCGGACATCCGTCTTGACGGTCTTCACGCCGCCGACGCGCTCGAACTCGCGCTCCTGCAGGACGCGGAGGAGCTTCGCCTGGATGGAGAGCGGGATCTCGCCGATTTCGTCGAGGAAGATCGTGCCGCCGTCCGCCAGTTCAAAGCGCCCCTTGCGGTCGGTGATCGCGCCGGTGAACGCGCCCTTCACGTGGCCGAAGAGTTCGCTCTCGATCAGGCTTTCGGGAAGCGCCGCGCAATGGACGCGCACAAAGGGCTTGTCGGCGCGGGTGCTGGCGTAGTGGATGGCGTTCGCGACCAGTTCCTTGCCCGTCCCGGTCTCGCCGTGGATCAAGACCGTGGCCTGGCTCTTCGCGACCTGCCGGATCTGGTCGAAGACACACTCCATTTCACGGGAGTTCCCGATGATGTTGTCCGGGTGGTAACGGCGGAGAAGTTCGGCGCGGAGTTTGCGGTTCTCCTCCTTCAACGATTCCTGTTCGTCCAGGACGTTCCGGCGCAGCAGTACGGCGCGCGCGAGCATCGAGGCGACGATGCCGAGAATGGTCGCGTCTTCGCGCAGCTGCGCGTCCGGCGCGAAGGGGCGGTAGACGCTGAGGGCGCCGACGACCTCCTGCTTCTCCTTGATCGGCACGCAGATGTACGCCGTGTCCGGACTCCGTCCGAGCCGCGTCCGGTTCAGAAAGATTTTCGATTCGCTGGTGCGCGGGATGATCATCTCCTGGCCGCTCAGCACGACTTTCCCGATGACGCCCTCGCCCAGCTTGTAACGCCCCAGTTCCGCCTGTTCCCGCGTCAGCCCGTGCGACGCCTCGATCAGGATGTCGTCACCACCCTTACGGAGAAGGGTGATCGTCGCCAGCCTGAAGCCGAGGTATTCGGAGAGCGCGTCGAGAATGGGATGGACGACCGAACGCATATCCAGGCTCTGATCGACGATCGAGCTGATGCTGTGGAGCAGTTGCAGCTCCTGCCTGTGCCGTGAGGTGTCCATGCGAACTCCCGGTGTCTCTTTGCGGGAAGGGGCGGCGGATTAGTCCAGTTCGCGCTTGGCGAGCAACCGGTACGCCTCGCGGTATTTCGCCCGCGTCTTTTCGACGATCTCGTCATCGACCACCGGCGCCGGCGGCTGGTGGTTGAAGTGGATGGCGTCCAGCCAGTCGCGTACGAACTGTTTGTCGAGCGAAGGCGGGTTGCTGCCGACGCAATAGCTGGAAACCGGCCAGAAACGGCTGGAATCCGGCGTCAGGACTTCGTCGGCGAGGACGATCGTCCCGTCGGCGTCGCGCCCGAACTCGAACTTCGTGTCGGCGATGATGATGCCGTTTTCGGCCGCATAGTCCGCCGCCTTCGTGTAGCAGCCGACGGAAAGCGACTCCAGTGCGCCCGCCAGCTCCGCGCCGAGCGCGTCACGCAGTTCCGAAGGGGTGACGGGGCGGTCATGCCCGCCGATCTCCTCTTTCGTGCTGGGCGTGAACAACACGGTGTCGAGCTTCGAGGCGTTCTGGTAGCCCTCGCGCAGCGGCTGTCCGTTGACCGTGCGGCTTTTCTGATACTCTTTCCAGCCGGAACCGGTGAGGTAGCCCCGGACGATGCACTCGAACGGGATCATGTCGATCTTCCGGACGAGCATCGAACGGCCGCGCAGGTCTTCCTTCACGCACTGCAACTCCGCCGGGTATTCCTCCACGTCGGCGGTGATCAAGTGGTTCGGGACGTCCTTCAGGAGGCTGAACCAGAAGACGCTCAGGCTGTTCAGCACGCGGCCTTTGTCGGGAATCCCGTTGGGCATGACGACATCGAACGCGCTGATGCGGTCTGTCGCGACCAGCAGCAACTTGTCCCCCAGATCGTAAAGGTCGCGGACCTTGCCGCTGCGGGGCGGGGGGAGCCCCGGAATGGCCGTGGTGATCAAAGCATGGTTTTTATCGTATTGCATAACGCTCAACTCCAAACAAAAAGCCTATTTTAACGGGAAAACGCGTCCCTGTCCATTTTCATTTTCCCGCTTCTTCAAGCGCCTTGACCACGTGCTTCGCATAGTCGAGCAGGTCTTTTTTGCGGGCGGCCAGGGATTCCGGCATCTTCGCCGATTCGAGCCGCTTGACGAATTCCCGCAGCTTCGCGAGGGGGGCATCGAGTGCGCTCTTTTCGAGCTTTTTGGCTTCGACCTTCTGGAAGAGGGGGAAGATTTCGTTGTCGAGCTTGTCGAACTCGTCGTTGAACGGTTTGAGGTACGTTGCGACGACATCGGCGATCGCGATTTCGTTTTTGGCGTACTTGAGCCAAGCCTCCGGCCCGCCCTCGTGATAGCCGAGCGAGCAGATGGTCTCTCCCGTTGGCGCGATCGCGAAAACGGTCGGGAAACCGCGCGGGCTGAACTTCTTTTTCAACGCCTGGTTGCGTTTCGTCGTCGCGGGGTCGATTTTGGACTTGTCTCGCGGGAAGTCGCAGACGACAAGCTCGTACTTGCCCTCGATCCCTTTCTTGAATTCCGGCGTCGAAAAGACCTCCTTCTCAAGTTTCTTGCACCAGATGCACCAGTCGCTGCCGGTGAACAGCAGGAGCGTCGTCTTGCCGTCGGCACGGACAAATTCGTTCCTCTCTGCGGCGGGCGAAACGGTGGTTTCCTTCCCGGCTTCGGCAAAGATACGTTCAGGCGTGGTCACGGCCAGTACGGCCATCATGGCAATCAGTGTACTCGTCTTCATGTTTCTTCTCCTCCTTGTGGCTTGCTGAAACGTATGCCAGTGTACCCCTTTCCGTCAACCATGTACATCAAAAATGGACTATGTGGGCAAATAGGGTTGTGTTTTTCTATGTTCGCGGGTAGACTGAACCGCGAAGGAAACAAAGGCGGTTCACCGTGTCCATCACGGTTTACCAGGAAGGAAGGTACTATGAACACAAGCGTGAATGATTCTGGGCGTTCTCGGATGATTCCTTGGCTGGCGTTGTTCGCGGCTGTCACCGTGAACGCCGTTTCGGCGGGATCGCGTCCATACGAATTCGATTGGGCGAACAGGACGAAGGATGACCGTCCCGTGCTTCTGCCGCTCGTCTCGACGGACGGCTGGACGTGCGAGGCGACGGGCGCGACGGTCTGTTTCACGACCGCCTGCGAGCGCGTCCTCTTTGGTGACGGCGTGGCGCATCTCGCCTACAAGATACCGGAGGGGAAGGGCGTCATCAAGCTGAAGCCGCCCGCGCCGGTCCCGATTCCGGCGGGCTCCGACACCGTGAGCCTCTGGATCTGGGGCAACCACACCCACTACCATTTCCGCGAAGTGCCGTGGGATGATCGTCTCTCCATTTCCGCAGATTTCCTTGATGCGGCGGGCAAGCCGTTCTCGGTTTTCCTCCACAAGTTCAACCACTGGAACTGGCATCTTTTGCAGCGCCGCCTTGCGCCGCACCTGATTGCCCGTGTCGCGAAGGGCGGCAAGTTCGTTGGCTTTACCCTGCGCGGCGGACGCGAGGCGGCCGGACGGTGGATCGAGCTTACGAGCCTCGCCGTGTACAAGGAGGAGTTCAAGCCGCTTTCGTTCAAGCCGCGCCGCAAGCGAGGCGTGCAGATTTTCCCCGACGAACCGCAGGGCCTGAACACGGGCGAAGGGCGTCTGCCGTTCCCGAACGTCGAGACCACGATCATCCCGATCGTCGCGGAAGACCCCTGTATCGAATTCAAGTTTCCCAAAGACCCGACGAACTGGGACGAGCTTGCGGTACGATATCGCGGCGGCGAGTGGATTCATTTCGCCAAGGATGGGGGATTGTTCCCGGCGGCGGCGAAGGGCGCGAAGGTGAGGTTCCACCGAATCGCCAATTCGCTCATCGCCGACATCGAGGCTCCGGCGGGCGTGGAGGAAGTGCGCTTCGGTTGCATGGAGAAGCCGAATGAGGCGGTGTTCACGCCCGTTCCGTACTACACCTGTGGCGGAAACGGCGATGGCGTCTATAGGCGTCCGTGCGTGGTGTCGGCGGGCAAAGGCGAAGGGCGGCTCTTCCACCTCGCGTCTGTCGATTGGACGCAGTCGAACGCCTCGTGGGTGTTCCCCACCAACCATCCCGTGCCGGTCGCGTCGAACGGCGGGGTGAGGTATCATCCGAAGACGGACGGCACGCGCAATCCCGTCTTCGAGCGGTTCGTGTGGT
>JAGAEL010000122.1 GCA_017613085.1 Kiritimatiellia bacterium | reverse complement strand
CTGTCGGCTGTCGAATGTCGCAACCATACCTTTGCGGCCTTTGCGTTCTTTGTGGCTAAACCACTCGTGAAGAATCCGTCACCGTTCCGGGACGGTGATGCGGTAGAAACGGGCGGGGCTGGACAGGGGGACCGTCTGTTCGTTTGTGACGGCGGTCGGGGGAAGAATCGTGGCGAGAGGGAGCCAGCTTCCCTGGGTCGGCGAGTTCGCGTATTCGAGGTGCTGCGTGGCTTCAACGCCGCCCGTCCAGCGGAGGGTCGCCGCCGTCCCGCCGTCAACCGTAAACCGGAGGAAACGCAGACAGGAGAAGGCATTTGTCGGATCGGTGTCCGCACACCATTCCTGCCACGTCTTCGCGCCGTCGCCGTCCGCATCGCCTTCCGCCGCCGACTCGAAGTCGCCGCCGAACCCGTAGCGGGCCAGCCACCATTCCGGCACGTTGTGCGCCGCCGTCCGGTTTTCGGCGAAATGCGCGGTGTGGCCGCCGTAGGACTGCACGTTGTTGACGGTCAACGTTTCGCCGTTTTCTTCCGTGTCGGCGTAGTAGATGCGGTCGCTCGTCCAGCCGTCCAGATGGAAGTAGGATTCCGGGAACGCGGTGAACACGGCGTTGGTGCCGCGCCTGTACCAGCCTGATTCGGGAACCACGCTGCCGGCTCCCAAAACGTTCATCGAGAGACGGTATTCCGGAATCCAGAACCACGTCAAGGTCGCGTCATGGGTCATCGTGAAAATCGCGGTGTCCGTCGTGCCGGTCACGTTCCCCCCGTCGCTTTCCAGCGTCCAGCCGGTGCAGGCATACCGGATGTTTGTGATTGCGGAAAGATAGGGCGAGTTTGCCGTCGCTTCAACGGTCGTGCCGTTCCCGATCTGGTACGTCCCTGCCGCGGGCGTCGGCCTTCCATACTCCGACGCAACGGTCAACGTCCAGGAGATTCCCTCCGTAAAGTAGACGTCCAATGCAATGTCGCCGCCGGACCAGCCGTCGAACATGAACGCGTATACCCCGTTCACGTTCCCGGCGGGCAACGGGATTTCCTCTCCGTTTCGTACCACGCGGTTGATGTACGCCTCGTCGTCGGGTGTCGCCACAACGGTCGCGCCGAGGTCGCGGAAGAGGAAGGCGGCATCGGGCGAAACCGTGCCCGGGCCTTCCGCCCGTACCGTGAGCCGCGCACCGCGACGCACGCTCAACAAACGGGATTCCTGAAGGTTCGCCCCCCTGTTCGTCGAAACGTTGAAGAGGACGGATTCTTCCTCGTTGCGGGCGAGGCGCGTCGCGTCGATGGCAAATACGTTCGTCGCGGCGCAACACGCGGCAAGCGTCCCGGCCGTCGGAGCCGCCGGCGAAAGCCAGGCGGGCGGTTCACCCCCGAACGCGAACGGCGTGACGTCCGTCACGTACCATCCCTCGTCCACGGTGTAGACATCGGAACAGAATTCAAACCGCACGATAACCGAACGTCCCTCGTAGGCGGAAAGGTCGAAGAAGACGGTCTTCCACTCTCCCCCCGTCGAACCGAAGCAAGGCGTGTCCGGCGGCAGGAACGAGTCTTCGTTCTCGACGATCAAACCGGGATACCCGCCGATCGGCGTGATGTCGAAGAACTCCCCGCCGTCGACCGAGAGACGGACGATACCGCCGTCCCAGAAATAATTGCCCGTGTCCGGTTCCGCCTGTATCCAATGGCGGAAGAAGAAACCGCCATGCTCCCCGACGGTAAACGCCGGCGTGTCCAACACGGCGTCGGTCTCGCTCCTGTACTCGCGCGTCACGGGGTTGCCGAGATACCACACCGCCCGGCCGTTCCACATCCGGTTCGTGGTGAGCGTCCAGGCATCATACTGCCCGCCGTGAAACCACGCCGCGTCCGTGTTCGCGATGGGGACGCAGACACTGGAGACGCGCGTCGTCCAGACGATATCCGGTCCGGCGAGATTCGCCACCGTGAACAGGGTGTTCGTGCTTTCGTCCGTCACTTCGAGCAAGGGAAGGTTTTCCGGCGAGAGCGAGAACCATCCTTCGGGATAGTCGCCTACCACGCGGTAGAACACGCCGTATTCGACAAAGTCAAGCGTGACGAGACGGTCGCTGGCCCCGACGTTATACTCCACGATTTTCGCGCCTTTCGAGGGGGGATCGAGTTCGGCCGCATAGAGGTCGCCGCCTTGCGGAACCATCGGGACTCTCGTCCAGGCGCTCTCCCCTTCTTCGCGGTACGAAAGCCAGCATTGGTCGACGCGGAAGTTGTCGGTCACGGTCGCGCAGACCGTCCACGGCGGATGTTCCGTCTGGAGGGATGCCAGCGGGATGACGCGGATCGAGGGCGGAGAGGGAACGGAGGCGGGATCCGTCGGATCCGTACCGTCAAGGCTTTCCAGCCCGTCCGTCCACCCGTCGCCGTCGGCGTCCGCCCCGCCGAAATCTTGCGCCGAAACGGTGTCCAGCGAGGCGAAGAAACGCAACTCCCACCAGTCGGGGAAGAGGTCGCCGTCACGATCCAGACCGAGCGGGAGATACCGCGCCTCGACGGTCATGTCGTTCGTCAAGGAAGGCCGCACGAACTGGAGCGGCGAGGCGGACGTCGCGTCCGGGTAGCGTTCGCCGTCCGCATACCAGCCGCAGAATGCAAAGCCATCGACAACGGCGGGGACGGAGACCGCGACGGATTCGCCCCGCGCGAAAACTTCACTGCTGCGCTTGATGATCGTCTCCGTCGAAGCGTCCCTGTACACCGTCGTGAACGTACACCGCCCGTCGTCCGCAAACGAACCGCGCGCATAGACCGCCGCCACGCCCCCCGTTTCGACGACATACGTTCCGGCGACGGAGACGGTGTAGGTGCCGGCGGGCGCGGCGGCGAGGCGCACGCTCTCGACGGTGTTCACCTCATCCGGCATGTCGCCCCCGTTCGGATAGAGGCGCGTCCCATCCGGCGCGATGACAACCAGATCAAGATCGTTCACGAGCGTGGCCGACGTTCCGGAGGTCGCCGGATAGTCCGTCCAGTTCAACAGGATGTCCAGCGGTTTTCCCGCCTCGGCTACGACGAGTTCCGCGACAGGCAACGTTTCGTTCTGGCGGACGGAAAGTTTGTCGAAGAGCCGGATGGCTCGGTTTGTCGGCGCGACGGTTTCGCCGACATCCACCATCCCCCACCCTTCCACGCTGTTGGGGACGGTTTCGGGAATCTCGCGTGTCCCTCCCGTCCCGTACTGGCCGGGACCGATGGAACGCGCCCCGCCGAGCAGCATCGCCTTGATCAACGCGGCGGAAGGCTCCGTGTGTTCCGTCAGTTCCATCAGGTATTGGCGGACGAGCGCCGCCGATCCGGCGACAAGCGGCGTCGCCATCGATGTCCCCTGGTTGTAAGCATAGTTCGCGTTCGACACCACGCGCTGGTCGCTGCTTGCGCGGGAGGAACGGCAGGAAATAATGACGGCTCCGGGGGCGACGACATCGGGTTTGACGCGCCCGTCGGCCGCAGGACCGCGACTGGAGAACGCCGCCATCCCCAACGCGCCGTTCTGGGAGTAACCGATGTAATCGCTCTTGATCGGATCGGCGGCAAACGAATAAATCCGCCACGTATCGCCCGAATATCCGCCGGTCTTGCGCCCGTTTTCCGTCGCCCCCACCGAAACGGTGTTTTTCGCGGACGACGGCATATTCAGGCTTTCCAAATCCACCACGCCGTCTTTGTCTTTATCGGCCCCCTCGTTCCCCGCCGCAAAAACGGTGAGGAAATCGGGATGGTCCCACGTAAAAAGATCGTTGTCCGCGCAGTCGCCGTTGTACTGACCGAACGTCCCGGTCTCGCCTTCGCCCCAGCTGTCGGAATGGATACGCGCGCCGTCGGCGTACGTCTCGTCGAAAATTTCACGCAAGGTAAAAGACGCGAAGTTATATGGATAAAACGGCGCAACGACGCACTGGTGGAAAAGGTTCGCCTGCCACGCCACGCCGCGATAAAGCCCCGCGCTGGCGGAACCGTCCCCGACGATCGATCCCGCCGTGTGTGTGCCGTGACCGATCGCATCGTATGGAACGTAACCCGACCATGAACTGAGGACGGCAACCGTGTTCGTGAAGTCGGGATGGAGCGTGGCGAACTCCCCCGTGTCGATCCCGCTATCGGCGTGGCCGATCAACTGCCCGCGCCCCGTGAGTTCCGGCGTCGTCCAGACGGTGGCCGCGTTCAACAGGTTGGTTCTAACGGCAAGGTTGTTGCTGAGGCGGGGAAGCGGCGCCGGCTCGATCCACTGTACCTCGCCTAGCCCGGCGAGGGTGGCGAGCGAGCCGGCGGGCACGAGGGCTTTCACGGTGCCCCAGGCTCGATTGGACGAAACAGATTCGACGCGACCGCCGACCGCCTCGATCCCCTTCGCCGCACGTTTCGCATCTTCCGGCGCGAAGGTCTGCACGGCGACACGCAGGGATTCCCGCGTCTGCGCCGCGACGTGCGCAAGCAGCGCGTCTACTTTGTCGGCGGCATCCCATACCGAAACACCCTGCGCCGAAGGGAGAGCCGCCACCCGGCGTAATCCCGCGTCGGTCAACTCGGCCAGCCAGGCGTTGCGCGGCAAGGGGCCTCGAACGAAAACGCCGTCAAGTCCATCCGCCCACGATGCATCGACGGTACGGTTGAACATCACGATACACGGCACGGCGCCTCGCGGCGTCCGCCCGCCGTCAAGCCGTTCCGGGAAGGCGCGGGTTTCGGGAATAACGAGACGCCGGTTCCGCAACAGTACCTGGCGGGTGCGCGGCAGCGCAGGGTCGGGACGGACATCGGGCGGCGTGAATCCGGATGCGAGGCGCGTCCACGCCTCCGTCGAAAGCGTAGGCGAGAGGACGGCGCCGCGCGGCTTGCCGGCGATGGAACGAGGCACGGCGGGGGCGGGCGGACGGACGGGAACGGCAAGGGGCTTACGGGGCGGAACGGCATGATCCCCCTTCCCGCCCGATACAAAACGGAAGACCACCCCCGCAAGAAGAAATGCGAGGACGCCCCCAACGAACAAACACCTACGTGCCGTCTTTCCCACTCGTTCAGACTCCCGTCGATCCGAAACCGCCCGTTCCGCGTTCGGTATCGGAAAGCGCGGTTACTTCCGCAACCTCCACGCGGAGTACCGGCGCGATGATGAGTTGCGCGATCCGCATCCCCGGTTCGATGGCGAACGGCGCGTCGCCGAGGTTAATCAGGATCACCTTCACTTCGCCGCGATAGCCTTCGTCGATCGTTCCGGGCGTGTTCAGAACGGTGACGCCGTGCTTGGCGGCGAGACCGCTGCGCGGTCGCACCTGTCCCTCCGTCCCCGGCGGGAGTGCCATCGCCAAACCGGTACGGACCAGCGCGCGTGCGCCGGGGACGAGCGTGACAGACTCCGCCGCGCAAAGATCCATCCCGGCATCGCCGGGGTGCGCGTAGGCGGGAAGGACGGCATTCGGTAGCAGTTTGCAGAACTTAACGGTCATGGCTCTCTCCTTGTTCGATAAGGTTCCGATAGAGGTCGTAGTCGTACGGATTGAAACAGCAGAACGTCACCGAAAGCGGCTTGTCGTAACGGCTCAAGAAAACACGCACGGTCGTGACGGCGATCGGCGCGGCCAGTTCGGGCGGGAAACCGTACACCCCCGTACTGATACAAGGGAATGCGATACTGGAAAGCTTGTGTTCGGCGGCGACCTCTAGACAACGCCGATAGCAGCTGGAGAGGAATTCGCGCTCGCCGCGTTCACCTCCCCGCCAGACGGGGCCGACCGTGTGGATGACGTGCCGGGCGGTAAGGTTGTAACCGCCGGTGATCTTCGCATCCCCCGTCTCGCAACCGCCGAGAAGCCGGCACTCCTGAAGGAGTTCCTTCCCCGCCGCGCGGTGGATCGCGCCGTCAACACCGCCGCCGCCGAGCAACGTTGTATTCGCCGCATTGACGATCGCATCCACGTCCAGTTTCGTAATATCGCCTAAAACCACTTGCATACGCGTCTCCTCATTCACCCTTTTCGATCTCTTCCAGGAGTCGGCGGAGGGAACCGGCTTTTTCGCGGGCTTTCGCCGCGCGTTCCATGGCGGAGTTGTCGCCGGCGAATTTCGCGTAGGCGTTGATGACGGTCGGCGCGGGCGATTCCAGTTCTTGAATCGCTTGCCGGAGTTCCTTGATCAAAGGCAGACATTCTGCGTCGCGCCCGAGTTCTCGCAACGCCTTGACGCGCCAGTAGTCCATTTCGCCCGCATGGATCCAGCCTTTGAGCGATTTCTCCAGTTCCGCCTTGTAGCCGGCCTCGTCGCCGAGCGCCTTCTTGCACTGCGCCATGAAGTACCGGCTCTTCGGTTCCGTTCCGGCGTCGCCGGGACGTCCCGCCTGCAGGTTCGCCGGATAGGTGGTGGATTCCTCGAAGTACTTCAACGCCGCCTTGAAATCCTTCTTCTCCATCGCTTCGCGTCCGAGCCCGAGACACGCTTCGACGAACGGCGCGAGCAAGCCGTCCGCGCCTTCCCAGACATGGAAGCGCCGCGTGGTAAGAATCTGGTGCGCCTCCGCGTAGCGTCCAACGGCGTTGTAGGTGTAGGCGAGGCGCAGCACGCATGCGTCATACTTGTAAACCGTGGCGCGATACTTCTCCATGAGCGCAAGCCGCTCGGCGGCGGGAAGGTTCAGTTTCTCAGCAAGCTTGCCCGCCTCGTCGAGCGTACGGAAACTACCGGGGTCGGCCTCAAGCGACTTCAGGTAGTAGTCGTACGCCTCACGGTTCGGTACGCCGGAAGGAACACCCGTATTCGTGAAATACGTCCCCGGATGCGAGAGTCCAAAACCGATGCACCGCAAAGCGAGCGCGTGCTTTGAATTGATTTCCACGCACCGTTTCCAATCGGCGAGAGCCGCTTCTTTGCGGTCGTGGTTCCCTTCGCAACAGCCGAGGTAGTACCAGGTGTTCGCGAGTTCCGGCGCGGCCTTCGCCGCCATCTTCAGCACTTCTTCTTCTTCAAGGCGATTCGGGAAGCAGTAGTCGGTCGGCATGGCGGCGGCCATGTTGAATGTTGCCATTGTGGAATTGTTGCCAATACCCATGTTGCCAATTGGAAATTGGGAATTGGAACTGGCAACCTTTTCACATTGGCAACATTTCTTCATCTGCGCCGCGCCTTTGAAGTAGCCGAAGAGCGCGTTCTTGTAGCTGTCGCAAGCGGCGATGGTGTCCTTGAGCGGAAGCGCCCCTTCCGTTTCGTAGGGCTTCTCGTCGGCGGCCTTCAGAAGCGCCGCCTCGCAGAGGGCGATCACCTCGTCGTAGCCTCCGATTCCCCAGTAGTCGCTGATGCACTCAAGAAGCTGCTGCGCCTTGAGTCCACGGTTCTTCTCGGCGGCGGTAAAGCCATCGCGCTCGACGACGGCCCAGTATTCAAGAGGGTCGCACTTGATCGCGCGGGCAAAACACTCGACTGCCAATTGCTTTCGATTACAATCGGTCGCAATCGATTTCCTCAAAAAAATGCCCTTCATCGTCCAGAGTTTGGCCTCTTCCTGGCCGAGGGCGAGCGCGTCATCGATGCGGGCAAGCGCCTCCTCCCAGTCGCCGCGCAGCGCGGCGATGCGGGCGATTTCCACATACGATTCCTTCTTGTGCGTGAGCCGCCACGTGCAGCGCCAGAAGAGGTCTTCGGCACGCTTCAAGTTGCCAAGCCCGCGCTCCACAAGGGCGAGATAATATTCGGGCGCGGCGTCGAGTGCGCGCGTGTGGTTCTGCGTGGCACGCGCAACAGCCCGTTCGAGATATGGTTTCGCCTCGGCGTACGAGCCGTTCTTGGCAAGCCTCACGCCCATCGCGAGATTCGCCCTCGTGTAGTCGGGGTCGATCTCAAGCGCGCGCTTGTAGTAGGGTTCCGGGTCGATAAGGCCGTTCTGGAACTGGTCGAGCCTGAGTCCCACCTCGTATGCGAGTTCGGCGGAAGTGTATTCCTTTGGCGGCTTCGGATTCTCCACCTTGGGAGGAAGTTCCACTTTCCCCTGCGGCGGAACCGGCGTGTACGCAAGGAAAACCTTACCGTTCGCATCGGCGATTTCGGCGGTGAATGTCTGGTCGGCCACGTCTGGTTCGACCTTGATTGTCTTGCACCACGGCGTGTTCGGGTCGATGGAGATGTTGCTTTCGGTGAAGATGGCTCTAGAAGTGCTAGATTCTCTAGAAATGCTAGATTTTCTAGAAATGCTAGATTTTCTAGTAACCCTAACCGTGCAGCCCTTCAGCACCCTTGTCGAATGATAGCCCACGAGCAGTTCATCGCTTTTTATCCTGTCCACGTTCACCGCGCCGTCGATTGTCACGTTCTTCACGCCGCCGATGCCCTTCACGGGGAACCAGTACTGCGAGACCTTGCGCGTCTCGTAGGGGGCGATCCACGAGTAGTCGGGCTGGTTGTCGCTCCAGCAGCCAACCATCAGCTCGAGGTAGGGTCCGTCGTTGTCCGTGAGTACGGTGTCCCACACG
>JAGAEL010000121.1 GCA_017613085.1 Kiritimatiellia bacterium | reverse complement strand
GCAGCCGCAGGGGCGGCGGCCGGGGTCGCGGGCGCGACAGGCGGCTTCACGCCGACCGTGATCGGGCGCGGGGCGCCCGGCGGCACGACTTTCGGAGGGACCTGATCAGAAGTTTCGTCTGCCATTTTTTCTTTCTCCTTGGGATACGTCCGTGATTAGACGGCGAGGACTTCCGCCTCTTTCGCCTTCAGCTCGGCGTCGATCTTGGCGATACGCTCGTCCGTCGCCTTCTGGATCTTATCGAGCCCCTGGTCGCGCTCGTCCTCGGTGATCTGCGAATCCTTCTGAAGCGCCTTCACCGCGTCGTTCGCTTCGCGGCGGACGTTGCGGACGGCGATCTTCGCGTCTTCCGACTGGCGCTTGGCGACCTTGACGATCTCCTTGCGGCGTTCTTCGCTGAGTTCGGGGATCGGGACGCGGATGAGGCGGCCGTCGTTGCGCGGCGTGACGCCGAGGTTGGCGGCGAGGATCGCCTTTTCGATCTCCGGCAGGGCCGTCGGGTCGAAGGGGGCGATGGTGATAAGGCGGGGTTCCGGCGTCGAGATGTTGGCGATGTCACGGATGCGCGTCGGCACGCCGTAGTACATGGCCTGGACGCCGTCAACGAGCGCGGGGGATGCCTTGCCCGTGCGGAGTCCCGCGAACTGGTCTTTGAGGACCTTGATCGCGTTGTCCATTTTCGCGTAGGAATCAGTCAGAACTTCAGATAATGTCGCCATGGTGTGTTTCCTTTTTGGTTAAACCCATTTCTCCGTAACAAGCGTGCCGACGTCCTCGCCGAGCACGATGCGCTCCAGTGCGCTTTCGTCAAAAAAGTCGAAAACCACGATCGGGATTCGGTTGTCCATGCAGAGCGCGAACGCCGCCGAATCCATCACCTTCAGGCGCCGGTTCAGCGCCTCTTCGTACGACAGCCGGTCGTACCGCGTCGCCGACGGGTCCACCTTGGGGTCCGCCGTGTAGATGCCGTCCACCTTCGTCGCCTTCAGCAGGACTTCCGCGCCGATCTCGCTGGCCCGCAGGGCGGCGGCCGAATCGGTGCTGAAGTACGGGTTGCCCGTCCCGCCCGCGAAAATGACAACCCGCCCCTTTTCAAGGTGGCGGAGCGCCTTGCGCTGGATGAACGTCTCGGCGACCTTGTGCATTTCGACCGCCGTCTGCACGCGCGTCTCGACGCCCAGCTGCTCCAGGGCGTTCTGCAACGCCAACGCATTGATGATCGTGGCCAGCATCCCCATGTTGTCGCCGATAGTCCGGTCCACGCCCTTCGAGGCGCCCTTAAGGCCGCGGAAGATGTTCCCCCCGCCCAACACGATACCGACCTGCACGCCGAGCGCCGAAACGCGCTGCACGCGGCGCGACATGGAGGCGAGCGCGTCCGGATCGATGCACTCGCCCGTCTCACGGTTGCCCAGCACCTCCCCGCTCAGCTTCAGGAGGATGCGCCGGTACTTCACAGCAGATTCCACAGGTTTCTCCAAGACCTTCTCCCCTTTCGTAGCAACAACGTCACTAGCTTACCCGAAACAGCCCCAAAGGTAAAACCTTTTTTTCGGATACTTTTTCGCCGGGCGCGTCCGCGAATCGTGCGAACACGTAACCACGAAACGGGGGCGTCACGCACGGGAGGGCGCGTGTCCCCACGCGCCGCATGACAGGCGACACCCGACAGACGCGACAACAAGGGACAACACAAAAGTTGTCTCGGTTGTCTTGTTTGTCTCGGTTGTCTTGTCCGTCCCTTTTCGCTGAGTGGACGCGCCCTCCCGCACGACACCCGGCAGCCGACACTCGGTCGCGACGGGGCGCGGCCCTCCCGCTCTTTTCTCCGCGAGAGATAAAAGACCGGTTACACGATTCGCGGATGCGTCCATTTTCGACAAAATTGTCGGGTTTTCCTTGACTTCCCGCTTCTGTTTTGAGAAAATTTTCCTTCATTTTTGTCACATCCCTGTTTTTTGAGGAGTACCATGAGCATTCAGAGGCAGAAAGCCATCGAATCGGCGGTGAATTATCGCGCGAGCGAGACGCCCGTTTCCAGCGAAAGCCATGTCGAGGCGTATTTCGGCTGCAATATTTTCGGGGATGACCAGATGAAGCAGCGGTTGCCGAAGGAGGTTTACCGGAAACTCCGGAAGACGGTCGAAAACGGCGAACCGCTCGATCTCGGCATTGCCGATGTCGTCGCACGGACGATGAGCCAGTGGGCGATCGAACGGGGGGCGACGCACTACGCGCACGTGTTCTATCCGTTGACGGGGTTGACGGCCGAAAAGCACGATACCTTCTACACGCCCGACAACAAGGGGCACCTGATCACCGAGTTCACCGGGAAAGAGTTGATCCAGGGGGAGTCCGATGCCAGCTCCTTTCCGAGCGGCGGCATCCGGGCCACCTTCGAGGCGCGCGGGTACACGGCGTGGGACGTCACCAGCCCCGCCTACCTCATCGAGGGTAAGAACGGCGTGACGCTCTGCATTCCGACGGCGTTCTGTTCGTGGACGGGCGAGGCGCTGGACAAGAAAGTCCCGCTGCTGCGCTCCATGCAGGCGTTGAACAAACAGGCGCGCCGCGTGCTGAAGTTCTTCGGGCACGAAGACCCCGGCATGATCACCCCTTCCGCCGGGCCGGAACAGGAATATTTCCTGATCGACCGCAACTTCTACTATGCGCGCCCGGACCTTTTGAGCGCGGGACGCACGCTCTTCGGGGCGACGCCGCCGAAGGGGCAGGAGCTGGACGACCAGTATTACGGGGCGATCCCGGAGCGCGTGCTCGCCTTCATGCAGGAGGTGGACCGGGAGCTGTTCAAGCTGGGCGTCCCGGTGAAGACGCGCCACAACGAGGTCGCCCCCGCGCAGTATGAAATCGCGCCGGTCTTCGAGAGCGCGAACCTGGCGACGGACCACCAGTACCTGATCATGCAGACGCTGCAGCGCCTCGCGCCGAAATACAACCTCGCCTGCCTTCTGCACGAAAAACCCTTCGCGGGGATCAACGGGAGCGGGAAGCACGTCAACTGGTCGCTGGGCGGGCCGCGTGTCGGGAACCTGCTGAACCCCGGCGAGACGCCGCACGAAAATATGCAGTTCCTCGTCTTCTGCGCGGCGGTGATCCGGGCGGTGAACCTCCACGCGCCGATGCTGCGCGGCTCCGTCGCCCATTCCGGGAACGACCACCGCCTGGGCGCGAACGAGGCGCCGCCGGCGGTCATCTCCGTCTTCCTGGGCGAACAACTCGCCGCCGTGTTCGAGCAGCTGGCGTACGGGGGGACGACCTCTTCCAAGAAGCGCGGCGTGTTGAACGTCGGCGTCGATACGCTCCCGAAACTCCCGAAGGACGCGACGGACCGCAACCGGACAAGCCCGTTCGCGTTCACGGGGAACCGCTTCGAGTTCCGCGCCGTCGGCAGCAGCCAGTCCATCGCGGGGCCGCAGGTCGTGCTGAACACGATCGTCGCGGAATCGCTCGACTACGTCGCGACCGAGCTGGAGAAGGCGCCGAAAGACCCCAGGCGTTTCAACGCGGCGGTCCAGAAGCTCTTGCAGAAGATGCTCCGCGAGAACTCCCGCGTGATCTTCAACGGCGACAACTACACGAAGGAGTGGCGCGCCGAGGCGACCCGGCGCGGGCTGCCCTCCGCCGGCACGACGCCGGAGGCGTTGAAGCAGATGGAGACCCCCGAGACCTACGAGGTCTTCGCGAAGTACGGCGTGTTGACGGAACGCGAACTGGCGAGCCGTTTCGAGATCTACCGGGAGAAGTACGTCAAGGACCTTTTCATCGAGGCCCGCCTCTGCGTCTCGATGGCCCGGACGATGGTCTTCCCCGCCGGCGTCAAATACCAGCAGCTGCTGGCGGACACGGCGGCCTCGCTCAATTCCCTCGGCAAGAACACCTGCACGACGACGCTGGACGAAGTGGACGCCATCCTCGCCCGCCTGCAGCGCGCGATGCACGCCTTGGAAGAGGCGATGCTGATGCCGGAAAACCTGACCGTCGAACAGCAGTGCGGCTACATCGTCGGCTCCCTGATTCCCGTGATGAACGAGCTCCGCGCCGAAGTGGACGCGCTGGAGCACGTCTGTTCCGACGAGTACTGGCCGCTGCCGACCTACCAGGAAATGCTGTTCATCCGCTAAAACGGGAAAAAATCGCTGGATTTTTCCGCGAGAATCCGATAAGCTGTTCCTTTCACACGAATCACGGGGGATACGATGAAAGGATTGATCGCGTTGTTTTGTTTTGCGGCAGCGGCGTACGGCGAAGTTTCGCCGACCAACGCCGTCGCCACCACATCCGTCACACCGAAGGAGCAGAAAAAGATGCAGAAGATTGTCATTGAGACCAGCAAGGGGAAGATCGTCGCGGAACTGGACGAGGAGAAGGCGCCGGCGACGGTGGCGAATTTCCTGTCCTACGTGGACGACAAGTTCTACGACGGGACGATTTTCCACCGCGTGATCGACGGGTTCATGATCCAGGGCGGAGGGTTCACGCCGGAGATGCAGCAGAAGGCGACGAAGCCGCCGGTCAAGAACGAGGCCGATAACGGGCTCGCCAACGCGCGCGGCACGCTCGCCATGGCGCGGACGATGGTCGTGGACAGCGCGACGTGCCAGTTCTTCATCAACCTCGTGGACAACGGGTTCCTGAATTTCCGCAGCAAGACCCCGCAGGGATACGGGTATTGCGTGTTCGGGCGGGTCACGGAGGGGATGGAGGTCGTGGACGCGATCGCGAAGGTCGCGACCGGGTTCAAAGGGATGCACCGGGACGTCCCGGTGGAACCCGTGACGATCCTTTCCGTCCGCCGCGCCCCGGCGGCGAAGTGACGCGGAAATCGGCCGGCTTGACGCGCGCCGACGCGGGGGACGTCCCGGGCGCGCGGTTTTCTTTTCCCAGACAGGAGTTTCCATGCCTAAAAACACATACGACGAATCTGACATCCAATCGCTGAAATCACTGGAACATATCCGCCTCCGTCCCGGTATGTACATCGGGAAGACCGGGAACGGTTCGCAATACGAGGACGGTATCTACATCCTGCTCAAGGAAGTGATCGACAACGCCGTCGACGAGTTTATCATGGGGTACGGCAAGCGTGTCGATATCACGCTCAACTACGACCTCGGCGAGGTTTCCATACGCGACTACGGGCGCGGCATCCCGCTCGGCAAGGTCATCGACTGCGTCTCCATCATCAACACGGGCGGCAAGTTCAACGACGACGTCTTCCAGTTCTCCGTCGGCATGAACGGCGTCGGGACGAAAGCCGTCAACGCGCTCTCGACCATTTTCGAAGTCCGCTCCTACCGCGAAGGGAAGTGTGCGTTCGGGATCTTCGAACGGGGCGAGCTAAAGAAGCAGGGCATCGTCGCCGCCGACAAGGAGGAACGGAACGGGACGTTCATCCGGTTCATCCCGGACGACTCGATCTTCAAGAAATTCCAGTTCCACGAAGAGCTTGTCCTGCGCCGGATGCGGATGTACGCCTACCTGAACGCGGGGCTCACGCTGAACATCAACGGCACGAAGATCGTCTCCGAGAACGGGTTGCTCGACCTCATCAACGACGAGGCGAAGTTCGCGAAAATCTACCAGCCCTTCTACTACCGCTCCAAACAGCTGGAGTTCGTCTTCACCCACACGAACCGTTTCAACGAAGACTATTTCTCGTTCGTCAACGGGCAGTTCACGCACGATGGCGGCACCCACCTCTCCGCGTTCAAGGAAGGCGTGCTGAAGGCGATCAACGAGTACGCGAACAAGAAGTACGACGGCGACGACGTGCGCGAGGGGATCATCGGCGCGATCGCCATCCGCCTGAAGGACCCGGTTTTCGAGTCGCAGACCAAGAACAAGCTCGGCAACCAGGAGATCCGTTCCGACCTCGTGAACGAAATCCGCAAGGTGCTGCTGGAAATGCTCCACCGCAACCCGGACGAGGCGGCGAAACTGGTCGCGAAGATCGACGAGACCAGCAAGCTCCACAGCGAGCTGGCGACGGTCAAGAAGCTTGCGCGCGAACGCAGCAAGACCGTCTCCGTCCGCGTCCCGCAATTGAAGGACTGCAAGGAACACCTGAACCTGAAGAAGGGGACGGGGCTGGGCACGATGATCTTCCTGACGGAGGGGCTTTCCGCCTCCGGCACGATCAACAAGTGCCGCGACCCGATGACCCAGGCGGTCTTCTCCCTCCGGGGCAAGCCGCTCAACACCTGCAACCTCGCCCGCGACGCGCTGTACAAAAACCAGGAGTTCTTCAACCTGATGAAGAGCCTGGACATCGAAGAGGACGTGGCGCGGTTGCGGTACGACAAGATCATTTTCGCGACCGATGCCGATGTCGACGGCCTCCACATCCGCAATCTGCTGATCACGCTCTTTCTGCGGTTTTTCGATTCGATCATCCGCGACGGCCACGTCTTCATCCTGGAAACGCCGCTGTTCCGCGTGCGCAGCAAGAAGAACAGCAAGGATTCGCGCTACTGCTACACGGAGGAGGAACGCGAAGAGGCCATCCGCCACTACGGGGCGAACGCGCAGATCACCCGCTTCAAAGGGCTGGGGGAAATCTCCCCCGGCGAGTTCCGCCATTTCATCGACGAGAACATCCGCCTCACCCCCGTCTCGCTCGACAGCGACACGTCGATCGGCAAGACGCTGGAGTTCTACATGGGCAGCAACACCCCCAGCAGGCGCGAGTACATCATGAACAACCTGGTGATTACGGAGGAGTCGACCCATGAGTAAGAAAAAGAAGCACGACGAGACGCCGGAACCGCCGAGCCTGTTCGACAACCTCGACCTGTTCACGACGCAGAAGAAGGAGGAACCGTCCGGGGCGGAGCCGGCGGACGAACTTCCCGGCATCGAACTTCCGCCCGTCGCCGAAAGCGTCGAAGCGGTCCCGATGCCGCCGTCCGACGACGGCAACCATCCCGGCGGCAGCGGTCCGCTGCGCGACGTGATCGACGAGAACTTCCTGCAATTCGCCTCGTACAGCATCTGCAACCGAGCCATCCCGACCGTTGAAGACGGCTTGAAGCCCGTCCAGCGCCGCATCCTCCACACGCTCAACGAGATGTACGACGGCAGCACGATCAAGGTCGCCACCGTCGTCGGCCGCGTGATGGCGTACCATCCGCACGGCGACGCCTCCATCGCCGACGCGCTCGTCAACCTGGAGCAGAAGGGGAAACTCGAAGCCCCCGCGTCCGAAGGTTCCGCCGGTTCGCGCAAGCGCGGACGGCGGGGCGGCGGCGATGACGACGACGAGGAGAGCGAGGGCTACCTGATCCGGGGGCAGGGGAATTTCGGCGACATCCTCACCGGGGCGCCCGCCGCCGCCTCCCGTTACATCGAGTGCTGCCTTACCGACCTTGCCCGCGAAGAGCTTTTCAACAAAAAGACCACCACGTTCGTGCCCAGCTACGACGGGCGGAACAAGGAACCCGTCCTCCTGCCCGCGAAAATCCCGTTGCTCCTGATGATCGGCGCGACCGGCATCGCCGTCGGCCTTTCGACCGACATCATGTCGCACAACTTCATCGAGCTGTTGGAGGCGCAGATCGCGATCCTCCAGAAGAAACCCTTCCAGCTTTTCCCGGACTTCGTGACGGGCGGGCTGCTGGATCCGAGCGAATACAACGACGGCCTCGGCAAGTTCCGGATGCGCGCGGTCATCGAAACCCGCGACAAGAACAAGGTCGTGATCCGCGAACTTCCCTTCGGCGAAACCTCCGAATCGCTCGCCGCGAGCATCGAGGACGCCGTTAAGAAAAAGAAGCTGAAGATCAAGCGCGTCGACGACTTCACCGCGAAGAACGTCGAAATCGAGTTGACCCTTGCCGCCGACACCACGCAGGAGAAGACCATCCAGGCGCTCTACGCCTTCACCAATTGCGAGAAGTCCATCACCTGCCACCCCGTCGTCCTCTACCAGAACCGCCCCCGCGAGATGTCCGTTTCCGACATTCTCCGCGCCAACACCGAGCGCCTGCAGGATCTCCTGCGGGGCGAACTGGAGATCCGTGCGGCGGAACTGGATGCGTTGTTCCACGACAAGACGCTGGAACAGATCTTCATCGAAGAACGCGTCTACAAGAAGATCGAGGAGAAGACGACCGAGGAAGCCGTCGTCCAGGCGGTCTTCGACGGACTCGCCCCGTTCCGTTCGCGGCTTCGCCGCGACGTGACGAAAGAGGACGTGGACAAACTGCTGCAGATCCGCATCCGCCGCATTTCGCGGTACGACATCAACAAGAACCGGCAGGAGATCGAAGGCATCCTGAAAGAGGAGGCCGAAGTCGCGGCGAACCTGGAAGGGTTGCGGGCCTACACGATCAAGTACCTCAAGGGGCTGGTCAAAAAGTACAAGGACAAGTATCCGCGCCGCACCAAGATCGTGGGGCCGTTCAAGCAGGTGGAAGTCCGCGCGCTCACCGCGAGCGAACTGACCATCCGCTGGGACAAGGAGAACTACTACCTCGGTTCGGGACTCCGCAACGGCGACGAAGTGTTCAAGTGCTCGTCTCTCGACAAGTTGATCCTGGTCTGGGCGGACGGCCGCTACAAGATGATGCCGCCCGGCGAAAAAATCTTCGTGGACAAGAACCTGCTTTACTGCGCGATCTTCGACAAGGAGCGCCAGTACACCTGCGCCTACGTCGAACCCCACTACGGGTTCACGTACATCAAGCGGTTCCAGTTCAGCGGGTGCATCCAGAACAAGGACTACCGCCTTGCGCCGGAGCGCAGCCGCATGATCCTCTTTGAAGAGGGGACGCCCGCCGCCGTGTACGTCAAGTACAAGCCGATGAAGAACCAGCGCATCAACCAGCAGTTGTTCACGCCCTCCGAGGTCCTGCTCAAAGGCGTCGGCGCCAAGGGTATCCAGATGACGACCAAGGGCATCGCCCGCATCGCCGTCAAGAAACCCTCCTGGTGGGACGACACCGACACCTCCCCGAAAGGGTTGCTGTCATCGTAGCCTTAGTGTGCCACGATTCCGTCATTCGCCCATCCCGGAATTTCCGGATATTCCGGATATTCCGGTTTCTCCGGGCTTTCCGGTTCCCCCGGAATTTCCGGCAATGATCGCCTTGAGCCGCGCCACCTCGGCGCGAAGCGCGGCGTTCTCGCTCTCTAGTGCCGCGATGCGCGCGCGCTGATCCGTGCGGTAGCCAAGTCGCGCAGCCGTCATCCGCTCGCGTATGCCGCCCTGCGTCACGAACTCTTCGTCTTTCTTCGCGATGGTTGTCGCAAGCGCCTTGTCGATCATGTGCGACAGGCAGATCGCGCAGTTCGCCATCTCGTCGCCAGTCCACTTCTCGAAGAAGGGTTGGAATGCGGCAAGGTCGGTATTCTCGCGGCAGAATCTGTGCAGGGCCTCAAAGCGTGGGTTCGTGCCTTTCCATTCGGATAATCCGTTGGCGGCGAGATAGTCGCTGTAGTCGGCGAGAAGTTCCTGGTTCGATCCGCGCGCCACGCCGAGGAGTTTTAGTTCGATTTCAAAGGATGTCTGCCCGTCCGAATAGCCTTCGACGATGTTCTGCTTCGTAGAACGGGCCGCCTGAACCATCTGGTCCACCGTGCGGTCACCGTACTTCGGCAGAAACCTGCGGCAGAACGCCACGGTGAGCTGATAGAGTATTTCGCTTCGCTTGTAGAAGTTGAGTTCGCGCCAGACAGTCGCTTTCCTGAGGACACTTGACCGCCCGTCACGGTATTCGAGCTTGGGTGTCGCTTTGCTGTGCATGATCGCGGTCTTTCTCCGGGGTTTCCGGATTGTCCGGAATTTCCGGATATTCCGGTTTTTCCGGCAATTCGTCGATTGGTGGGCAGTGAGGGACTCGGACCCCCGACATCATGGGTGTAAACCATGCTCTCTAACCAACTGAGATAACTGCCCGTCGGAAAAACGGCGTCCAGTATAGCAGAACCGGAGGCGGTTGCCAATCACAAAAAAAGTTTATTATTGACGGATTCCGGGGGAAAGCGTAACATCTCCGCTCGTTGTTTGACCGCCGCAGGGTATCGGTCGGAGGAATCGAGGATGAGGAATCATACACAGTTGATCGCGGGCGAGGTTTTCCGTTTCCCGGAAAACACGTTCCGTCGTCTTCTGCTTTCCTCCCTTTGGATTTCCCTTATTGATGCATAGCCTGCGGTTGGCTTCCTTTGGTTGTTGGTTGCGCCCGCAGGTTGATCCTGCGGGCGTTTTTTTTAAGGTTGGATGAAGATGAACGATTCGGTCCGTTTTTTTGACACGACGCTTCGGGACGGTGAACAGGCGCCCGGCTACAGCATGAATCTGGAAGAGAAAATCCGGATGGCCCTGCAGCTGGAGGAGCTTGGCGTCGATGTCGTCGAGGCCGGATTCCCCGTCGCTTCCCCCGGGGATTTCGAAGCGGTCTGCTCGATCGCGGGGACGTTGAAGAATGTCACGGTCGCCGCCCTTTGCCGTGCGCTGGTCAAGGATATCGATGCCGCGCATGAGGCGGTGAAGAAGGCCGCCCGTCCCCGCATCCACACCTTTCTGGCGACGAGCGACCTGCATCTCCGCTACAAACTGCGCATGACCCGCGAAGAGGCGTTGGAACAGATCGGGAAGATGGTCGCCTACGCGCGCGGCAAATGTCCCGATGTCGAGTTCAGCGCCGAAGACGCCTTCCGCACGGACCGCGATTTCCTGTGCCGCGTGGTCGAGGCGGCGATCCGCGCCGGCGCGTCGGTCATCAACCTTCCCGACACGGTCGGGTATGCGGTGCCGGATGAGTTCGGGCGGATGGTCGCCGATGTCCGCGCCCGCGTCCCGCTCGCGGACAGGGCGATCCTCTCTGTGCATTGCCACGACGACCTGGGGCTGGCGGTCGCGAATTCGCTGGCGGGGATCGCCAACGGCGCGCGTCAGGTGGAAGGGTGTATCTGCGGGATTGGCGAACGCGCCGGCAATGCCGCGATCGAGGAGGTCGCGATGGCGTTGCGCACGCGGCACGACCATTTCGGGGAGTTGGGCTACAACCTCCGCACGGAGCAGATCTGCAAGACGGCGCGGCTGCTGGCGACGATTACCGGCGTGAAGATCGCCCCGAACAAGGCGATCGTCGGGGCGAACGCTTTTGCGCATGAATCCGGCATCCATCAGCACGGCGTGCTGGCGAACGCCAAGACCTACGAGATTATGACCCGCGAGTCCGTCGGGGCGCAAGCCTCCACGCTCGTGCTGGGTAAACATTCCGGTAAACATGCGTTCCGCACACGCCTGAAGGAACTCGGCTACACGTTCGACGAGGAGCGGATCGAAACGTTGTTCGAGTCGTTCAAAAGCCTCTGCGACCGCAAAAAGGCCGTCACCGACCGCGACCTCTGCGCCTTGGCGGAGAATACCGCCTCGGCGGCGGACGGGGCGGGGGACGATTCCCGCTGGGTGCTGGAGTCGTTTGTCGTCAACAGCGGCAACCGCATGAGCAGTTCCGCCGTTGTCACATTGCGCAAAGGGAAGAAGTCCGTCCAGGAGGTCGCGCTGGGAACCGGCCCCGTCTACGCGGCCCTGCGCGCGGTCGAAAAGATTGTCAAGCATCCGTTCAGCCTGGACGACTACCAGTTGCAGGCGGTCACCGAGCACCGCGACGCGCTCGGCGAGGCCCAGGTGAAACTTTCCGACGCGACCGGCACGTACCGCGGGCGCGGCCTTAGCACGGACGTGATCGAGGCGAGTCTTCTGGCCTGTCTCGCCGCCGTGAACAGTATGCTCTCGAACGGTCACGCGCTCGGCACGGGGGCGGCGTCGAATGTCCAGCACCAGTTCGCGGAGGATATGCTGGCTGGGCACAGCGACAAACCCTTGTGAGCGTTTCATACGTACGGAGAAAAGGAGAAAACCGATGGGAATGACGATGACGCAGAAAATCCTGGCCCGCCACGCGGGCAGGGAGCAGGTGCGGGCAGGGGAGTTGATCATGGCGGATCTCGACCTCGTGCTGGGGAACGACATCACCGCGCCCGTGGCGATCCGGGAGTTTCCGAATTTCGGGAAGGCGCGGGTGTTCGACAAGGCGAAGGTCGCGATCGTCCCCGACCACTTCACGCCGAACAAGGACATCAAGGCGGCGACCCAGTGCGCGGCTTGCCGTGCATTCGCCCGCGAACAGGGGATCGTGAATTATTTCGAGGTGGGGCACGACTGCGGCGTGGAGCACGCCGTCCTGCCGGAGAAGGGGCTTGTCACGGCGGGCGACCTCGTGATCGGCGCGGACAGCCACACCTGTACGTACGGCGCGCTCGGCGCGTTCTCCACGGGAATCGGTTCGACGGACATGGCGTGCGGCATGGCGACGGGAAAAACCTGGTTCAAGGTGCCTTCCGCGATACAAGTCGTGCTGACCGGGACGCTTCCCCGCTATGTCAGCGGAAAGGATGTCATCCTGCACCTGATCGGGGAAATCGGCGTGGACGGCGCGACCTATCAGTCGCTGGAGTTTACGGGCCCGGGCGTTGCCTCGCTCACGATGGACGACCGTTTCACGATCGCGAACATGGCGATCGAGGCGGGGGCGAAGAACGGGATCTTCCCGGTGGATGACCAGACGCTCGCCTACTTGAAGGAGCATGGCGCGAAAGAGCCGGTTGTCGTGGCGGCGGATGCGGACGCGGTGTACACGCGCACGGTGGAGATCGACCTTTCGACGTTGAAACTGACGGTCGCCTTCCCCCATCTCCCCGAGAACACGCGCACGATCGACGAGGTGGGCGAGGTGAAGATCGATCAGGTGGTCATCGGTTCCTGCACGAACGGACGTATCCGCGACCTCCGCGCGGCCGCCGGGATCCTGAAGGGACGGAAAGTCGCCGAGACCGTCCGTTGCATCGTGATCCCCGCCACGCAACGCATCTGGAAACAGGCGATGAAAGAGGGCCTGTTCGACATTTTCATCGACGCGGGGTGCGCTGTGAGCGCCCCGACCTGCGGACCGTGCCTGGGCGGGCACATGGGGATTCTGGCGGAGGGCGAACGCGCGGTCGCGACCACCAACCGGAACTTCGTCGGGCGCATGGGCCATGTGAAGAGCGAGGTCTACCTGGCTTCGCCGGTGGTCGCGGCGGCTTCCGCCGTCGCCGGGAAGCTCTGCGGGCCGGAAGACATCGAAGCGGGTGTCGGTTGTCGAACGTCGGATCTCCCGGAAACCGGGGATGGACACTAAACTGAAAGGGGCATGAAGATGAATTCAAAAGGGACGGTTTTCCGGTACGGGGACAATGTGGACACGGACGTCATCATCCCCGCCCGTTATCTCACCACGACCGATGCGGCTGAACTTGCCCGGCACTGTCTGGAGGATTTGGACGAAACCTTCGTCTCCCGTGTCAAGGCGGGGGATATCCTGGTCGCCGGGAAAAACTTCGGGTGCGGTTCGAGCCGTGAACACGCGCCGATCGCCATCAAGGGGGCGGGCGTCTCGTGTGTGATCGCGGAGTCGTTCGCGCGCATCTTCTACCGTAACGCGCTGAACATCGGGCTGCCCATTCTGGAATGTCCGGAGGCGGCGGAAAGTATCCGGGCGGGCGATGTCGTTTCGGTCGATTTCGAGGCCGGGACGATAACCGACGAAACCACGGGGCGGACCTTCCAGGCGGAGCCGTTCCCGCCCTTCATGCGCGAGCTGATCGCGGCGGGCGGGCTTGCCGCCTACGTGGGCAGGGATTGAGCGATGGCAGCGGGTCAGGCATCTTCCGGGAACGCCGGGGCGGGGCGTTCCATCCTCCAGAACGCGGTGGTCGTCGGCGTCATGACGGCGATGAGCCGCGTGCTCGGGCTTGTGCGCGAAATCGCGATGGGGTATTTCTTCGGGACATCCGCGCTGAAGTCCGCGTTCGACCTGGCGTTCCTCGTTCCGAACCTCTTCCGCCGCCTCTTTGGAGAAGGGGCGCTCATCAATGCGTTTGTCCCGATTTTCGGCGAAATACAGAAAAAACAGGGACGCGAAGAGGCGTTCCGCTTCGCTTGGAAGGTGGTCGGGTTGCTGGCCGTCTTTCTCTCGTGCGTGACGGCGCTGGGCATCTTGTTGACGTGGCCGACGGCCGCCTGCCTTTCGGAGACGAGCCGCTGGCTGCTGCCGATGCCGATGCTCCGCATTATGCTTCCGTACGCGCTGTTGATCTGCGTGACGGCGATTTTCTCCGGCATCTTGAACACGCTCGGCCGTTTCGCGATTCCCGCGTTGACGCCGCTGTTGCTGAACCTGATCTGGCTGGTGGCGATGTTCGCGTTGTTCCCGTTCTTCCCGGGCGATCTCGACGCGCAGATGAAGGTCTTGTGCTGGACGGTTTTGACGGCCGGGGTCGTGCAGCTGGTTTTCCAGCTTCCGCTCCTGTTGAAACTGGGCGGGCGCGTCCGCCTGTGCCTGGACGGGGTGTTCCGCGATCAGCGCGTCCGGCGCGTCCTCCGCAACATGGTCCCCGCCGCGATCGGCGGCGGCCTGATCCAGATCAACGTCTGTCTCGACAAGACGCTCGCCTTTTATGCGGATGCCTCCGGTCCCGCCGCGCTGGAATACGCCGAGCGGATCGTCTATCTCCCGATGGGGATGTTCGCGACCGCGTTCGTCACGGTGCTTCTGCCGACCTTCTCGAAACAGGTCGCGTCCGACGACCTTGCCGGCATGGGCGCGTCGCTGGAACGCTCGATCCGGCAGTTGACGCTGATCATGGCGCCCTGTTCGGCGGCGTTGATGCTGCTTGCCTATCCGGTCATCACCCTGATCTACGGGATCAAAGGCGGGCGCTTCGGCGCGGAATCCACCGTCCTCTGCGCCCGCGCGCTGGCCGCCTACGCGCCGGGGTTGGTCCTGTTCTCCTTCCAGAAGACGTTGACGCCCGCGTTCCACGCGATGCAGGACACGAAGACGCCGATGCGCGTCGGCATCCTCGGCATCTGCGTGAACGTGGTGAGCGACATCACCAGCATTTACCTTCTGCCGACCGGTTGGAAACACGTCGGTATCGCGATCTCCACGGTGTTGACGAGTTGCGTGACCTCCAGCGTGCTGTGGTGTCTGCTGTTCCGGCGGATCCAGATGCCCCGGCTTTCCCGTCTGCTGGCGCCCATCGGGAAAATCATCGCCTGTTCGCTGGCGATGGGCGTCGCGGCGTTCTGGCTCTGGCCGCGCGCCGCCTCCCTCGCCGAACGTTTGGCGGGCGACGGGAAACTCGCCCAGGTGTTGTCGATGGGGGTGGTGATCACCGTGTCGATGGCGTTGTACGCCGGACTTGTCGCGCTGGTGGATGCCCGCCTCCTGCGGGAAGTCGTCGAAGATCTTCGCGGGCGCCGGAAAAGGAAACGGTAATGCATACGATTCTTTTTGTCTGTCACGGAAACATCTGCCGCAGCACGATGGCGGAAGCCGTCTTCAAACATCTTGTCCACGAAGCCGGTCTCGACGATGCGTTTGAAATCGACTCCGCCGCGATGTGGACGGACGAACTCGGGCATCCTATCTACCCGCCGGCGCGGCGTGAACTGGAACGGCACGGGGTCGCCCCCGGAAACCACCGCGCCCGCCTGATGAAGCTGGACGATTACGCGCATTTCGACTGGATTGTCGGGATGGACGAGGAAAACGAGCGCGACGTCCTCCGGCTTACCGGCGGCGATCCCGACGGCAAATTCCGCCGTCTTCTTTCGTTCGCGGGAATCGAACGGGAGGTCGCAGACCCTTGGTACACACGTGACTTCTCCGCGACATGGGATGATGTCCAGACCGGGTGCCGCGCCCTCCTCGCCTTCCTCCTGGAGAACGGCGAACGGGGCTAGTAAAAACAAACCGCGACTACACGTTCTGCACGTCTACACGGCTAATCCTTTGTAAACGAGACAACCAAGACAACCAAGACAAACGGGACAATCATTGTCCTTGTTGTCGTTTTTGTCTCACGCGGAGGAAAGGGGGAGGGACGCGTCCCGTTCGTCCCGGTTGTCCTGTTCGTCCCGTTCGTCCCGTTTCCCCACGTTTCTGGAATCGGTTATTTCTCTTCCTTCTCTTTTTTCCTGCCGAAGAGGGAGGTTGAGGTGTCGGAGATCCGTTCCAGGATACTGACGTACGACCAGTCTGTTTTTTCGAGCGGGCCGAAGACTTTGAATTCCAGCAACAGCTTGGTGAAGGGGAAGGTGACGATATGCGTGATCTTTCCCACGATGGATTTGTTTTTAAAGATGTTGGCGCGCGCCACGAAGTCCAGCCGGTCGTGCGCGATGTCGTAGGTGCCGTGCGCTTTGATGCTGAAGATGGAACCTTCGATGAAGGCGTTCTCCGTGTGCAGTACCCCGTTGGTAATGGTGAAGTCCATCGAACCGGAGGACTGGTCTACCAGCGAGGAGATCCCCGGCACGTTCCGGGCCAGGTACGCGGTGAAGCCGGCGAAAAGCGGGATCTGCGTGATGACACCGTGACTGAAATCGATGTGGCCGCTTCCGCAGAGGCGTTCGAGCGCGTTCGTGCCCGTGGTCGAGTTCAGCCGCATTTTGCCGGTCAACTTCCCCATCTGCGTGTTGGTCACGTTGACGGCGTGAAGGACGTCGAGCATGTCGATGTTTTTGAAGTTGAGTTCCGAATGGAAGACCGTCCGGGTCGCGTCGTAATCGGGGAAGTCGAAGTTGATCCAGCCGCGCAGGTCGCCCCCGTGTGCGGCGCGTCCGGAAAGGTTGTTGAAGAGGATGGAGAAACCCGTCAGCTGGAAGTCCGCCGTCGTGTTGACCACGTTGAAGTTCAGGATGGAGCCTTTCTCCAGCGTGACCTTTCCCGTGGCATTGTTGGTCGCCCCTTCCATGGTCTTCGAGACGCTGACGATTCCGGACGCCTCCACGCGCGGCGGTATCGCGCAGTTGACGACGCTCAGTTCGCCCTCGTTCAACACGCCGATGATGTCGAACAGGTTCGGCAGATCCATCGCCGTCTTCGAGGTGAAGATCACCTGGTTGTCGCCGTCGCAGTACGTCAGGCGCCCGTACAGCTCGCCGCCTCGCCCGCGTGCTTCGATCGGCGAAAGCCGGACGGTGGTCGTGATGTTCGTTTCGCAGGCTTCGAGGTTGCCCTTGATGGATTCAAGCGGGACGCCGTTGTAGGTACACGGCGGCACGTCGAGCGCGAGTTTCAGGTCGAAGTCCGCCGTGTCGATGTGGATGGAAAGGTCGGCTTCGGCGCGCACCGGTTCCCGGATCTCTTGGAACTTCTCTGCTTCGCGGAGCACGACGGAGGAGTTCACCCGCCTCGGCAGCATCAGGGGAAGGATGTTGGAGGGGTAGACGTGCCCGTTGATCTTCGTTTCCAGGATCCGCGTCTCAAGGTCGAGCACAAGCGAGGCGTCTACCCGCAGCGCCTTGTCCGGCCAGAGGATGTTGATGGCACGGAACGAAAGGTTGTGTCCCCGCATACTGGCGAGGGCGGTGAGTCGGCGCGCGTGGATACCGAGGATGTCGGGGTCTTTCACTTCCAGTTCAAACGGATCGATCCGGGGCAGGTCGGGGGGCGGGGGGACGGGCGTCACCTCTTTCCCGCTCTTCGGGGGGAGGTAGGGGAAGAACGGCCGCACGACGGTGACCTTCCGCAGACGTTTGCGGAGGGGGACGAACGGCGACGGGGAGAATTCGATGTGGATGGATTCGGCGGTGATGAGGCCGTCGTCGGTTGAATGTTTCGGGAGCAGTTCGACCCCGTAAACGGACAAGCCGCCCCCGGGCGAATAGGTCGCGCGCTTGATCTGGAGCGCGTAGTCCTCCATGTCCGCATAGGCGAGCGCGCGTTCCAACAGCGGGCGGGGGATGTTGCGCTGGAAGATCAGCAGCACGGCGATGGCGAAGAACACGAAGCAGACGACAAAGCCGATCAAGACGTGGAGGAGGAAACTAAGCGTTTTTTTCATGGTTCAGTTCAGGACGTTTGGCCTCGATGTCGGCGACGATTTCCTTGATGCCGGCAAAGTGCCAGGCGTCGAGCCGGATCCGCCCTTTCGGCGTTTCCAGATCGACGATCCCTTTTTTCTGCCAGAGCCGCCAGTCGATGGACTTGATGTCCGAATAGGCGAGATCCCCTCCGAAGCCGTTGCCGTGCAGCCCGTCTTCGTCGGAGACGTAGCGCGTCGAGCGTTTCGAGAAGGGGATGAACAACAGCACGAGTCCCGCGATCCCCGTCGCGATCGCCTGGTAGTTCTGCGACATCAAATCGTGCTCGTTGTACACCGGGTGGCCGAAGAGTTCGACGACCTGCTGTTCCAGTTTGGCGCGCATCTCCTCCCTGTTTTCGGTGACGCGGGAGGGAAGCTGGAGTTGCCCCAGTTTGCGGATTAGTTTTTTGGGCGGGGTCAACCCCTTCGTCGCGAAGGCGTCCTGTAGCGGGGTGAGTCCGTTTTCCCCCGTCTCCAGCCAGGCTTCCGCCGTCCGGTTGGTCGCGGTGAGCAGCGGACGCGCCGCCTCCAGTTTCGCGTTCTCTCGCGGCCACGCGACATGGCCGTCATAGACCGACCAGCCGCAGACCGCCAGCATCAGAAGCCCGACCGCGCTCATGCGCAGCGCATATTCCCGATTGAGTTTCGCCGTGTGCATTGTTCCCTCACAAGGTGCATGTTTCGTGTCTGGAAGAGACGACAAGTCCCTCCTCCGTGGACAGGTTCAAGTAATAAGCCGACGTTCCTTCCGGGAGCGTCGCTTCGACATGGTGTTCGCGCAGTTCCGCCGGGTAGGCGCGCCAACGGGGCGTGCCGCCTTCCACATTTCCGGCCGCGACGAGGACGGCTTTCGCGACGCGGTTTCCGTTCGCCGCGAAGGGCGCCGCGATGCGGCGCCCCCGGCGCAGGGCCGCGCCGAACGAGGGGAGGCCGGATGTCCCGTCCCGTACCGCGTGCCGTGCGAACACAACGGGTTCTTCGCGGTCTTCGCCCGGTTGCCAGGGGGTGTTCGCGTCGCGGTAACGGATACAGAGCGTTTGCGGCGTTTTGGCCCTGCGGTAGTGGTCTTGCAGGAGGGGGAGGGGACTGGCGGTGCTGTCCATCCAGAGGAAGGGCATCCGGACGAGTTGAAGGGCGGGCGCGGAACGCAAGGGATCCGCCTCTCCCCCTTTGTCCGGGGCCGTCCCGCCGTCCCCGAGGAACCGCCCCGCGTCGATGGAAATCGCGAACGCGAACCGTTCGTCGACGGCCGCCGCCAGGCAGACGGCGTATCCGCCGCGCGCAATCCCCGCCACGCCGATCCGGTTTGTATCGACACCGGGTTGCGCACGGAGAAACGAATGGGCGCGGACAACCCCTTCAACGGCTTGGCGGGAGACCGGCCGGCGATCGTCGCGATGCGCGAGATCGACCGCGATCGCGGCGAAACCGCGCGCGTTCCAGAACTGGATGCGGCGGATAAAGTCGTCGAGGCAACCTTCGCCTCCCAGCACGATGCCGGGGGAAACTTCCCCCTTGTTTCGCTTCGGGAATCCCATGAAGGCGGGGAGGTACGCCGGTTTGCCGTCGTGCGGCGTCCTTAGGGAAAGGAGCTGCAACCCGTTCGTCATGGCGTCTTGAAGGATTTCCGGCGGCCGGTACAAAGAGGTGCGGTTCCAAGGCGACGCCCGTTTCACCGTGACGTGCGTGTACGGGGTCTCCGGCGAATCCGTCTCGATCAAGACCGTGCTGCTGAACGCTTCGTCCGCTTGCTCCTGCCTCACCCGTGCGACAAGTTCCGCGCTTTTTCCGGGGGGGAGCTGCCCCGGCACCGTTACGAGTTCGAGGCAGCGGCAGGTCGAAACGACGTGGGTGAAACGCAGGGGGGCGTCGCCCGCGTTCTTGAAGCGGAAAACGGCTGAGGGGCGTTCCCCCGGTTCAAACGCGCCCACGTCCACCGTGTCGGGCCCTACGATTTCAAGGCGTCCGGCGGCCGTAACCACGGCAACCGTCGCGAAGAAAAGGAAAAAGATAACACCCGTACGTTTCATGCGCACAGTTTACCCCATTCCCGCCGCCCTGTCCAGCCTTGAGAGCGAATGGAACCAAATAACGGGTTCATTTTTTTCGTGCGTTGGCGGCGCTTTCGTGGTATCCTGTCGGCATGAAAAACGTTCTAGTTGTACTCATGGCCTGTTTTTTCGCCGCCGGGGCCTTCGCCGCGAGGCCGTCTTCTCGGAATTTCCGGTCTCTCGCCGATCGGAAGAAGGCCGAGCAACGCCGCGTTGAGCGGGAAGAGGCGGTTTTCGAGGAGCCTGTCTTCGAGACGGAGGGACCCGCGTCCCGGACGCCGCCTCCGCCGCCGCCCCCGCCGCGTGAAAAATTTGTGTATAACGGCCCGCGGACGGGGTGGGGGATCTTGGCGGAGCAGGCCCCGCACTATACCCCGCAGGGGAAGAACCTCGGCAAGCTCTCCGCCGGCCGCGTCTTCACCTACGACGGAGTCCGGAACGGGGAAGGGGACCGTTTCTTCTACGTCGTCACCTTCCGCGATCCGCCCGCGCCCGGCGCGCCCCTCGGCCCGTACCTGCTCGACAGCGCCTGTACCGCCCTCTACGGGGGAAAGCTCGAAGACGCCCGGCCCGCGCTCGTCGAACGCCTTTCCGCCTACTTTGCGGCGCGCGGGGCGGCGGAGGCGCGCCGTGCCGAGCTGGCGGCGAAGCGGCTGGACGCGCAGAAGGAGCGCAACCCCCACTACCGCGCCGCGAGGGAGTCCCGCCGCCGTTACAACGAGAGCATCGAAGAGGCCGCCCGCCTGGAGAAGGAGATGAACCGTTCGCAGGGCCGGAGGCGCGAAGCCCTGATGGACGAGCTCCGCGAGCTGAAGTACCGCCAACAGGGGTTGAAGTCCAAGATGGACGGCGATACCCGCGCCTATCAGGAGTGGAATGGGGCGAATGTCGGGGACGTCATCAAGGAAGAAGAGCTTCAACGCGACGAGGTGTACCGCGAGCACGACCGGAAACGCCGCGAACTGGAGCCTTTGTTGAAAGGGTTGTTGCCGCCGAAGAGGAAGTAAAAGGAGACCGCCATGTCAATTAGCGAACAGACGATCGCAGAAAAATCCCGGACCATCAAGATCGACATCCGTTCCCTCGGTTACGGGCGTCCCGGGGTGCCGGGGGTGGGGAAGGAGAACGACTGCGTGGATTATTTCGCGCGGGTCGATCCTTCGCTCTTCTTTGAAAACTCCTATGACGCCATCATCGTCGCCGACGAGGCGGGGCGCGTGCTCCAGGCCAACGCCCGCGCCGCGCAGTTCTTCGGCTACGACAAGGGGACGCTTTCCCGCGCCTCGCTTTCCCTGCTCATCGCCGGCATCACCGAAGACCTGCTCCACCAGATCCATTCGGAGGTGACGAAAAACCGCCGCTATATGCGCATCCAGGCGTTCGCGCGCCACAAGGACGGCAACTATTCCTCGGTCGAAGTGATCGTGATGAGCAACATGCGGGTGGGGGGCGCGGACGACCCGATCTGCTACCTCATCCGGGACACGCAGCTCCGTTACGAGGCGGAACAGAACCTCAATTCCGCCTATCACGCCATGGACAACACGGACGCCGGAATCGGTGTCGCGACCCTTCAAGGCGTCTTCTCGTACGCCAACCGCGCGCTTTGCGAGCTCTTCGCCGACGCGAAGAACGGGGCGCTTGTCGGACAGCCGCTCGATATCTGGTTCGACCGCAAGAAGATTCTCGAACCGATGCTGGAGAAGATCCAGAACCGGGAATCGTGGAGCGGGGAACAGCGTTTCCTGCGGGGCGAGAAGTCCGCGTGGCTTTTGATCTACGCCGTGCCGGATGTGAACGAGGATGGCGAGCTCACGGGCCTCGTCCTCTCCGTCCGCGATCTGGCGGAGCGCCGCCGGGCGGAGATCGCCGAACAGAGCGTTGCCCGGAACCGGGCCCTGATGGAAAGCCTTTCGTCCGTCTGCCATGACCTCGGGCAGCCGGCGACCGTCCTGTTGACCTCGCTTGAATTGTTGAAACAGGAAAAAGACTTGGACGCGGAGACGGCGCGGCAGATGGTCGATATGTCGTATGAAGCGGCCCTCGACCTCCGCCGCTGCCTGCAGGAGTTGAACACCCGCCGCCGTTCGGGGACGGAACAGCCGGACGGAGACGAGGGGGAGGGTGAATCATGAATGTCGCGAAACTAACTCCGACCGATGCCGTTCTGTTGGTCCGTTCGCTCGGCCTGTTGATCAGCCAGGCGGGAATCTACGGAATCCGCCACAATGTCACGCGGCAGGCCGCGCGCAGCGTGTTCGTCGAACTGGAACGGCTGCTGGCGGCGTACCGCCAGATCGAAATCGACTGCCATGAACATCAGCTGCTGGTGAACGGCGCCGAGGAATGTGTCGATCCGGCGACGGCGAAGAACCTCGTCGAACGCATGGAGGCGCACAAAGTCGGCGGGCTTGAATTCCTTTCCCCGCCCGATATGGACGAATTCCTCACCTGTATCGCGCTTTTCGCGGCGCAGCCGAACACGCTCGCCGCCGACGGCGGTTTCGAGGGAGGGCTCAAACGGGCGAATGTGCGCTCCATCAAGACCGTCCAGGTGAGCTACCGCCGCGCGGACGAAGACGAACAGCCGCGCGCGGCTGCGGCGCATCCCGCCGCTGTCGGCGTGCTGGATCTTTCGGCGGCCCTCGCCCAGCCGGAGAACGGCGGCGCGGGGGACGGGGCTTGGGGCGGAATGAACACGGACATTCCGCCCGCCCCCCAGAAAAAGGGCGCATTCAAGGAACAGACGGCGATGCTCGCCGCGTTTCTGCGCGAAACGGCGGAACTGCTGGAAGGCCAGCTCTCCCAGCACGAGCTGCACGTCAAGATCGCCCTGGTGCTGGATAAGATCCGCGCCGCGCTCGAAGAGTTCACGGAAGAGTCGCAGGAACACATCACCTCGCTCGCGGATCAAGTGGACGCGGACAAGCTGAAAATCGACAGCCTGGAATCGGCGGCGCGGCGGCGCGGGATCGGGCTGAAACTTTCCCGCCACGAACTGATCGAACGCTATGCCGAGTTGAACCAGGAGATGATTCAGCCGCTGACGGTCTCCTCCGGGATCCTCGACCTCCTGACCTCCGGCAAGGTCGGCGAACTGTCGCAGTCCCAGCAGGACTTGCTGAAAGTCGCCTCCGAAAGCGTCGCGCGCGTCAACCAGCTGGTTTCCTACATGAGCCGCGTCACCGGGCTTCCCCAGTCCTTCACGCCGGACGCCGAGGTAATCCGCGATTCCTATCGGTAAGCGGACAGGGGCGTGATTTTGTTTTGACATCAATCCTGTCAAACTTCTATCTCTTAATTGGGAGGGCGCGTGTCCCCACGCACCGTATATCGGGAGGGACGCGACCCTCCCGCTCTTTCCTCCGCGTGAGATAACGACAACAAGGACAATGATTGTCCCGTTTGTCTTGTTTGTCTCGTTTGTCCCTTTCCTCCGCCTCTCCACACCTCTGCGAGAGACAAAAACGACAACAAGGATCCCCAATTTGTGTCGATTTGTGGTTTATTTTCCCTAGTCCCGTTTTTGCCGCTTTTGTACGATTCGCGGAGGCGACCCACTTGAAAAAATTCCAAGATTTTGATTGCAAGGGGGCGGGGAGGGTGCTAGACTGAACCCGCACAATGCAGAAGGAGAAGGGTCATTCCATGACCGCTGAAATGCGAAAATCAGCACAAAACCGGGTGGAAAGGGGATGCCGCAGAAATGCGGTAAGTCCTTGTGTATCGTTCGGTTACGATGCATTACCCCCCCCCCTTCATGGCCTGATTGTGTCAGGGACGCGCCTCGTGCGCGTCTGCGGCGAGTTTCTACGAGACGTGAGACGAGAGAAGACGGACGCGAATGGCGTTCCGTCTCTCGTCTCACGTCTATTGCCGAAATCCTTTAACACCAACGTAACAAGAAAGGCAACGACAATGAAGCATACGCATATCGCGTCAATCGTGTTCGCGGCGGTGGCCGCGG
>JAGAEL010000120.1 GCA_017613085.1 Kiritimatiellia bacterium | reverse complement strand
TGGCGTCCTTGGGGTGGACGTTGAAGGCCCCGGAGATCATCAGCGGGATGATGTAGCCCCATTCGATGTCGCCCTTCCTGATCATGGGGACCATTTCGGACGAGACGACGTCGAGCACCGGGCGGATGTCGTACTTCGGATTCTTCAGGAAGCTCAGCAGCAGCTCCGTGGTGCAGTTGCCCGCGCCGCGGCCGATGCCGAAGAGCGTGCCGTCGACGAAGTTGGCGCCGCGCCTGATCGCCTCCCGCATCCCCGGCGCGAAGCTCGCGTTCGTGGAGGGCGACCACTTCGTCGCGCGCGGCAACCCGGAGGAGTTCGACCGGATTGTCCTGGAGTTTCTGGAGCGGTGATTTGGTTCTAGGGGTCTAGACGCCCGCGAGGATGCGCTTCCCGCGCTCAGTTCCGCTCTCCGCGGCGGGATTCCTCATGGAGCCCATTCGAAGTTTTCCCGTCCCGCCGCGATTTCGAAGTTGCACTTGACGATGCCGAGGTCCAACGGCGCGTAGCCGAGGGGGTCGAACTTCGCCCGGGCGGAGACCTTGCCGCCGTCCAGCAGCCTGAAGAAGAACTTCTGCCGGTTCATGGCGGTGGGCGCGAGCAGCGCCGCGTCCATTCCCCGGACGAACCAGTCGGGAAGCGCCCCCTTCTCCGCGCGGGCGTCTTCGAAGAACTCGCCGACGGGCTTCCTCTGCCTGCGTTCGACGCCGTTCGTCTCGCCGTACCCGCAGGCGATGACCATCCTCAGCTTCTCGTCGGGCTCTAGCCGGTAGGCGTCCTTGACGTTCCTGAAGGTGAGGCCGACCCAGCAGCTGTTCAGCCCCAGGGTCTGCATCAGGAGGACGATCCTCTGCCCGCAGCGCCCGACGGCCTCGTTCTGGTCGACGTTCTTCTTGACGACGAGCGCCAGGTAGTTCTTCACGCCGGAGAACTGGCCGTACTTGAAGACGCCGGTGGAGAACGCCAGCGGTTCGTCCAGCACAAGCTGGATGTGCAGTCCGCATTCCGCGTTGCATTCGTCGATCAGCTTCTGGATTTCCCGGACCTTTTCGGGTTCGATGGGCCTGTCGACGTACTTGCGCACGGCGTGGCGTTCGCGTATCGCCTGCTGCAGATCCATATGCGTTCTCCTGTGGGCGGCGATGGATGGGGAACATAATAGCAAAAGGGACTAGCGATCAGGTCTTAGGCGTCAGGGACCAGCGGGAGAATCAGTGACCAGTCGCCAGGTGCCAGTCGCCAGGGCCCAGTTGAACTAATCGCGCCTTCGGCGCCATCATCCGCACTAACCACTGACGACTGGCCACTGACCACTGAGCCGGAAACCGCTCCGCACAAAAGACCGCGGCATTTGCCGCGGTCTCTTTTTGACGGAGTTCGTGTCAATATGATACCGTTTTTGGGATCATTTTGACAGATGGCTGCGGGAAATACGTCTTTTGACATTCGGACACGATATTTTGTATTTTATGTCTGAATGTCAAGGAGGCGACATGAACCGCGCCCTATTGGAACATTTCGAAAGGCACTTTGTCTTGGATGTGTCCACGGCGGAAAAGCTGGGTGTTTCCCGCGCAACGCTGGCGTATTTGGCGAAGTCGGGCGCTCTGCAGCGTCTTTCGCATGGCGTTTACGCCCTTGCTTCGGAAGTCGCCGACGAGCTGGTTGCGGTCGCCGCTCGCTCTCCTTGGATCGTTTTCTCGCATGAAACGGCACTTGCCCTCCACCGCCTGCACAACCGCATTCCCGACGTCCCGTCGATCACGCTTCCCGAAGGGAAACGGGTGCCGCACAGCATCGAGAAGTCCGTCACCGTCCATCACGCCCGCAACGGCTTCTACGACCTGGGCCTGACCGCCGTGAAGAGCTTTCCGGGACATGCCGTTCCCTGCTACGACGCGGAGCGGACCATCTGCGACGTCATAAGATCCTACTCGAGGATCGACGAGGAGACGTACGTCGGCGCTCTGCGCAATTACGCGAAATGGCCGGAGCGGAATCCGTCCAGATTGTTCGGCTACGCGCAGACGATGGGCATCGAAGACAAGGTCCATCGCGCGATGGAGGCATTGCTGTGAACTCCGCGGAATCCATGTCGCTGCGTGCCCGCATCAACAACTGCGCGAAGGCAAAAGGCGTTTCGCCCCAGCTCGCGCTCCAGAGCTTTTTCGCCGAACGTTTCCTCGCGCGGATCGAAAGATCGCCGTATGCGGGGAATCTGGCCTTGAAAGGCGGCACGCTGATGTGCGCGATTCTCGGCGTCGCGCAGCGCACGACGATGGACATCGACGCGACGATCGTAGGCATGCGCGTCGACGAGACGGACATCGCGAAGCTCGTCGAAAAGATCGCGAAGACAGACGCGGAGGACGGAGTCACGTTCTCGCTCGCGCCGGCTCCTCCGGACGGCATCGCGAAAGACGACGAATACGGCGGTTGTTCGGTCGGATTGATCGCCGAGTTCGGCACGATTCGCCTGCCGATCGGCGTCGACGTCACCTTCGGCGACATCATCACGCCAAAGGCGGAGTTCCGGGAATTTCGGTCGATTCTGGACGAAGGCGCCGCGATACGGCTGCTCGCCTACACGACCGAGACGCTGATGGCGGAAAAGCTGCAGTCCATCCTGAAGCGCGGCGCCGGCACGACCCGTCCGCGCGATTTCTACGACCTGCACATGCTCCGCGTCCGCGGCGAATACGACCTGGCTGTCTTGGCGAAAGCGGTTGCGAACACCTTCGCGAACAGGCGCTCCGAAGAGCATTTCCTCAAAAGCGCGGAAATCGTCGAATCGATTTCGAAGTCCGATTTCCAGCGCGCGCAATGGACCCGCTACGGG
>JAGAEL010000008.1 GCA_017613085.1 Kiritimatiellia bacterium | reverse complement strand
GGCGACCGTGCCGTCCGCGAGCGTCTTGCGGTTTTCACAGATTTTCCCCTGAACTGCGAACGGGATGTTCTCGAGTTCCCCAAGGATTTCGGCCCTTCGGCGTGTTTCAGTTTTCATGTTCTTTAGAATACTAAAGAATACCGCGAAAGTCAAGCACCGTTTTGGAGTTTTTTGCAGAAAAAAGTCGTTGCACCCGGCGCGGAACAACCATGAAAAACGCCGTTGCAAAGGTGGGTGGATACTGGTAAAATACCCACCGTTTGTGAGAATGTCGCAGGAAAGCCGCCGCGTGTGCGGCGGTGAAGGAAGCGGCGTAGTTACGAGGAGAGGGAATCATGTCGGCTGTCTATCGGGTCACGGATAAAAAATGCGCCACCTGCCGTTGGTGGAACGGAGAGCGGGGAATCGAATTCCGCGCCAACCAGCCGTACTATGTGAAAGTCGGCAATCCCAATTCAACCTGTTCGGCGAGGAGCAACGGGGCCGCGTCGGCGGCAACCGTCTGTCCCCGTTGGACGCGCTGGGAGAAGCTCTGATCGGGAGAGGACGAGATGGGGATTTTCGGTAAGTTTGCAGAGGATTTTCTCTACGGAGCGACATTCGGACTCTCGGATAAACTCGGGGTTACGAACAGCAATGGCGGGGATGACCGCGACGAGGCAGACGGGCAGGATATATCCGTGTACATGGGAGAGGAGGGCGTCTACCTGACGGTGCCGCAGTTTCAACTCTCCTGGAGCGACATCGCCGCCGTTTCCCAGCCGCAGAACGGCTTGCTGGCGTTCTCGCTTCGAGGCGGGCTGTTGATCTTCACCGGCAGTTTCTGCGATACGACGAACGGAGCCGTGGATTTCTCCGCACTGTGCGGGTACACGGCGCGGACGGCAGACCAGTTGATGGCGGAGGACGACAAGGATTTGCCCGCGATGATTGACGACCTGAGGTGGACCAATCAGTTGGCGAATGCAATCCGTGGAGGAGACGAGAATCTGTTCATCGATGAAGAAGGACTCTTCCGGTTGTACAGCGTGATGTCGTTCTATCTTCAGATGGCGGAATCGTCAGGAAACGTCCCGGCTTCGGACGAGAAAAAGTACCGCGAAGCCATCGAGTACTTTACGAAGTGCCTGGAGGCGCAGTTTTCGCGTATCGACGAGAATGAGGAGGTTGTAAAAGCCAACGTCGAAATGGGGTTGTTCGCGTTGTCCGGCATCACGGTTCGCGGGGTTTATGAACAGAAGAAACGCTACGAGGAGTTGAGCGCGGCACGTAAATACGCCGAGACGCCCGCGCTCGACAAGGATGCCGTCATCTCCGTGTTGACCGGGTTTAACGGCGAAGAGAGCCTCCTCGGTTCCGACGAATGGGCAACGGAAAGGCGGACGTTGGTCTGCACGGACAAACCCCTTTCCCTGCCTTCGTTTTCCAAACGGAACCGGATTCCGGGTACGATGATCATGGATGTGGCGGACCTTGTGGAATATAACGCGGCTGTCGCTCCCGAATACCAGCTTGTCTTCCAGCCCGGCCATCCGCAGAACGGGTGTACCTACGTGCAGCACCCGTTCCGCAAGAACGTCTATTACGAGGTCAACTCCTACCACGATTCGATCCGGGAAAGAAAGCAGAACGAACTGCTGCGGATCTTGGAATCGCTCGGCGCCTATTCCGCAAAGGTCGAAGTGCGCCACGAGGATCAAGATTCCGTCGAGGACGGGAACGATTTTAATGCGACGATAGGCACTTCTTACGGCGTGTTCAGCGGTTCGGGGGGACGCAAGATCGGAAGGGAACGGCAAAACACCGTGTCTTCGCTGCAGAACGCATCCAAGCATTGGACGTTCAATCCGCCGGAAAATCCCTGTCTGCCGGGCGACCTCGTATTCTACCCGACGGAGGAGACTTGGCAGCAGCTGGCGGAGTCCGTATTGAGGGGCGGCCTGAAACAGGCGGTGGTCGATCTCGAGTACAAGTCCGAATACGGTGTCACGGAGAAATACCTCTCGGAGATTTCCACTGCGGTAAAGTTCTTGATTCCGTCCTTCGACATGAACCTCAGCCGTAGCTTCACGTCGAACCTCCATCGGTTGACGACAACCCAGTGGCACTACGAAGTCGTCTTCGAGAACGAGGACGGGGAGCGGGCCGGACGGAAAACCGTGGATTCGGGCGCGGGCGCGTCCTCCGCCGCCGCATCCCCCGCCGCCGCGCCCGTGGCCGAGACCGCCAAGGTCGAGGCGCTGTTCCTCAAGCGGGCGAAACGGTACGCGCAGAGTGAAGGGCACATCAACGCCGAACAGCGCGCCGATCTGGAGGCGTTCGCCCAGAAGTACGGGATCGACGAATTCCGCATGGAGGAATTGATCGAGGAGGCGTTTTAGTTCGGCATTTTGGGAGGGTCGCGCCCCGTCGCGACCGCACTGGGAGGGCGCGTGTCCCCACGCGCCGCAGAACGGACGCGACGAAGCGCGTCCTTCCCCGTTTTTCCATTTTCCGCGATTGCGCCGGGCGCGGCGGTTTGCTAAAATCGCCCCATGCAACTTCCCGTCCCGTACCTTCTGCACGTTGCAGGAGGGATGCGGTTGACGGGAGAAGGGAAAGGGAAAGACACATGGAAGGAAACTTCAGGAAGATGACCGGGCGGTGCGCGCTTTTCTGTCTCGCGTTTGCGACGGCGGTACCGGTCGGTGCTGTTTCGACGCACAGGATCGCCGCCACCCGTCCGGCAGACGACAACATCACAGGCTGGGAGAGGCAGTCCTATCCGATCGGGAATGGATGGTTCGGGGTGAATGTCTTTGGCGGTATCCCGTGCGAACGGCTGCAGGTCACTGAAAATTCATTCCTCACCCGGCGCAACCTCACGAACGCGCTCGACATCCGGCTGCGTTTCCAGGGGGCGGAGCAGACGGTGGCGGACGCGACGGGGTATCTCCGTTCGCTCGACCTTGAAAACGGGCTTTCCAAAGTCGAATACAAGAGCGACGGCGTCGCCTATTCGCGGGAGGCGTTCACCTCCTATCCTGACCGTGTTCTCGCCGTGCGTCTCGCCGCGTCGAAGAAGGGGGCGCTCGCGTTCGATCTCGCGCCGGAAATCCCCTTTCTCCGTCCGTTCGGGAAGGGCGCGGCCGCCGATACGGGACGCGCCGGGCGCGTCGCGGCGAACGGGACGGAGATCGAAGTCGTGCAGCACCTCCAGTATTACGACGTGAAATTCTATGGGCTGCTCAAACTTGTGACAGACGGTTCGGTGGCGGACAAGGGCGGCGTCCTCGAAGTGCGCGGCGCGACGGAGGCGACCGTTTTCTTCTCCTGCGGTACGAACTACCGCCTCGCGCCCGAACGCTTTGTCATGGACGGGCGCTGCCATGCCGAGAAACCCGAAATCGACAGACCGGATCCCGATACCGCGAAGACCGTCCGCGCCCTCGTGGAGCGTGCCGCCGCCAAAGGATTCGACCAGTTGAAAAAGGCGCACGTCGCCGACTTCTCTGGGATGATGAACCGCGTCGTCGTAAACCTGCCCGGCGCGGAGAAAGACGCGGGCGCGGAGACGACCGCGCTGCTTTCGGGCTTGAAACAGAACGGCAGGGGGAGTGCCTACCTTGAGGAGACGTTCTTCCAATACGGGCGTTACCTGCTCGTCTCGTCGTCGCGCCCCGGTACGCTGCCCGCAAACCTTCAGGGCGTGTGGACGGGGCATGACAAGTCGCCCTGGGGTTCCGGCTACTGGCACAACATCAACGTGCAGATGAACTATTGGCCGGCGTTCATCACGAACCTCGCCGAATGTTTCCTGCCCTACGCGGAGTTCAACGAGGCGTTCCGTCCCGTGACGCGGCCGTTTGTCGAAGGCTACCTCAAAAACCATAAACTCGGCGCGATGCCCTCCAAGGAAGAGTCGCCCGACATCTGGTGCGTCGGCACCGCCGTCTACCCCTACACGGCGGGCCACGGTCCGGGCGGACACTCCGGTCCGGGGACGGGCGGGCTTACGACGAAACTCTTTGTGGACTGGTGGGACTACACGCGGGACGAGGCGGCCCTGCGCCGTTTTGTGTGGCCGGTGGTACACGGCATGGCGGATTTCCTCTGCCGCTGCGTGACGGAAAAGGACGGCAAGTGGCTTTCCGCGTTCTCCGCCTCGCCGGAACAGCACGACTACCGCGTGAAGGTCGAAAAGGGTAGGCGCCGTCCGTACTACCACACCGTCGGCTGCGCGTTCGACCAGCAGATGATCTGGGAGAACAACAACGACCTCCTCCGCCTCGCCTCCGTCCTCGGCATCAACGATGCCGTCGTCGCGCGCGTGAAGACGCAGATCGACCGGTACGATCCCGTCCAGATCGGCGAGTCCGGGCAGATCAAGGAATTCCGCGAAGAGAAGAAGTACGGCGAGTTCGGCGAATACCATCACCGCCACATTTCGCATCTCGTCGGCCTCTATCCCGGCACGCTCATCAACGCGAACCATCCCGACTGGATGGCCGCCGCCAAATGCTCGCTCGATAAACGCGGCGACAAGTCCACCGGCTGGGCGCTCGCGCACCGCATGAACTGCCGCGCCCGCCTCGGCGACGGCGACCATGCGTTGAAACTCCTCCGCGTCATGCTGGCGGACCGCACGTTCAGTAACCTCTGGGACGCCCATCCGCCCTACCAGATCGACGGGAACTTCGGCGCGACGAGCGCGGTGGCGGAAATGCTGCTCCAGAGCCAGGCCGGGTACGTCGATCTCCTTCCCGCCCTCCCGAAGGCGTGGGCGGAACGCGGTTCCTTCAAAGGACTCTGCGCGCGCGGCGCACTGGTCGTCGATTGCGAATGGAAGGACGGGAAACCCGTCTCCATCAAAGTCTATGCGCCGAAGGGAACCAAACCCGACGTCCGCTTCGCGGGCAAGGGCGTTCCGTTCACGCTGGTGACGAAATAAAGAACCCTCCTACGTTTTGCAGATTATGACGGACACGGAAACCCGGTTTGATGTGTCGCGCCGTGCGTTCATCGCCGGCACGGTGGCCTTTGCGGGACTGCCGCTCTTCGGGGCGGCGCCGCAGAAGGCCCCTGTCCAGGCGGAGGCGCTTCCGCCGGATTCGCCTTGGGAGACGCCGTCGGGCGATGCCACGCCGGCTGTGCTCGTGCGCCGTCTCTTCCTCGACCTCGCCGGGCGCATCCCTCGTGTGGAGGAGGCCAAGGCGTTCGTGAATTCGGAGGACGCGCTCCGGCGCCGTAAACTCGTCGAAGGGTTGCTGGAGTCCGACTCCTTCGCGGACTACTGGAGTATGCGCTTCTGCGACATCCTGCGTGTGAAGAGCGAGTTCCCGATCAATCTCTGGCCGAACGCCGTGTACGTCTACCACCGGCGCATCCGTTCGTTCGTAAAAAACGACGAACCGTGGGATGCCTTCGCCCGCGCGTTGCTCTCCGCCACGGGGAGCGACTTCCGCGACGCGGAGGCGAACTTCTTCCGCGCCACGGCGCGCCGTACGCCGGAGGGGTTCGCCGAGGCCGCCGCGCTTACCTTCCTTGGCGAGGAATATTCCGCGCTGCCGCCGGCGAAACAAAAGAAATACGCCAAGTACTTCCGCCGTGTCCGCGTGAAGACCACACGCGAATGGAAGGAGGAAATCGTCTATCTCGACCCGTCGGTCCCCGGGCCGGGACCGGCCGCGTTCGCGGACTATCTGCTCGGCCCGGCGCGCGACCGCTTCGCGGAGGCGTTCGTGCGGCGTGTGGACTGGTGGATGCTCGGCCGCGAGAAGCCGGATCCCGCGCACGTCGAAGTCTTCAAGAAGAACGGATTCCGCCTCAAGCCGCTCATACGCGCGATCGCGCTTTCGGGCGCGTATGGGCGCGGATCGGTGACGGGCGGGTTCCCCTGCCGCCGGATCGACGCGGAGGTGCTGGACGACATGATCTGCGACCTCACCGGAACCAAGCGCGACTACCAGTCCATCGCGCCGGAACCGTTCACGTTTCTGCCGCCTGACCGGCGGAGTGTACTGATTGAGGACGGTTCCATCACGAACGCATTCCTCTTGCTCTTCGGTAGGCCCGCGCGCGATACGGGGCACCTCTCCGAGAGGCACAATGAAATAACGGCGAAACAGCGGCTCTTCCTGCTCAATTCGGGCCAACTGTTCCAGCGCCTTTCGCGCATCACGGACAACAAGCCGTTCCGCAACCGCGCCATGCGCGACATGGTGCAAGACCTGTACTGGCGGTTCCTATCGCGTCCGGCGTCTGCCGCCGAAAAGAAGATGCTCGTCGCGTACCACGGCGGGCTGAAGGGAGCCGCGAGGTGGCGCTTCCCGAAGGACGTGGCCTGGGCGCTCCTGAACACGCGCGAATTCCTGTACCAGCATTGAGGAGGTGAAAAGATGGCGGCGAAAAGCGTGATTGAATTGTGGTTGTGGGGCGGGCCGAGCGCCCTTGAAACATTCGACCCTAAACCGGATGCCCCGCCCGATTACAACAACGGTCTCAAGGCGATCAACACGGTCGTGCCGGGGATGAACGTTCACGAATGGTGGCCGAATCTCGCGAAATGCACGAACCTCTGCTCGTTCATCCGTTCGATGACCCACCCGCACTTCGGACACGAGACGGCCACCTACCTCATGCAGACGGGACGCAGTCCGGGCGGCGGCGATGTCTACCCCGCGATCGGCACCGTCATCGCGATGATGAAATCGAAGACGTATTCCGGAGACCTGCCGCCGTTTGTGATTCTCACGTCCGCGAAGGGACGCTTCAGCGAGGTGGGCTTCCTCGGGGAACAGTACGCGCCGCTCGTGACGGGCGGCAAGCCGAACGGGGCGAAGTTCATCGTGGACGGTTTCGTGCCGCCGGGCGGTCTCACGCAGAAGGAGATCGACCGGCGTTTCGACCTGCTTGCGTGTATCGACAACTTCGGTCGCCCCGGGGCGTTCGCCGACTTTGAGGCGGCGGGAAAGAAGGCCCGCCATATAATCGAGGGCGACGCGGCGCGTACCTTCGACCTTTCGCAAGAGACGGATGCCGTGCGCGACCGCTACGGGCGGACGTGGATCGGGCAGTCCCTGCTTGCGGCGCGCCGCCTTGTGGAGTACGGCGTTCCCTACGTGACCGTGAACATGAGCGGATGGGATTCCCACAAGCGCCACTTCGAGACGATGAAGCAGCGCACGGCGGAGACCGACAAGGCGGTCGCCGCACTTCTTTGCGACCTTCACGAGCGCAAACTGTTGAACCGGACGATCCTCTGGGTGAGCGGCGAATTCGGCCGCACCACGAGAATCGACCGCAACCCGCCCTGGAACGGAGGACGCAACCATTACCCGCGTTGCTTCTCCGCCCTCGTGGCGGGAGGCGGTTTCAGGGGCGGTTGCGTGGTGGGCGGGAGCGACGAAACCGCGTCCCGCGTGGCCAAGCGCCCCGTCTCCCCCGTCGATTTCCTGGGGTCCATCTACGAGCTGGCCGGCATCGATCCCGACGGCCTGATGCCGAACCCCGCCGGCAAGCGGGTCACCGTGCTGCCGCCCGAATCGTCGGAAGGCCGCCTCCGGGAAATCTACGCATGAGGGTATTCGTATGAAAAACGCCATTTTTGTTCTGCTGGCCGTCTTGGCCGCATGGGCGCAGGGGGCCGATCCGTACGTGGGCTACATCTACCCGTGCGGTCTACAGGCTGGTACCACGAACCGGCTCATCGTGGGCGGGCAGTTTTTGAAGAATGTGTACGCGGGAACAATCTCCGGCGGCGGCGCGAAGATTCTGGATGTGGAGCAGGTCCCGAATTTCCCGGCGACCTCCGGCAGCCAGTTCCGTTATCTCGCCGGTTGGCTCGATGCCATTGCGAAAGGCGACCGTTCCACGCCGCCGATCCCGGCCAATCCGAAGGCGCATGTCGATGAATGGCGCTCGAACCGCTGGTGGCGCGTGCTGGGTACGCTCGACGAACAGAAACTCTCGATTGTGGAACGTGCGCTTTTCGTCCGGCGCAATCCGCTTCAGGCGTCGCCGTCGCTCAACCAGCGCCTGCTTGTGACGGTGGCGGTGGACGCCGACGCCGAGCCGGGCGCGCGTGAATTGCGCCTGTTCGCACAGAACGGGATGTCCGCCCCGCGACCCCTGCTGGTCACCTCTGCTCCGCACACGGAGGAGGCGCGTTACGCGCCGCCGCACCGTCCGCGTCCGTCCGCCCCCGCCGTGACGGTTCTTCCCCGCGTTCTGGACGGACAGATCATGCCGGGAGAGACGGACACGTGGACCCTTCGCCTGAAGAAGGGACGCACCATCACGTTACGCACCGTGGCGCGTGAACTCCAGCCGTACATCGGCGACGCCGTGCCGGGGTTCTTCAACCCCGCGATCCGCATCGTTGACCCGGCGGGGGCCGAGGCGGCTTTCGCGGACGATTATTTCTACCATCCCGATCCCGTGCTCGTCTTCACGCCGCCGGATGACGGCGACTACCGGCTTGAAATCCATGATCTGCTCTACCGTGGGCGCGAGGATTTCGTCTATTCCGTCACCGTCGAGTCGGGGGCGCGGCCGGTGGATCCGCGCCGCGTGAGCCTGTGGCCGAATCCCGTGCCGCAACCTCCGCCGGACATTCCGTGCCGCGTGTTTACGGATACCATCGCCCGTGCGGGCGTTCCGCAGGAACATCTCTTCAACGTGGAAGAAGCGGGCGAGTACGTCTTCGACCTTCTCGCACGACGCGTCGGCTTGCCGCTGGATGCGCGCGTGAGCGTGTTTCCTGTACAAGGCGGGCGTCCGCTCGCCGTATTCGCGGACACCACGAACCTCGTCTTTCGCGGTTCGATCATCCAGGGCGAGTGCGATCCCGTGGGGATATGCCGCCTTGCGGCGGGGACGTATCGACTGCGTGTGGAGGATGAAACGGGGAAGGGCGGACCGGCATGGTCGTATACCCTGCGTGTCTACCGTTCCGCGCCCTCTTTCGAGGTGTGGACGGCAAAATCCTCCTTCGCCTTCCGCGCCTGGAACAGGTCGCCCGCCGTAAACGTGTACGTGGTGCGGCACGGCGGGTTCGACGGCCCCGTGAAACTGCTTGAAACACCGGGGTTCCGTTTCGATCCCTCCGTCATCCCGGCAGGGACGAACGTCCTCAAAGTGGCGCTCATCGCGCAACAGAGTGCGTTCCCGTACGTGCTGGAACCGCAGTTTGAAGCATCGGCGGAGATTACCGGACGGACACAGACGGTACGGATCCAGCCCGCAGACGAGTATAACCAGGCGTTCGCCTGGAACCATCTTCTGCCGGCGCGTGCGTTTGCGGTGCGAATCTGGCCGAGAGGGAAAAGATGAAACAAGATAAGCGCGTGATTCTGATGGCGGTCATGGGAACATCGCCCGCCGTCTTGACGGAAACCGTCTGGGCGCTCGCCCATCGCGAAAAGCCGGTCGTTCCGGACGAGGTCGTGGTCATCACAACCTCTTCTGGGAAAAACGGCTTGAAGTCGGCCGTGATGACCGGGACGCCAAGTGTGTGGGAGAGCCTGAAATCCGCTTTGCGGAAAGAGAAGATTGCGATCGACGGGAAACTCGTCTTTGGCGAAACCTCGATCCGCGTTATCCCCGATGAGAACGGGAACGAAGCGGGCGATCTGCGTACCGGTGCCGACAACCTCCGTGCGGCGGACTTCATGCTCGGCGAATTGCGCAAGTACACGGAATCCCCGGACACGGTGGTACTGGCCTCCATCGCCGGTGGACGCAAGACGATGAGCGCCTTGCTCTTCTCGTGCATGACGCTTCTCGGACGTGAGGCTGACAAAGTGTACCATGTCCTTATCCCGCCGGAATACGAATGCGGCATGGAACCGCCGTTCTATTTCCCGCAGAAAGGCGTGACGCATCAGTTACTTTCCCGGGGCAAACCGACAGGCGGTAAGGTTACTTCCGCGAAAGTCGCCATCGAGTTATTCGAGGTGCCGTTCGTGCGGATGCGCGGCTGGTATCAGGAGAAATTCAAAACCATCCCGCCCGGCTATCAGACGCTGATCTCGCGTATGCAGATGGTGGCGCCGTCGGCGACGGTTTATCCCGAAATCGAGATCGACGCATGGAACGGGGCGGTGAAAGTTGACGGACGTATCGTGTCCCTAAGCAAAACCTGTTTTGCGACGCTTCTTTTACTGGCAAACGGCTGTCCTGTGAAAGACCTTCACGAGAAGCTTTGTGCGTTGCATACTGCGCACGGAGCGGCGAAGTGCGACTGGCTTGCGAGCTTCCAGGAAGGCGAGCGGTTCAACGGACACAGCCCCGTCGATACCGTTTACAAGACGATGTCGGAATTGCGGAAGAAACTTGCGGCGGCGGGTTTTGCGAATGTCGAGACGCTGGTACCGCAAAGGAGACGTCCAGTGATGTTTCCGCTTGACCGGATCACGTGGCACAATACGGATAAGGTAGCGGATATCTGCGGATGTCTTTTCTCTTTCCTTTCAAAAAAGGATGAGGGATAATCCGCAGCGATGAAAGCAAACGAAGGCAAACAAAAAGTTTTGATCGGGAACTCGTTTCCATTCAGCCTGATCCGTTGCAAGCGGCTGATCGTGGAAAGCGGGGCGGTCGAGGCGCTTCGAAATGTCCTTACCGAGGCGGGGGCCGTATCCTTTTGGGGACACGAAAACACGCGCACGGCGGCGGAAACGGTTTTGGGCGTTTCCCTCGTGCCGCGCACGGAACGTCCGGCTTTGACGCTTTCACCGGAGAAGCGTCCCATGTTGGACGGCGAAGAATTCGACACGTGTTGGCTCCTCTCCCCCGACTATCCCGGCGGATTCCGCCCGGCGGTCGGAGAGGAGGTCTCCCCTGACCAGATCGAGGGCTGGCACGTCTTGAAACTGACTTGGCAATGAGAAAGGAATGACGATGAGTGATTTGAATTATTGGGAAAAGAAACTGGCTGCATTTCTGCATGATCCGCCGGAAAAGGTACTGGATATCGTGAAACATGAGGATGCGGCGAGTCGCCATCAAACGGCCGCAGGGTTGGTTGATGGGGAACATCGAAAGTCTCTTGCAGATTCGGTGAAAAGTTGCGACATTTTCGATGCCGCTGCCGAACGGTTCGGTTTTCCAAAAGGTGAATGTACACATGACTTTGCGTCAGAACCTTTGTTCATCCACCCGCTCTCCAATGTGTTGTATGGTGCGTTTCCCGGTTCGTTTGATGAGAGCGCAAAGAAGCGGTGTATGGATCGAATCCAGACAACATTGCCGGTATTAGATGGAGAATCCGAACTCGATGACCGTAGTCGATTCTTTATCATCTGGCGTCGTTGGCAGGAAAACGCGATGGATAATCGAAATGCCGGGAATCCTTATCTTTCCTTCTTTCCCGCCGATTCCCGTATTCCGGATCATTCGATTTGGTCGCACATGGCGATGTCATCGGCTCTGGTGGATTGCGTTTCAGGAGATCGTGGAAAGATGGACTTGATTCTCTTTCAGTTCGGTCCCGTGCAAGAGTTTATCGCTCAAGCGCGCTCCACACGCGATCTCTGGTCGGGATCGTATCTGCTCTCTTGGCTTTCTGCCCATGCGATGAAGGCTGTGACGGACGAGGTCGGCCCGGATGCGATGATCTTCCCGAGTCTGCGCGGGAACGGGATTTTTGATGCGCTTCACCGCGAGACCGTTTATGCCCAGAAATGGAAGAGCGGCGACGGGAAATTTGAGACAACATGGAAACGGTTGCAGGATGAGAAGGGCGACAAGCTCATGGATTGGTTGTTAAACCCGACGTTGCCGAACCGTTTCTTCGCGATTGTCCCTTCTGGGAAAGGAGAGGAACTCGCAAAGAAAGCCGCCGCCGCTTTACGTGATGAGCTGACGAAGATCGCCGAGAGTGTCTGGAGATGGATCGAAGAGAAGGCGGATGACGGACAGCGGTCGAAAGTGGACATCGAGAATTGGAAACGGCGTTTCTTTGCGCAGGTTAAGACATTCCCGCAGATGACTTGGGCTGTTCAGCCTTGGTTACGCCCGGAGGAGATTCGCAAAGAAGCCCGGAAGGTTTCTCCCGAGACGGTCGATCAGATTGAAGCGTTGATCACGCTTGCCGAAAGCGACAGAATCAAGCATGACAGTCGGTACTATGACGGAAACGGGAAGTTGAAGAACGAGGGGATTTGGTGGAGTGCCCACTATCAGTTGCTTTCCGCGAAACTTGCCGCACGGAGAAATACACGTGATTTTCTGCAATGGGATCCGGTTGGAAGTGCGGCGTTGAAGGATTCACTTTCTGGTAAAGAAGAGTGTATCGGTGACGAAAGGTTCTGGAAGGATCTAACAGAAGCGGATAATACAAAGAAACTCTTCCCTGTTGCAACGCATCGGTATGGCGCGATGAATCTCATCAAGCGGCTATGGTGTGCACCAGATGGTTCAAGGTATCTTCAGGAGTGGTTAAAGTTACCAATCGGATGTTTTGGCGAAGCGATGGGTTTTGGCAGTACGCAGGATATTGCAAAAGGCGGTGATGGCAAGTATGTGGCTGTCCTTGCGCTAGACGGCGACCAGATGGGAAAATGGATTTCAGGCGAGTTGATTTCCGAGATGTGCGGTCACTTGGCTCCAAACGCGATGGCGTATCTTGGCGACAAGTTGGGTGACTGTAAGCGTCTACTCACGCCGTCGTACCACCTCCAGTTCAGCGAGGCGCTGTCCGCTTATTCCATCAATAAACCCCGTGAGATAGTCCGTAAGCATGATGGGACGCTGGTCTATTCCGGTGGCGATGATGTGTTGGCGATTGTCCCATCCACCAAGGCAATCGCCTGTGCAAGGGAACTCCGCAAGGCGTTCTGTATTGACTTTGAAGCGGGAAACCTCTATCCCGGTTCCCGTTGCGATATGTCTTGCGGGATAGCAGTCGGTCATTGCAAAGCGCCGCTACAGATGCTGGTGAAAGAGGCTCAGCGTATGGAAAGTGTCGCCAAGAACCAGTATGGACGTGCTGCCTTGGCGATTGCGCTCTACAAACGTTCCGGTGAAATCATTGAATGGGGTTGTAAGTGGAAATCCTGTGCGTTAGGGCTGATGCGGAAAGTGACGGCGTTGTCCCATGGTGTCGATGCGCCGCTTTCTGGACGTTTCGCATACGCGCTGGCGGCTTTGTTGCGTCCGTACGCAATGAAGGATTGCGATAAGGATGCGATGCGCGACGTGATCCTCTGTGAGGTCGGACACGTAATCGAACAGCAGGGAAGCGGATTGGAAAAGGAAGAAAGCGAGAGACTGTTGGATTTGTGTGCACAATATCTGGATGAGGAAGCGACCAAACCGAGAGATTTCCTCAATTTCTTCTTGGCAGAAACCTTCATCAACCGGGAGAAAGGAGATCAATGATGAGTTACCGTGTGGAACTGATACCGCGTGACGTTCTCTTTTTCAAAGACGCACGCCCAATGGAAGCGAGCGATGCGGGTTGCGGCGGTAACTGGCCGCGTCCCGACCAATTCTACAACGCGCTTCGTCATGCTTTTCTGCGACAATGGCCAGAGATGCAGGAATGGGAAGGGGAATTACATACGCGGCGAGAGGGGGACAAGGACTCCAGCTTCCGTTTTGGTGCGCTAAAGACAATCGGCCCGTTTCCCTGCAAAGACAGGGAACTCTATCTTCCTATGCCGCTGGACTGGGAGATGGAAGTGATTCCTCTGCGCCAGACAGATCTACCATCTCCGTTGACACATGGTTTTTGTGCAAAATCTCAGGAGAAGCGAAGGAATCCGCAGTGGCTTTCCCGAACAACCTACGAAGCCTATCTAAAAGGTGAATTCCCGAAGGTGGAAAATGAAGATGCGAAGCTCTACGGGGTTGACCGAAACATCGGAATCGGGATCAATGCCGAAACCTCCACCACGAAAGACGGCGCGTTTTATCAGGCGGAATATCTACGGTTGTGCGACGGCGTCACACTGGCGGGCGAGGCGGAATGTGTGATTAAACCGAAACGCCGTGAAGGAATGGTGGATGTCTTTGCCCGTGAGGATTTTCCGAAAGACGGCATCTTTGGAGGTCAACAGGGTGTTTGTTCCATCAAGTGTGGGGACGGATGTCTCATATTGCCGCGTCCGTCGGATCCCGATACGTCTTATCTGCGCTGGACGCTCCTGACCCCCGCGCTTTTCAACGCAGGATGGAAACCGGGGTGGATCGCAGAGGACGGGAAGGTGCTGCTGCCTCGTAAATCAGTTGAACGGTTGCCGGGCGAACGGCGCGAGGAGTGGAAGAAACGCCAGAACGCGGCAACGGGTTTCGACGCGAAACTGATTGCCGCCCGAATCGGGAAGCCGGTCGCCTTCTCCGGTTGGGACGAGCAGGCAAAAGCACCGAAGCCGACCGTGCTGGCGGTTCCCGCCGGATCTTCATACGTTTTCCGATGCGCGAGCATCGATGAGGCGAAAGCCCTTGCCTCCGTACTGAACGCACCCAATCGCCGGAGTGACTTGAACGGCGAGAAGGGTTTCGGTATCGGACTTTGTTCTTCGATTCAAGTCAACGACTAACTACTGAAAGGAATCAAACCATGACTACGAAATTACTCACCATCTTCACCCGTACCCCGCTCCACGTGGGTTGCGGTTCATCCGTCGGCGCGGTCGACCTACCTGTCATTCGCGAGCGTCACACCCGCTTCCCCATCATCCCCGGCTCATCCCTCAAGGGTGTGCTCGCGGACTTGTGGAATGAGAATGCAGAGCGGAATGAAGAAGGTAAAAAGCTCTTCGGCAACACCGATTCAAATGATGCCGCTGCTGGTAGGTTGTTGATCGGAGAAGGGAAACTATTAGCTTTCCCTGTCCGTAGCGCAAAGGGGTGTTTTGCATGGATTACTTGTCCCCTTGCACTAAACCGGTTCTTCCGTGACAAGGGGATGGAGTTGGAGGCTCCTTCGCTTGAACAAGAGGAAGTCTTTTTGTCTAAGGACACAGAAATCGCATTTGGCGAGAATGTGATTTTTGAGGAATACAAGCTTACAAAAAACAGGGATATCACGAACAATATACTGGAGAGTTTCAAAGGATTGGTCTCCGATACGGTCTGGCGGGATATGCCCAAGAAACTGGCGATTGTCTCGGACGAGATGTTCAGATACTTTGTGGAAAACACGTGTGAAATTGCCCAGCACATTAAAATCGATGACGGCAAGGGGGTTGTCGCCAAAGGCGCATTGTTCAGTCAGGAGAATGTCCCGTCAGAAACGTTGTTCTATGCGGTTATGAACGAACGTGAAAACGGCATGGTTGATGTTTTAGAAAAAGGGTTACAGGATGAGAATAATCTTCTTCAAATCGGTGCCGACATCACGACCGGTCTCGGATGGTGTTCGGTGAAACTTGTGTAGTGGGAAGGAGGTGAACAATGAAGAATCTGGAACAACTTCGTGCGAAAGACGCATTGGATGCCGCGCCGACAATCGGAAGCGGTGCGGAAGGTGGCGATGCCGTCGAAAAGAAGGTGCCGGCGCAGATTATCGCGAATGGATTCATCGGTGCATTGGCGTTCGCGATTGAAAAAGGAGAGGGATATGCGGATGTTTTCCGCGCAGTCGTCGCGCACTTGCAGAACGCGAACGCGATGCAAGGGATCAATCACAAGGATTTGAAGGGTTTCCTTGACGAGCTTTGCGGGAAGAGTTCGGCGGAACTTCGCGCAATTACGGAAGAGAGTATGGCGTATCTGGGATATCTGCGTCGTTTCGTGAAGAGTGCGAAAAAGAAGGATGAAAAAATATGCAAGTAACAGCTTTGAGAGAGGTACAAACTCTTCTTGGCGGTGAAAAGTTCCCTAACTGCGAATCTCCGTCTCTACGGTTGGAGAAATTTGTTCGATTGGGGGATAACACCAAACGGGAAGAGATTGAGGCTGTCGTTTCCTGTCAGAAGAAATACGGGATGGAGATCCCGCGATTTCTGCCAAAGGGAGCCGTCTCGTTTATCGCTAAGCTGGAAAGCCGCCTAATTGTCAATCAGGCGGGCGGAATTCTTGAAAACGCCGGTCTCTGTCTTCATCCCCACTTCGGGGCTCCGTACATTCCCGGCAGTGCCGTGAAGGGTATCGCCCGCCATGCGGCGTGGTGCGAGTGGAAGGAGGAAGAGGACGAGACCAAGAAGAAAGACATCGCGATTCGTATTGCTGAAACCTTTGGTTATCCGACGGGAGATACTGAACTGGATGCCTACCTTGCTACTCCTGAGCTTGGTTGGAAGGATAAAAGAGCGTCAGGCTCTGTTGTTTTCCTTTCCGCGATACCTGATGGCAAGGGACAATTGGTGACAGATATCGTGAACTGCCATCACCCGGATTACTATGCTGGCAAGAAGTCGAGGGCTATGGATGACGAATCGCCTAATCCTCAGTTCTTTCCAACGGTGGAATCCGATTCTCGGTTTTTGTTTACACTAGTACAATGTACAACCTAAAGTTTCGGATATAGTCGCTTGAGTTTCGTCCTTGCATCTGACGTTGTAAACTGCCAGTCCACCCTTGTCTGGGCATGATCCCTGTCGGAGTTCCACTTTTCGGTCATGGATTTCATTTT
>JAGAEL010000119.1 GCA_017613085.1 Kiritimatiellia bacterium | reverse complement strand
TGATCAAGACCATGACCACCAGCAGTTCGAGAAAGGTGAACCCGCCGGTTTTAGTTCGTGATGTCGTCATCCGTACCGATGGCACCATCCGGTCCGCCCGAGATAATCGTGATTTTGCGTCCCTTGTGCGAGTAGCTGAAAGGGGTGCCCCAGGAATCGTTGAGCGCGGCCTCTTTGAGCAGTCCGGGGTTTTCGTCCGTGCCCTGCGTCAGCTCTTCAAGGGTATCGGGCAGTTTCCCGTTGTGTTTCATGCTGAAGATCTGGATGGCCTGCTCGATCGTGTTGATCGAGCCGCGCGTAGTGGTGATACGCGCTTCCTGATCCTGCCCCGTGAAGATCAGCTTCGCCCCTGCGTACAGGATGCCGAGGATGCAGACCACCATCAGCAGTTCGACCAGGGTGAAACCGCTTGCGTTGTTCCGCAGTGTCTTTTTCATCGTTTCGTTCATTTTTTTCTCTCCGTTGGGCGCGCGACACCGCGCGCGGTCTTTCCTTTATCCGCCCGCGCCGAGCGACGCGGTCGCCTTCAAAACAGCCATCAGGATGCCGACGGCGACGAATCCCACGATGCCGCCGATAAAGACGATCAACAACGGCTCCAGCGCGTTGGTGAACATCTTGATGTTCTTGTCCATCTGCTTCTCGTAACGGACGCCGATGTGGCCGAGCGCGCCCGCCATGTCGCCCGACTGCTCGCCGACGGCGAGCATGTCCGTCATCATCTTCGGGAAGATCTGGCTCTCCGCGAGCGGCCCCGAAATGGACGAACCGTCGGTCACGCGCTCGCCCGCGCGCTTCAGCGCGTCGGCGATCACCGCATTGCCGCAGGTCTCCTGGGAAATCTTCAACGCGCGCAGGACGGTCACGCCGTTCGAGAGCAGCGTCTTCATCGTGTACGCGAGACTGGAAAACGCGCCGCACGCGATGATACCCTTCACGAGCGGCATCTTGAGCTTCAGCGCGTCCAGCTTGCGCCGGCCCTCGTCCGACTTGACGTAACGCGAAATCGCGACGACGGCGACCGCCAGCCCGATCGCGCAGAGCACCCCGTAGTGGATCAGGAAGTCGCTCGTGCCCATCAGGATCTTCGTCGGCAACGGCAGCGCGCTCCCCATGCTCTCGAACATCTTGCGGAACTGCGGGATGATCTTCACCATACAGAAGATGACCACCGCCACGCCGAAGACCAGCACCACGGCGGGATAGGTGAGCGCGGAGACGATCTTCGAGTGCATCGCCTCGTTGCGCTCGTAATGCTCGCCCAGACGCCGCAGCACCTCGATCATCGCGCCGGATTCCTCGCCTGCCCGAAGCATATTGCCGTAGAGCGGCGGGAAGGTGTCGGGATGCGCGCGCACCGCTTCCGAAAGCTGGGCGCCGTTGACCACGCGGTCACGGAGGTCGGAGGCGATGCGGCTCTGCGCGGAATCGGCCTCGCCCTGGTTGGCGAGACAGTTCAACGCGGCGCCGAGCGTCATGCCCGCCTCGATCAAGTCCGCCAGCTCCGAGGTGAAGAGCAGCACTTCGCCCGACTTCATCTTCGTCGCGCTGCGGCCGATTTTCAGTTTCCACGGGGAATCCTTCCGTTCCGCTTTCTTCTTGGAACGGCTCTCGGTGACGGAGAGCGGGGTGTAACCCAGCTTTTCGACGGCGGCCAGCGCGGCGCGGCGATCCGCCGCTTCGACGCTGCCCTCCATCCTCCGTCCGTCTTTCGACAACGCTCTGTAGTTGAACTTGGCCATTTCGGGTTTCCAGTATACACCCCTAACAGACTGGTTTCAACCCTAATTTCGGAACAATCGAACGCGCGGGCGCATCCGCGAATCGTGCAAGCAAGTACCACGGAGAACAGGGGGAGATCGGGTGGGACGCGCTTTGTAGCGTCCATTCCTATGCGGCGCGTGGGGACACGCGCCCTCCCGCACGACAGGCGACACCCGACATCCGACAGCCGGTCGCGACGGGGCGCGCCCCTCCCCACTCTTTCCTCCGCGCCTCCGCGTCTTGCGTGAGACAAAAGACCGGTTGTACGATTCGCGGATGCGCCCCGAACGTGCCACTTTGCTACACCACAACCTCCCAGCAGCCCCCCTTGTCCGGACCGATACGGCGGATACGATTGTCTGCTCTCAACTTGTCGAGTACCTTGCGAACCCCCGCGACAGACAATCCTGTTGCCTCCGCGATTCCAGCCAACGTAAGCAATGGATTTCTCTCCAGCGCAGCGAGTACTCCCTCCGCACTTTTCTTGCTACTTTTCTTGCTACTTTTCTTGCTACTTTTCTTGCTACTTTTCTTGTTTTGATGGATCGTCTCATTTACCGTTTCACCGCTTGTCTCAACCTTGGCATAACTTGATTCTTGTGTCCCGTTCAGATTCGGCAGGGTTACGATAAAACAGCCGACAGCGGAATAGAACTTCGGGACAAGGCCACGAGGATTGTGCGAGACATCTGGCGAATAGGCTCCCATTATCTTCTTGAATCCACTTCCTTCCCGCTCCATGTAGTCGAGACGGTCAAACACATCCGCGAGAATACTGTTCCGCCTATCCGATGGAACATTCATTACATCAAGTTCCTGTACGAGCGAACCGTCCGGCATCCCTCCAGGCGACATGATCTCCATCCTGTCGTCGAATATGTCTACATGCACCTCGCTACCACAGATCGTATAGTCACGATGTATAAAAGCATTCACAAGCGATTCCGTCACGGAACGTTCCGGGTAATCGGGATAGTTGTCTCGCTCGGTCGGACGCTTAACCCATCCCTTGTTCGTGTGTACCTTTATGAAGTTCTCAGCCATGTCAAGAAGCTCAAGGATATTCCCTTGTTCCTTGCGGCTCGCTGCCGAATCCGCCGACTTGTCTAGCCCCAGCCAGCGTGTGCAGAAGAGACGCGACTGCTGAATGGGACAATCGTCCGCCAGTAAAGCCCCCGCATTCGTGAGTACGCCATCTTTCCGAATGAGTCCATACGAAACCAAATCGGCGTTTTTAATGGTCTTGTGAATACGTTGCTCAAATCTGTACTTCAATCGTTTGAAGGTGAACTTTCGCGACAAAAGCCGGTTGACTGTTTCCGCACCGTCCCACGAAAGATGCATCTTGTGGAAAAGAAACTGCGTCAATGCGAATCCCGTCAGCAACTGTTTTGTGGAACCGGTACGATAGTGGTATTCGCCACGATAGGCGACGGGAAAATCACTTTCGTGTACGATAATCTGAATGACATCCTTCTTCCGTTTTTTCAAAAGAGAGACATCGGCGACAATCCCCATCGTATCGCGGATTTTGTTCGGAATGTCCTCCATCAACTTCTTGGCGTTCACAACACCGATGACTGTACCGGCATCATCGACACCAATCAACAACTTACCGCCTTTCGCATTCGCGAAACCGCAAATCCACTTTAAGTACTCGTCGTGCCACGACTGCTTGAACTCTACATTCTGCGTTTCCTTCATCTGCTCTTCTCTTTTGTTTACAATCTTCGTTGTCATCGTTCGTTTATTTTTCCATCGCGACACGACGGAAGAGACGGGTTCCGGTCACTTTCCTTTTTTCTGCGCCTCGTACCCGTCCAGGAGTTTTTTCGCACAGTTGGTGGTGACGGTCTGCGCACCCCGCTTGAACGCCAGCACGGCGTCGTCTAGTTCGTCCACCGTCCAGACGTGCAGTTCAAAACCGGCGTCCTTGATCGCCTTCATGTAGTCCGCCGTCGTGACCTCCCGGATGAAACGAAGATCGACCCCGTCCGCGCCCATCTCCTTCGTCGTGGCGATGATGTTCGCGACGGGTTCGGGCGGCGCATCTTTCTTCCACCCCTTGCAGCAGTTCAGGCACGACAGCACCTTGTACTCGGGCATCAGCTTCTTGAATGCCTTTCCGCACTCCACCGAGCCGCAGAGGAACAGCGTGTTCTTCGGGTTCGCCTTGTTCTGTTTCTCGAAAATCGCCTTCACGTACGGCACGATCTCGGCGCTCTTCGACTTCACGTCGATGTACAGCCAACGGCCGTCGCGGGTGAGTTCCAGCACCTCTTCCAGAAGCGCGGGACGCGTCCCGGCGAATTTCGATCCCTGCCACTTTCCCCAGTTGCCGACATCGAGCTTCGAAATTTCACTCCATGTCGCGTCGTTGCACCGGTTGGTGTTCGCCCCGTTCGAGGTGCGCGTCAACGTCCTGTCGTGGAACGTGAACACGCGCTTGTCGGCGGAGAGGTAGATGTCGCACTCGAACCCGAAGTTGCGTTCCACCGCCGTCTTGTACGCGGGGAGCGTGTTTTCGGGGGCGTCCACCGATTCGCCGCGATGGGAGATCAGGGTGTCGTACGCCAGTTCATTCCCGACGGCCAGCGTGGCGGCCAGTACGCAGGATACGGTTGCAAACGTGTAGTTCATGCTTTTCATTCCTTTCTCTCAATACTCCATCCGCACGGGACCGATCAGCCCGGATTTCACCGGTTTCTCGTCCCGGACGAATACGCTCTTCGATGTCCACGTCGGACGGTCTTTCAGGGAACGGTCGCCGATCAACCGGTTCACCCACAGGTCGCAGACTTCGACCTCCAGCCTGTTGCGGCCGGGTTTCACGAAACGCGAAACCTCCAGCTTGTACGGCGCGAAACACACGCCGCCCGCAGGAACGCCGTTGATCTTCACCTTCGCCGTGACCGCGACATCGCCCAGATTCAAGACGACGCGGCCGGCACGGGACGCAGCCTTCCATTCAAACTCCGTCGCGTAGACGATCTTCCCCGAATAGTGCTTGATTTCAGGGACTTTCGACGTGGAGAGATCGAACAAGCTCGGCGTCGTCACCGGCGCAGCGGGGCCTCGGTGCAGCGGATCGCTCTGGAACGAAAGCGTCCAAGGTCCGTCCAAGGCGATACTTCCGCCGTCCGCCTTCTGTTGCGAACCGGTACGTCCGGCGGCATCTTTCGCAAAAACCACGAAGAGACTTTCGTTCGCGGCGAGCGAAAGCGTAACCGCCGTGCGTCCGTTCTCCACGTGCCAGGCGTCGGGGTCGCGGATCTCGCCGGTCGCCGCGTCCCAGATTTCAGGAATACGGCCGGAGGCACGGAAGGAAACCTGTTGCGCGGAGACGGGGTTTGAATCCTTCGCCGTCACGAAGTAGACCTCGGCGCCCGGCATCGTCCGGTGCGCGAAGGAGAAGCGGCTTGGATCCGCCGCAAGGAAATCGGGGGCGCTGCCGCGCATCGCCAACGCCTCGGCAAGCGGAAGCCCCCACGCGATCGTCCCCTTACCGCGACGAGCCGACTTGACGGTCTTTCCGTCCACGTCACCCCAGAGACGGTCGGCGAGTTCCTTCACACGCACGTCGGCGGCGGGTTGCCCCGCGAGGCTCGGGGAACGGACCGGCTTCGGGCCGAGCACATACGCGCCGGCGAGGACGAGGCGCTCCAGTTTCTCCAAGACCCGTGGACGCATCGTATCGAGCGGCGGCAGCGCCAGCACTTCGTAGGCGGTGCCGTGGGGCAGGACGATGCGCCCCTTGTCGTCGACGCCCGCCGTATCGACCAGCACTTCGGCGTTGATGTAGTCGAACTGCCGCCCGGCCGGCAGTTCCGGATTGCACACGCCGGTCATCGCCGGTGCATCCTCGCCGATGAAGTAGGCGACATCCGCCACGTACAACCCCTGCTGCAACAGGTAGCCGCACCGTTTCAGGTAGCCGGTGAAGAGGTCGAAATGCTCGAACCAGCTGTTGTGGCGGTTGAACTCGTTCCCGAACCAGGCGATGATGCCGGGGGCGCGGTCGCTCGACTGGTGGATGTAGAGGTGGAGGATGGCGGCGTTAATCCCCTCGCAGAAGAAACGGTCGGTACGCGATTTCAAATCCATCGGCCCGCGTGTGAACGCGGGGCCGCCGCTGGTGTTGGACTCCGCCCAGACCTGGCGTTTGCCGTAGGTGTGCCCGCAGCTTGAAGCGGCGCGGTTTTCGATGTCGCCGAGCGATCCCGTGCTCCAGAACTCGCCGGCGATGGCGTCGGACTGCCCGCCGTACTGCAGGAACTCGCCGGGGAATCCCCAATGGCCGTAACATTCAAGCCAGGTGCCGAGCCCGTGGCGGTTGCTCGCGGCGCGAAGCCCGCCCACGTAGGAATAGGCGACCTCGTCCGCGATGAAGCGGCGGATATCCCAGAGGAAGCGGTCGGCGTCGCGGCGGCTTCCCGCGCTCATGCCGAACACGGCGGGAAGGTACGGGACGGAATCGTAGCCGAAGGCCGCCTTGAACTTGGCGGCAAAATCGTCTGTGTAGTTCTGCCCGCCCTGCTCGTAGCTGTCGAGGACGGCGTGACGGATGGATGCGCGGTGTTCCGGCGGTGTGCGGGCAAGGATTTTGCCGAGGTAGGCGTCGAAGTGCGCGGCGACATGCGCGCGGCTCATCTTATCGACTTCGTAGCCGGTCGCCTCCGGATTGGCGGGACCGTTCTTCGTGCCGGTGGGCGCGGCGGCGAAACGGTAGATGACCCACTTGCCGGCGGGGACGTTCCAGTCGAGCGTGCCGTCGGGGGCGACCTTCCCGCGCAACACGACCGCCTTCGCGGGGTCGAGCGCGCTGCCGGGACGTTCCCCCGGCTCCTCCGGCCACTTGTACTCGTTCCAGAGCGGGAGCGGCGTCTCGAACATTTTCGCGAGGGACTTCTCGTATGCGCGCGAGACAAGCGGCGCACCGCACACGGCGATGGACGAGAATTTCGCTTCATCCTTACGGTTCGGCTTCACCGTGACGCGGAACGACACCGCCGTCGTCGGCTCGAACGCCGCGACCACGGGTGCGTGGGGCGCGAACCCAACGCCGGCCCCGTGATTGACGCGGCTGAACGGCATTTCGCACACGGTCCGCCACTTGCCGCCATCCTCCGCCTCCACGACAACCTTGCCGGAGGTCTTGCCGCTCGCGAACGACAGTTCCACGCCCTGCGCGGTAAAGGGTTCCTCCGCCTGGAACTGCACGACGATTTCCTTGCCTCCTTTCGTAAGCAGGGAATGGGTCTCCAGCCTGTCCGTAAAGCCTTTCGGCGCCGGATAGGCGATCACAAGGATGTCACGGGCGTCTTTCGCCGGCGCGTGTTCAAACTTCGGCGCGGGCAGGACGACGGAACGCGTCGGTCCGTCCACGACAATCGAACTGGCAACGAGACGACGCATCGCCATCTCCGGTTTCACCCACGGCCCGCCGGACTGGCTCCATCCCGGCGAATTAAAAATACCGATCTCCATGCCGAGGCGGCTCGCCGTCTCGAACGCCGTCGCGAGGGCCTTCTCCCATTCGGGCGAGAACGTCTTCACCGGGCCGGGCGGGACGCCGCCCCCGCCGATGTCGCCGATGTAGGCGCGTTCGATCCCCGCGCGTTTCATCGCTTCCAGATCCTTGCGGACGCCCTCGCTCGAAACGTTCCCCGCCATCCAGTACCAGTAGCAGCCCGTCTGGACCTTGCCGAACGGATTCCGGAAATCGGCGGCCATCTCCGTATACGCGGGATTGGACGGCTTCTCGTTCGTCGATTTCGGCATTTCGTGCGAGAAACGCCCCGGAGGGAGTTCCCCGTTCGCCGGATTTATCATCAAGACCGCACCGGACACGCAAAGTAACGCCCCCAGCCCCCAAACGGATATCCTCGCATCATGTGTTTTCATGCCTGAATCATACCCGATTGAACCGCCCCTTTCAATCTAATTTTGAACGGCACCGCTTTGTTCGAATCGGCGACGTTTCGCTTTTACCTTGTCGTGGCGGGCACAGCTGTGGTATCGTTCCGCCCTTGTTCCACACAGAAGGAGATACGGGAATGTCCACGGGAAAATCGGAAAGGCTTTGGTCGCTGGACGCGCTTCGCGGCGCGGATATGTTGTTTATCATGGGCGGATCCACACTGATTTCGGCACTCTGCGCGTTGTTCGGAAGTCCCAGGGGCTGGCTTGCGACGCAGATGAACCATGTGCAATGGGCGGGGTTCGCGCACCATGACACGATTTTCCCGCTCTTCCTCTTCATCGCGGGCGCCGCCTGGCCTTTTTCGTTGGCGGCGCAGCAGGAGCAGAGGCGGACAAAACTCCAGATCATGCTTCGCGTGTTCAAGCGTATGGTGTTCCTCTTCCTGCTGGGGCTCGTCTACAACGGGCTTTTCAAACTGGACTTCGCGCATCTGCGGATTCCCAGCGTATTGAACCGGATCGGGTTCGCCTGGGGTGCGGCAGCGCTCCTTACGCTTTTCATACGCCGGGTCTCCGTCCGGGCCGTGATCACGGCGCTTCTGCTTGTCGGTTCGTGGGCGTTGCTGCGGTTTGTGCCGCCGCCGGGTGTCAACGCGCCGTTCGTTCCGTTCACGTACGGAGCCAACCTCTTCGACTGGCTCGACCGCCTCCTGCTTTCAGGACACATCATCGGGAAAGGCGATCCCGAAGGAATCCTCTCCCAGATCCCCGCCATCGGGACGGCGATGCTCGGTGTCTTTTCCGGTGAACTCCTGCGGAGCGGACGGTTCACCGCCGCGAAGAAAGCGTTGCTCCTCGCCGTCGGCGGTATCGCGCTCGCGGCGGCGGGTTTCCTGTGGCAACCCTGGTGCCCGTCGATCAAAAAACTCTGGACGCCGACGTTCGTCCTGTTCGCCGGCGCGTATTCCGCCCTCGCCCTCGCCCTTTTCTACTGGCTGTGCGACGTGATGATGTGGCGGAAGTGGACGTTCTTTTTCCGCGTCATCGGTATGAACGCCATCGCCGTCTACCTCTTGCAAAGAGCGGTGGATTGCGACAAAATCTCGCGTTTCTTTTTCAGCGGGCTTGCCGGCCACTGCAATAAGCCGGGTGCCGACGCTGTCATCGCGGCCGGACACATCGCCGTCTGCTGGTGCGTGCTGTATTTCCTGTACCGGAAGCAGACGTTCATGAAGGTCTAAAAAAGCGATTGCCGCCGAAAGCGACCGTTTGCTTTCGACGGCAATCGACTGCCTTTGAAAATCCCGGCGGGAAAACCGGGAAAAGCTCTCTTTAGTAGTTTTCAGGCTCGATCTGGAAGAACGCCTTCGGATGGGCGCAGACCGGGCACTTCTCGGGGGCGCGTTCGCCGACAAAGATCGCGCCGCAGTTACGGCACTGCCAGCGGTTCTTGCCGACCTTGACCCAGACTTCGCCCTTCTCGATGTTGGCGGCGAGCTTGCGGTACCGTTCCTCATGATGCGCTTCGATCTCGGCGACCTTGGTGAACAGGAACGCGAGCTCCGCGAACCCTTCCTCCTTCGCCTCTTCCGCGAACCGCTTGTACATATCGGTCCACTCTTCGTGTTCACCGGCGGCGGCGGCGAGCAGGTTCGTCAGCGTGTCCCCGATGCCGGAGAGCGCCTTGAACCAAAGCTTGGCGTGCTCTTTCTCGTTCAGCGCGGTCTCCTGGAAGATCGCGGCAATCTGCTCGTACCCTTCCTTCTTCGCCTGGGAGGCGAAGTAATCATACTTGTTCCGCGCCTGGGACTCGCCGGCAAAGGCCGTCAACAAGTTCTGTTCGGTTTTTGAACCTTTCAATTCCATGATTCTCTCCTTCGTTTCTCTTCCGGCGCCCTTCCGCCTGGTGTCTCCCGACTCCGGGAAGGACGCCCAAAACCTCGTTGCCTACTCCTTGATCCCCACAAGGAACTCCGCGTTGCTCTTGGTCACCTTGATCCGCTTGATCACCATCTCCATCGCATCGACGGAGGGGACGCCCGTCAGCGCACGGCGGAGGATCCAGGTGCGGTTCAACTCTTCCGGATACAGAAGCAACTCTTCTTTCCGCGTTCCGGACTTCTCGATGTTGATCGCGGGGTAGACGCGCTTGTCGGAGAGTTCGCGATCCAGGTTCAACTCCATGTTGCCCGTTCCCTTGAACTCTTCAAAGATCACCTCGTCCATACGGCTTCCCGTATCGATCAGCGCGGTGGAAATGATGGTGAGGCTGCCGCCCTTTTCGATGTTGCGCGCCGCGCCGAAGAAGCGTTTGGGCTTGTGCAGGGCGTTCGCGTCCACGCCGCCGGTCAACACGCGCCCGCTGTGCGGCTGCACCGTGTTGTAGGCGCGCGCGAGCCGCGTGATACTGTCCAGCAGGATCACCACGTCCCTGCCGTTCTCCACCTGGCGTTTCGCCACCTCGATCACCATCTCGGCGACCTGGATGTGACGCTCCGGCGCTTCGTCGAAGGTCGAAGAGATAACCTGCGCCTTGGTGTTGCGCTGCATATCCGTCACTTCCTCGGGACGCTCGTCGATCAACAGAATCATCAGCATGACATCGGGATGGTTCTCGGAGATCGCATTGGCCAGCTTCTGCATCAAGACCGTCTTGCCCGTGCGCGGCGGCGCGACGATCAACCCGCGCTGTCCGAACCCGATCGGCGTGAAGATGTCCATGATGCGCATGGAAAGCTCTTCCGGATTGGTCTCCAGGCGGATGCGCCGGTCCGGGAAGAGCGGCGTGAGGTCTTCGAAGTGCGTCGTGCGGCGCGCTTCGGCGGCGGGTTTCCCGTTGACCAGATCGACCCGCGCCATCGCGAAAAAGCGTTCCTTCTCGCGTGGTTCGCGGACCGTGCCCTGGATCTGATCGCCCGTGCGCAACGCGAAGCGTCGGATTTGCGACGGCGCGACAAAGACGTCTTCCGGGCATTGCAGATAGTTGCTCTTCGGCGAACGCAGAAAACCATACCCGTCCGAAATGATCTCCAGCACGCCGCTGGTCACCACCGTCCCGCCCTTGCGCAGGTAATTACGGATAATCTCAAAAATAATCTGGTGCTTCTGGATGTTGCTCGCCTCCTCCTCCGTCAGGTTCGGAAGGTAGGCCAGCAACTCGACAACCGACTTGCTCTGGAGATCCTTCAAATGGATTTCCGGCAACGACGGCGGAACCGGCGGCCGGTAAACGTCCACAATCGGATTACCCTGCGGCCCGCGCGCCCACTGGCGGGGCTGGTTCGGCGCGGCAGAGGCCGGGACACCGCCGGTGGGGACCTTTCCCGGCGCCCCCGCAAGGGGGACGCCGGCAGGTTGGGACGGAGC
>JAGAEL010000118.1 GCA_017613085.1 Kiritimatiellia bacterium | reverse complement strand
GTCGGACAGGCTAATGGAACCGGCCTCATCTCCAACTCCTACTATGACACCAGCGCGAACGGCCAGATGGAGGCCTCCGGAACGTCCTCCCCCCGCGGTTCCGCCGCCTACGCCGGCATCACGCCGCTCGATGCGGACGACATGACGGACAAGGGCAATTTCCCCGCATTCGACTTCATCGACACGTGGATCATCACAGAAGCGGATGGGGCGCCGCAGTTGCGGACGTTCTTCAGCGCGTATGAACTCTGGCTGAAGGATGCTGGCATTGCCTACGAACCGGAACCCGACGAGCTGGTGAACGGCATCCCCGCAGGCGCGAGGTACGTCTTTGGAATCGACCCGCAAATCAGTCCCACCGCACTTTCCGAATCGCTGATCGACATCAAGTTCGACGCAGATGGAAAGCCATACGTGAAGCTTCCGTCCCTGGCGAACACCGAGGGCGCGACGGTGACGGTCCTCGCCACCGAAGACCTCTCGGACTGGTCCCACGCTGCCGAGTACCCCGTCGATCCCGTAACCGGCATTTGCACCCCTCCCCTCCTGCCTAATAAGATGTTCTTCAGGTGGCGGATCACCCTCGAAGACGAATAGCCGGCACCTACCATCCCACAGTCGGTAACCATCCCGCCGAATTGGGGATTGCAGCTAGAAGATGCAGTAAAGCCCTTGCGATGCCCCTGTCGGTTCAACTTTGTTCAACGATGACTCGCAAGCGGGCAGGAGGAGTCGCCGGAAAGGAAATCCCCCGTCGCGGCATAAGCGCGCGCGCGGCAGCCGCCGCACTCGAAACGGAATCGGCATTTGCCGCATGTCCCGCCGAGAAGGTTCGGGTTGCGAAGCCGGGTGAAAACGGAAGATTCCGTATAGGCTTTCGCAAAATCCAGATCCATCGCCCGGAGGTCGCCGCACGGGATATCCAAAAAGCCGCAGGGTTGCAGAATCCCGCGATGCGAAATAAAAACAAAACCACGCCCCCCCATACATCCCGCCGGATGTTGGCCGGGGCGTTCAAGATTCTCCCAAATCCGCACCGCCTGAGGGGCGCACGTCTCGCGGACGGTAACCGGTCCCTGTCGATCCATCTTGAACGCCCAGCCTAACGTCTTTTCCATCTCGTCCGCCGAAAGCGCCAAATCCGCCAGTTCCTTCCCCCGTCCGACAGGGACTAAAAAGAATAAATCCAGCGTCCGTGCGCCGAAACGGATCGCCGTTTCCCAGATGGCGGGAAGTTCGTGCAGGTTCCGTTTCGAAACGGTGCAATTCACCTGAAAAGGCATTCCGATTTCTGCCGCGATCTTCATCGCGTTCGTCACATGGGCGAAGGCCCCTTCGACGCCTCGAAAGGCGTCATGCGTTTCAGCCGTCGCACCGTCGAGCGAGAAGCTGCACGCCATGACGCCCGCATCCTGTAAACGCAAGAGGGAGTTCCGGGTCACCAGCATCCCGCAGGGTGCCATGACGGAACGCATACCCCGCTCCATGGCGCGGTTGACGAGCCGCAGGATGTCCTTCCGGTACATCGGTTCGCCGCCCGTCCAGATAATCATCGGACGAGAAAAGGCGGCGAGGGAGTCGAGCAGACGGTAACACTCTTCCGTGGTGAGTTCATCCTCAAACGCATGGTCGGCCGCACCGGCCCGGCAATGCCGACAGGCGAGCGGACAACGCCGCGTCACTTCCCAGGCCACGACACGCGGATTCTTCCCGCCGGAACCGCTCGCGGCATGGCCTCCGGGATGGCCGTATGCCCGTCCTTCAGTCTTTGTCACGACAGAAAATCCCTTCAAAAATCCGCTTCCCCTCGAAGAAAAGAATGCAGTACGGTCCCTTTTCGTAAAACATATACTTCTGGTTCGAGGAACGATACCGCATCCCGCCCGGGGAAACCGTCCGCAGACAGGTGATCGTCTTCCCGTCAGGAAGCCGGATTTTCACCGCTTCCTTGAAAGGAAATTCCACGCCGTTTACGGTTTCGATGTGCGCCTTCTCGAAATAGACAACGTGAAGCCGGTCGTTGTCCATATCCACGTACTGCCCGGTCCGGATGATCTTCGTGGACGAACAACCCGCCAGCGCGGACAACAGGATCAGAGAAGACAGACGGCGACACCAACGCTTCATATCCGCCCCTCCCTACGGACAGAGTTGAAATACGGTTTGGAGTCGGGCGGACGAATGTTCGTAAGTGTCCCCTCGTAATGCCGGAGCCAGTGGTCGGCTTTCGGATGCGCGGCGGCGGCCTCTTCGTTGAGTTCGATACCGAGTCCCGGACGGTCGGAAGGATACATGACGCCATCCGCGAAACACACGTCTTCGTCAATCACCTCGCCCCGCCACGGCACGTCGTCGAACAGGGTCTCATGTATGCAGTATCCGGGCGTGGAGACACCGAGCGCGAGCGTGACGGCGTTCGCCACGGGGCCGCTCGGATTGTGGGCGCAGAAGGGAATATGGTGCGCGTCGCAAATCGCGGCGATCTGCTTCATGCCGGTGAGCCCGCCGGCGTGAGATGAATCGGGCTGGAGATAGTCGCAGGCGCGGAGTTCGACGGCATCCAGAATCTGTTGCGTCGTGTACAGCCGCTCGCCGCAGGCGATGGGCGTACGGACTCGCGCACGGACATCGGCGAGCGCGCGCAGGGTGTCGGGGATGACCGGCTCTTCCACCCAATACGGAGCAAACTCTTCAAGGGCATGGCACACGCGGAGGGCGGTCGGCACATCGAAGCGCCCATGACATTCAATCAAGATTTCCGCCTTCCCGTCCGTCGCCTCCTTGACTGCCTTGACGCAGCGCATCGCCTTCTTGAAATCCTCCGGCGGGAGCTGGCGGTAGTTCTTTCCGAAGGGATCCCACTTGAGCCCCTTGAAGCCGCGTTCGACTGCGGCGACAGCCTTCTCCGCGAACTCCTCCGGCTCCTTCGCGCCGGAGAACCAGCAGTTGGCGTAACAGGGGACGCCCTCGCGGCACTTGCCGCCGATGAGTTTCCAGACGGGAAGTCCGAGCGCCTTGCCCTTGATATCCCAGAGGGCCATGTCGATTGCGGAAAGCGCACTCATCAGGACGGCACCGCCGCGCCAATAGGCGTCGCGGTAATTCTGGTGGAAAATCCATTCGGTGTCGAACGGATCCTTGCCGACGAGCGCGTGTTCCAGATCGGCGACCGCCCCTTGGAGGGCGTTCTCCTTGTATTCGAGCGTACCTTCGCCGATTCCCGAAATCCCCTCATCGGTCTGCACCTTCACGAACACCCAGTTCGTACGGAAACAGTCGATGACGAACGTCTTGATCGCCGTGATTTTCATTCCGAAATCCTGTCTTTGTTGAACGTGAAGAGAATGGAGCAGAGTATAAGCGCCGCGCCGATGAGGTACGCGGCCGCCATGCAGGTAAAACCGATTTCAAATCCGGGAAGCCCCATCTGGTTCACCTGCGCAACCGTGAGGTGGGCGCGTTCCAGGACGGGGGCCACCGCCTCTGCGGCAGGATTCGCCAGAACCGCCGTGAGATCGCCCGCCTGCACACCGGCCTTCGTCAATCCTTCGACCGTATACCGATTGCTCAGCATCCCGATCAAAAGCGGAGAAAGAGAACCGATGAAGAACGCAACCATCGTCATCAGTCCGACAGCGGTGGAACGGTATTTCGATTCAATGACGTCGAACATCGAGGCATGGGTGTTGACCTCGAACAAACCACGGAACACGCCGTAGGCGCCGACCGCCAGCCACGTGGCGGTGAGCGTACCCGAAATACCGATCAACGCCAACGCGGGAGCGCCGAGAAGCATCGCGAGAGCCTGAAGGACGAGCCGGAAACGCGGCCAGCGGCGCACAAAATGATCGGTCAAGAAACCGCCGATCAGAATCGCGACAAATGCGCAGAGGTGGTGGTACAGCATCGTTCCGTTCCCCGCCTCGCCGATGCCCAACCCGAACTTCCGGGCCATAAACTTCGGCGCCCACGAAAGGTAGGCGTTGTTGGCGAAGACGACCGCCACGAAGCCGGACATCGCGAACAACGCGCTCGGCGTCGTGGCATACACCTTGACGGCGCAGCCGATTTCGCGGAAAGTCCGAAGGATGCCTCCGATCACACTTTCCCCTTCCCCGTTTGCAGTCCCCTTCGTCTGTTCCGAACCCTCGCGGGGGGCGTCGCGCAACTTGAAGATGAAGAGTACGCCGAGCAGGAATCCCAATCCGCCGAATACGAGGAAGACGGGACGCCAGTACCCCAGCTCCCCGAAACAACGGGCGACAAACGCCCATGCCTTCAGTTTGTGCAGAACCCACGCGACCAACGCGCCGCTCGTCATCAACCCCACGTACAACGCCGCCTGGTGGACGGAGAGCGCGATGGAACGGGTACGTTTGTGGTAGGAGGCGAGCAACGCATAGGCGCTCGGCGCGTAGAACGATTCGCCGCCGCCGGTCGCGATGCTGCGCAGGAAGATCAATCCCAGCATCCCGCCGACGAAACCGGTGAGCGCGGTCATCAGGCTCCAGAAGAGGAGGCTGCAGGTGATGATCCATTTGCGGCTGAACCGGTCGCCGAGGAATCCGGCGATCGGCGTCATCACGGCGAGCGTGCAGAAGAGCGAGGTGTTGATCCAGCCGATCTGCAGGTCGTTCAGACCGAGTTCCTCCTGAATGGGAATCGTCAACAGTCCGAACAGCACACGGTCTGCCTGATGGAAGAAGAACGCCAGCGAAAGCATCGCCAGCAACGTCCATTTGTAGTTTTTGCCCATGCGCGGCCTCCCCCTACCCCGCGTTTAACAATCCGCGTCCGGCGGCATGTGCTGGACGCTGCAACCGCCGTCAACCAGAAGCCGGACGCCGCCGATGTTGCGCGACGCCGGAGAGGCGAGAAACGCCACCGCCTCGGCGATGTCTTCCGCCTTCGCCTCGCTGCGCAGCGGGCAGTTCAGACGGCGGCGCGCCTTGGTCGCCTCGTCAAGCTTGTCCCAGCGGTCGGTGTAGATGTAACCGGGGGCGACCTCGTTCACGCGGATTCCCTTCGGACCGAGATCGAGCGCGATGGAACGGGTGAACGAATCAATCCCGCCTTTGCTCGTGACGTAGGCGGTACGGTTGCGAATCGCGCGCGTGGAGACATTGGAACCGAGGTTGACGATCACCCCTTTCTCCGGCTGCTCCAGCATCATCTTCGCCGCATTTTGGCACATCAGGAACAGCCCGAGAAGATTCGTGCGGATTACCGACATAAAGAATTCGGAGGACATCTCCTCGAACGCGGGGCCGATACCCTGATTGCAGGCGTTGTTCACGAGAATGTCGAGACGCCCCACCTTTTCCTTAACCGTTTCAAAGAGGCGGATGACCTGCGACTCGTCGGAAATGTCGCACGGCACTTCGGTGAAACCGTCCAACCCCATCGCGCGCAACTGGTCCCCGCCCTTCCTCGTGCTTTCCGGGGTGGAGGAACAGGTGAATACCTTCGCCCCTTCGCGGATGAACAACGCCGCGATCCCGACACCCGTGTTCCGGCTCGTCCCGCTGACGACCACGACTTTACCCTCAAACCTACCCATACAACGCTCCTTTCTACCTCGGTCCAAATATGCCGTCACAAACGGCGAACAAGGACAAGTATACCACAAAACTCCATTTCCGCAAGCAAATGGAACACGGAAGAAACAATGCGGAGGAAAGAGCGGGAGGGTCGCGCTTCGTTGCGACCGAGTGGCGGCTGTCGGATGTCGGGTGTCGCCTGTCGTGCGGGAGGGCGCGTGTCCACACGCGCCGCAGAACGGATGCGGGGAGGGCCCGTCCCTCCCTCCGTCTTTTGTCTAACGCAGAGGCGCAGAGACGC
>JAGAEL010000117.1 GCA_017613085.1 Kiritimatiellia bacterium | reverse complement strand
GGGTGGCGATGAACCCTGTCGACCACCCGATGGGCGGCGGCGAAGGCCGCACGTCCGGCGGTTCGCACCCGCGTTCCCCGTGGGGCAAGCTGGCGAAGGGCGGCAAGACGCGCAACCGCCGCAAGACGAGCAGCAGAGTCATTCTCAAGCGGAGGAAGTAATCAATGTCGAGGTCACTTAAGAAAGGGCCCTACGTCGAGCAGAGCCTGCTCGACAAGGTCCAGAAGGTACTGGCCGGGGGAAACAAGAAGCAGCCGATCAAGACCTGGTCCCGCCGCTCCATGATCCTGCCGGATTTCGTCGGCCTGACGTTCGCCATCCATAACGGGCGCCAGCACATGCCGATCTTCATCACGGAAAACATGGTGGGCCACCGCCTGGGCGAATTCGCGCCGACGCGCACGTTCAAGGGCCACGGCGCACACACCGACAAGGCGGTCAAGTAAGGAGGGAGACATGGCTGAGGTAACTGCGATCACGCGGAATTTCCGCATGTCGGCCTTTAAGGGCCGCGCCCTGGCGCGCGAACTCCGGGGCAAGAGCGTCGCCCAGGCGATGAGCATGGTGGCGTTCCACCCGAGCAAGGCCGCGGGCGTTCTGCTCAAGACGCTGAAGAGCGCCGCCGCGAATGCGAAGAACAACAACAACCTGGACGTGGACACCCTGCTCGTCAAGAGCGCTGTCTTCGACGAAGGCACGCGCATGCGCAGGTACTGGCCGACGGCGCGCGGCAGCGCGCACCCGATCGCCAAGCGTCTCTGCCACTGCAAGGTGATCCTCACGGACGAGGCTTTCTAACGCGAACTGCTAAGGAGTAAGACTTTGGGACAGAAAGTAAACCCGATCGGATTCCGGATTGCCGTTGACAAGCAGTGGCGCAGCCGCTGGTTCGCCAACAAGAAGAACTTCGGCACCCTGCTCGCCGAAGACCAGATGATCCGCGAACTCGTCAAGAAACGCCTTGAGCAGGCGGCAATCACCCGTATCATCATCGAGCGCTACGCCAACCGCGTGCGCGTCAACCTCTACACGGCCCGCCCGGGCATCGTCATCGGGCGCAACGGGCAGGATGTGGAGAAGATCCGCGCCGACCTGGCGAAGAAGACGGGCAAGGAGATCTACATCGAGATCCACGAGGTCCGCGACGCGGACTGCGACGCCCAGCTGGTCGCCGAGAACATCGCCCAGCAGATCGAGCGCCGCGTGGCCCTCAAGCGCGCGATGAAGCGCGCCGAGAAGGTCGCGATGGATATGGGCGTGGACGGGATCAAGATCCGCGCCGCGGGACGTATCAACGGCGCGGAGATCTCGCGCGCCGAGTGGAGCATGCAGGGGAGCGTCCCGCTGCACACGCTCCGCGCCAACATCGACTACGGCTTCGCAGAGGCCCACACCACCGCCGGCCTGATCGGCGTCAAGGTCTGGATCTGCAAGAAGCCTGATTTCCGGCCGGCCCGCCAGGGCGGCCAGGGAAGGAGGAAGAATTATGCCCATGATGCCTAAGCGGGTTAAATACCGCAAGCAGTCGAAGGGTAACCGTGCCGGGTACGCCACGTCGGGCGACCGTCTCGCGTTCGGCGAGTTCGGCCTGAAGGCGATGACCCGGGGCTGGGTCACCAACACGCAGCTCGAAGCCTGCCGCGTCGCGATCAACCGCGAAATGAAGCGCAAGGGCAAGCTCTGGATCCGCGTGTTCCCCGACAAACCCGTCACCCGCAAGCCCATCGAAGTCCGTATGGGCGGGGGCAAGGGCAACCCGGAACTCTGGGTCGCCGTGATCGTCCCCGGGAAGATCCTGTTCGAGGTCGGCGGCGTGCCCGATTCCGTGGCGCGCGAATGTCTGCGCCTCGCCGACACCAAGCTGGGCATCCGTACCCAGTTCATCACGCGCGCCGTCGCAGGAGTCTAGTCTGATGAAAGCGAAAGAACTGAGAAACCTGAGCGACTCCGAGCTCGCGACCAAGCTGGCCGAGACGAAGAAGGAGTTGACGACGTTGCAAATCAAGCACAACTCCTCTGCTACCGGAGTCGAGAAGCCCGTGCGCCTGCGCCTTCTGCGCAAAGAGGTCGCGCGGATGTTGACCATCCAGACTGAGCGGGAGGCGAAGAAGTAGCTATGGCTGAGACAACCGAGAAAACCGCCGCGAAGAAACCCCGCGGCATCCGCAAGAGCCTGAAGGGCGTGGTCGTCAGCAAGATGGGCATCAAGTCCGTCGTCGTCCAGGCCGAGTGGCGCGAGCGCCACCCGGTCTACGGCAAGGTGATCCGCCGTTCCAAGAAGTTCCACGCGCATGACGAAGCCGACACCGCGAAGGTGGGCGACAAAGTCACGATCATGGAGACGCGCCCGCTCAGCGCCACCAAGCGCTGGCGTATCGTCCCGGAGGAGAAGTAACCCATGGTACAGGAAGGCACACGTTTGGTGGTGGCGGACAACACGGGCGCGAAGAGCGCGATGTGTTTCCGCATCATCGGCCAGCGGAAGAAGAGCGCCCACATCGGCGACGTCATCCGCGTGGCGATCAAGGAGGCGTCTCCCACCGGGACCGTGAAGAAGAGCCAGGTCTGCACGGCGATCATCGTGCGGGTGGCCTACCCGATCGCCCGCCCGGACGGTTCGTTCGTCAGGTTTGACGACAACGCCTGCATCATCGTCGACAGCAAGCTCAACCCCGTCGGGTCCCGCATCTTCGGGCCCGTGGCCCGCGAGCTGCGCGACATGAACTACATGAAGATCATTTCCCTCGCGCCGGAGGTCCTCTAATGAGTATCGCAAGAATCCGTAAGGGCGACACGGTCATCGCCATCTCCGGCGATTTCGCCGGAAAGACGGGCGAAGTCCTCGCCGTCATGCCCTCCAAGGGCATGGCCATCGTCAAGGGCCTGAACCTGGTCAAGAAGTCGATCCGCCGTTCCCAGCAGAACCCGGAGGGCGGCTTCGTCGAGAAGGAGGCGCCGATCCGCCTCTGCAAACTGATGCCGTACGACCCCGACGCGAAGAAGGGCGTCCGCATCCGCCGCGTGAAAGAGGGCGACAAGTGGGTCCGCCAGTCCAAGGCGACCGGGAAGGTGTTGGAGTAGAGTATGGCTAACCTCAGAGAAAAGTTCATGAAGGAGCTCGCCCCCGAGCTCCAGAAGAAACTCGGCCTGACGAACAAGATGCTCGTCCCCCGGCTTGAGAAGGTCGTGCTGAACATGGGCTTCGGCATCGTCGAGAAGGATCTCCAGAAGCAGATCCTGGACGACCTGGCGAAGATCACCGGGCAGCGCCCCGTGACCTGTAAGGCGCGGAAGAGCATTTCGAACTTCAAGCTGCGCCAGGGCATGATCATCGGCGCGAAGGTCACGCTCCGCCGCGACAAGATGTACGATTTCGTCGAGCGCCTGTGCAACAGCACGCTCGCCCGTATCCGCGACTTCCACGGCGTCCCGAACCGGGGCTTCGACGGGCGCGGCAACTACACGCTCGGGCTCAAGGAGCACTCGATCTTCCCGGAGATGATCGACACGGGCGTCACGGGCGAGGCCGACGTCGGTCTCGACATCACGTTCGTCACCACCGCGCGGGACGACAAGGGCGCCAAGGAGCTGCTGATCGCCCTGGGCATGCCCTTCGCGGGCCGCAACGCGCAGAAGGCATAACGGAAGGAACTTTACATGGCTAAGTTAAGTCTGATGATCAAGGCGAAGCGCACGCCGAAGTTCAAAGTGCGCGCGTACCACCGCTGCTCCCGCTGCGGCCGCCGTCACGGGTACATCGGCAAGTTCCAGCTCTGCCGTCTGTGCTTCCGCGAACTCGCCCTCTCCGGGATGATCCCCGGTGTCACCAAGTCCAGCTGGTAGGAGGAAGAAAATGACCGATCCGATTTCCGATATGCTGTTGCGCATCCGCAACGCGATCAAGGCCGGGCACGCCTCCGTCGAGATGCCGGCGTCGAAGATGAAGGGCGAGATCGCCCGCGTGATGAAGGCCGAGGGCTACATCACCGACTACTCCGTCGACAGCACGTTCCCCGCGACGCTGACGGTGGAGCTGAAGTACAACGACCAGGCCGAATCGGCCATTTGCGGCCTCCGCCGCGAAAGCCGCCCCGGTCTGCGCAAATACTGCGGCGTGGACGACATCCCCAACGTCCTCGACGGACTTGGCACCGCCGTCCTCTCCACGTCCAAGGGTATCATGAGCGGCAAGGAAGCCCGCCGGCAGAAGGTTGGCGGCGAGCTGATCTGCACAATCTGGTAAAGGGGTTGAACAATGTCACGAATCGGTAAACAGCCTGTCGCCATCCCCGCCGGTGTCACGGTCACGGCAAACGGCCTCGAGGTCTCCGTCAAGGGCAAGCTCGGCGAGCTGAAGCGCACGTTCCACGACGGGATTACTGTGGAAGTCAAGGACGGGAACGTCGTCGTCTCCCGCCGGGATGACACCCGCGAGATGAAGAGCCTGCACGGCCTCACCCGCGCGCTCATCCAGAACATGGTGATCGGGGTCTCCTCCGGATACCACAAGGAGCTGATCATCGAAGGAACCGGTTTCAAGGCCGCCCTCAGCGGGAAGGTCTTGAGCCTCACCCTCGGTTTCGCCTCCCCGAAGACCTACAAGATCCCCGACGGGATCACCATCACGGTCGAGAAGGACGTCAACATCAAGGTCGACGGCATCGATAAGGAGCTCGTCGGCGAGGCGGCCGCTCGCATCCGCGACTACTATCCGGCCGAACCCTACAAGGGCAAGGGCATCCGCTACTCGGACGAGAAGATCCGCCGCAAGGTCGGCAAGAAAGTGGCGTAACGCCTGAACGGAGCAGAACAGATGAGTTTTAACCGCAAAGCACAACGCAAGATCCGCCACATGCGCCTCCGCCAGAAGGTGAAGGGCACGGCGGAACGTCCCCGCATGGCCATCTGCGTCACGAACCAGCACATGTACGTGCAGTTCATCGACGATGTCGCCATGACGACGCTCGCCTCCGCCTCCTCCCTCAAGGACAACGCGAACGCGAACAAGGCCGAGGCCAAGGTCGTCGGCGAGCGCGCCGCCGAGGCGGCCAAGGCGAAGGGGATTTCCCTCGTCGTCGTAGACCGTGGCGGCTTCAAGTTCCACGGGCGTGTCAAGGAGATCGTCGATTCCGCCGTCGCGGCGGGCCTCAAGATCTCCGAGAAGCCCCCGAAGCCTCCGAAGGAGAAGGCGGCGGAGCCGAAGAAGGATGAACCCGCCAAGAAGGCGAAGAAACCTGCCAAGGAGGCGAAGTAAATGAGCGCTGATTCCAAGTTTCCCCGTGGAGACCGCGACCGCGACCGTGAAGAGCAGAATGAGTTCGACGAGCGCGTCGTGTTCGTCAACCGCTGCGCGAAGGTCGTCAAGGGCGGCCGCCGCATGAGCTTCTCCGCCGTGGTGGTCGTCGGCGACCGCCAGGGCAAGGTCGGGTTCGGTTTCGGCAAGGCCAACGAGGTGGCCGACGCCATCCGCAAGGGCGGCGAGGCCGCCCGGAAGTCCCTCTTCTCCGTGAAGATGGACGGCCGGACGATCCCCCACCAGGTGGTCGGCGTCTGCGACGGCGGCCGCGTCCTGATCAAGCCCGCGCCCACCGGCTCCGGCTTGATCGTCGGCGGCGGCATGCGCCCGGTCCTCGAGGCCGCCGGCGTCCGCGACGCGGTCGGCAAGTCCCTCGGCAGCAAGAACCGCCTGAACGTGGTCAAGGCCACGATCGACGCCCTCAACCAGCTCCGCTCGGCTGAGGAGATCGCGGCGGCCCGCGCCTGAACCCGGTTTCCGTCCGGGGGCCCCGCGCCCCCGGCACGTTTCCCAGTTTTAAGGAGTTAGTATGGATCTCTCGAATTTGAAGAACACCCCCGGCGCGCGGAAGACCTACCGCCGCGTGGGCCGAGGCGGCGGGTCGGGCATGGGCAAGACCGCCACCAAGGGCCAGAAGGGCCAGATGTCCCGCAAGGGCCACAAGCATAAGCTCGGTTTCGAAGGCGGCCAGATGCCCCTCATCCGCCGCCTCCCGAAGCGCGGCTTCAAGAACGTCAACCGCGTCAACTACCTCGCGCTCAACGTCGGGCGCCTGGAGCAGTTCGACGACGGCACGGTCATTACCCTCGACCTCCTTCACGAGAAGGGCATCTTCGCGTACAAGTACGACGGCGTCAAGGTCCTTGGCGTCGGCGAACTGACCAAGAAGCTGACCGTCAAGGTGAACGCGGTCTCCGCCACGGCCCGCCAGAAGATCGAGGCCGCCGGCGGGACGATCGAACTCGTATAAGGTGAAACCGCCATGCCTATGCTCTCCACCTTCGCGAATACCTTCAAGATCCCCGAGCTCCGGAAGCGCATCTTGATCACCATCGGCCTCGTGTTCATCTGCCGATTGATCTCCCTGATTCCGACTCCGGGTGTTGATTGGCAGACGCTTCAGACTACTTTGGAGGAAATCCGTAAGCAGTCTGCTGTCGGCGGCGGGCTGATGGACTGGTTCAATGTGTTCAGCGGCGGCGCCCTCAGCCAGTGCGCCGTCGGCTTCCTGAGCATCTGGCCTTACATCAGTGCGCAGATTATCATCCAGCTGCTCACTGCCGTCGTCCCCACGCTCGAACGCGCCTCCCGCGAGGGAGAGACCGGTCGCCAGAAACTGGCCCAGTGGACCCGTTACCTGACGATCGCCATCTGCGCGTTCCAGGCCTGGGGGCTTGCCACCGTGCTGCAGCACCCCGCGTCCATCGGGCTGGGCGATATCCGTATCGTGACCACCCCCGGCATCGGGTTTAACATCATGACGGTAATCTGCATGACGTCGGCTTCGCTCTTCGTCATGTGGCTCGCCGACCAGATTACGCAGTTCGGGATCGGCAACGGTACCTCGCTCATCATCATGATCAACATCACCTCGCGCCTGCCTGTGGCTTGCGTCGAGGCGTGGACCCGCTACTTCGGCCTGGGCGGTATCCAGGCGACCAAGAACCCGGTCGAGCTGATCCTTCTGCTCCTCTTCGGCTTCATGGTCACCATGGGCACCGTCATGCTCACCGAGGGCGTCCGCAAGGTCCCGATCCATTCCACGCGCCGCTCCGTCGGCGGCGGGAATTCCTACGGGATGCAGCAGACGTTCATGCCGCTCCGTGTCAACTACACGGGCGTCATGCCGATCATCTTCGCCGGCCCGCTGATCCAGTTCCCCGGTATCATCCTTTCCCGGATTCCCGCCGAGGTCACCTGGCTGAGCTGGTTGAAGTGGTTCGGTTCGCAGCTCTCGGACATGACCAGCCCCATCCACCTCTTCGTCTACGCGCTTTTGATCCTCTTCTTCTCGTTCTTCTGGGTCGCGACCCAGTTCAACGCGATGCAGATTGCGGACAACCTGAAGCGCGACAGCTCCTATGTCCCGGGCATCCGTCCGGGCAAGGCGACGGCGGAGTACCTGGATGCGCTTATGACGCGCGTCACGCTCATCGGCGCGATCGGCCTTCTCGTGATCGCCATCCTGCCGCAGCTGATGCGCGGGTTCATGGAAGTGCCGTGGGAAATGGCCTCCTTCTTCGGCGGCACCTCGCTGCTGATTATCGTCGGCGTCGCGTTGGATACGCTCCGCCGCATGGAGTCCCACCTGCTGATGCGCAACTACGAGGGCTTCCTCCGTCACGGCCGTCTCCGCGGCCGCCGTGGATAGGCGCCCCTCCGATTCGAAAAAGGCGGCCGGTCACCACCGGCCGCCTTTTTTGTGCGTAAGCGTAAACCGCTTGAGGCGCGTGGCGCACCAGTCCCGGTTTCGTTTTGGGAGACGCAGAGGAACGGGACAGGCGGGACAGGCGGGACAGGCGGAACTGGCGGGACTGGAGGGACAAACGTTATCCCTTGTTGTCGCCACCATAAATCCGTTTTGGGAGGGATGGGCTTTGTCCCGTCCGTTCCCATGCGGCGCGTGAGGACACGCGCCCTCCCGTGTGACGTTCCCGTCGCGACCGGCTGTCGGCTGTCGTGCAGGGCGTTAGTTTGCTTTTCCCTTGATCACGATGCGCCCGGAACCGTGCGGGTTCTCGTAGTTTATCGGGTAGTTGGCGAGGGTGCGCAACGGGGAGGTCGCCGTGGTGATGGAGGGGATCCCGCTCGAATCGATCCGGAACGCTTTCGCGTATTCGGTGAGGACGAGGTAATCCATCGCCAGACCGTTCTCGATCTTTTTCGTGCTGCGGAACATGGCGAAACCGTCCCCGCCCTCCACCAGCGTGAAGGCGTTACCCGCCACGCGGTAGACGGCGTTCATGTCCAGCGGCGAGAACGAACCGGTCTTGGCGTTGTACACCCGCACGTCCTTCACGCGGTAGACGCCGTTCGACGGTCCCGACATCCAGGAACCCGTGGCGTCCACGCGGACGCTGGACTTGACGGAAACGTCAACCGTGTACGTGAGCCCCGCGACATGGAGGAAGCCGCCGAACTCGCCGGAACCGACCGCCTGTGCGCCGAATTCGAGCGCGTCGAGAATCTGGCGCCCGTTCGCTTCCACGATGCCGATGTCGCCGCCGAACGGCTGGACGGTTCGGAGGGACTTGAGGGTGACGGCGCCCTCCGGGATGTCGGCGCGCACGTTGCCGCCGTTCATCATCGCAAAATCACAGGAACGCCCCTCCCGCTCGTTGGCGTACCAAAGGACGGCGTCCGCCGCGAAATCGCCCGCCGAGCAGCTTTCCCGGCGGGCCAGCCGCTCGTTCGTGCCGGGACGGTAGGAGCAGAGGGCGGCCGGCGCCGAGGCGATCTTCACGCCGAGTTGCCGTTCGACGGCGTCGGCGAGGTTCTTCTCCAGCTGTTCGACTTTCGCGTCCTTCTCGCCGCGTGTGTAAATCGTCCCGGCCATGACGCACTTTCCGTCCTCCAGCGTCAGGCATCCCAGAAGGCCGAGGTAGCTGCCGCTCTGGGTGAGGATCACGTCCTTCCCGGCGGCGTTGCGCACACGCGAACCGGTGTATTCCGAATGGGAGTGTCCGTCGATGAGCGCCACGAAATTGGTGGTGTGGGCGATCACGTCCGTGGACATATAACCCGCGCAATCGGGCGAGATGCCCAGATGCCCCAGCACGATCGTGTAGTCCGCATGGGCCGCCGCCTCGTTCACGGCATCCTGCACGGCGGCGTACAGCGCCTCGCCGCGTTCCCCCGCGATGAAGTCATAGGCGCGCCACTGCCCCGTGGGGTCGAGGAAGGTGGTTGGTGTCGCGGAGACGAGCGCGGTGGGCGTGGTGACCCCGACGAACGCGACGCGGGCCGTCCCGCTCGTCACCACCGTGTAGGCGGGAAAGACGAGTCTCCCCGGGGCATCGGCGGCATCCCGCCGGATGAAGTTGCAGCTGACCGTACGGAAGGTGGCGCGTCCCGCATTCTCGAACATGGCCGCGATGCCGTAGTCGAACTCATGGTTGCCGAGCGTGGCCACTTTGTAGCCGGCGGCGTTCATGATCTCGATTGCGCTGCGCCCGGAATCGAAACCGCCCAGGGCCGTTCCCTGCACGTAGTCCCCCGCGTCCACGAGGATCACGTTCTCCCCCGCCGCCTCAAGGCGGGCTTTCTCGGCGGCGATCTCGGAAAACGCCACGCGGCCGTCGTCGATGTGGGTGTGCGTGTCGTTCGTGTGAAGCACGACAACCCGCGACTTCGCCGCGAGTCCAGTCGCCGCCGCCGTCAAGGCCGCCGCCAACGCCATGCCGAAAACCGTCTTTTTGTGCAACTCTCTCATCGTGTCACCCTCCTTGTGCCGCCCATCATGCCAAATTCCCGTGCTGTTTGGCAAGAAGGAACTTATAACGTTGTTGTTTTTGTCTCACGCGGAGGAAAGAACGGGAGGGACGGGCTTTGTCCCGTCCGTTCCCGGGGCGTGTCCCTGCCGTGCATCAACACAAACGTTGACAAAACGGCGGGTATGCGGCAGAATAGGGGGTGTTCCGTTTGAGTGGCGGTTGAACGGTTCCCTCCTGCAAAGCGGGGCAGTCGTCCTGCTCCGTGCGGGTACACAGTTCCAACCAAAGGTTGGTAGAAAGGATGCAGAATGGCAAAGAAACGGTTTGCGATGCTGATGGCGGCGATTTCCATGTTCGTGATGCCGCTGTTCGCCGACGAGTGGGATGACGAATCCACGGGGTATACGTGGTATTATCGGTTATACGACTACGATCAAAATCTCGGTTACAGCGACGAGCCCTTCCTTGAAATCATCGAAGTAAAGAAAAAGATTTATTACAGTGGTTACAGTGCGGATGATTTCATCGCCATCGATGTCGATGGCGACTTGGTGATCCCTAACGAGATCAACGGCATTCCTGTGGTAAAAGTCGGTAATTGTGCGTTTGAGAATAACACGGGCTTGACGAGCGTGACGTTCGGTTGGTGGAGTCCCGTGCGCAGTATCGGGGCCGAGGCTTTTCGGAAATGCACAAGTCTGAAGAGCGTGAGCTTGCCGGGCGGGTTGTGTCATATTGGTTCGCTTGCGTTCAACAGATGCCACGAAGAGCTTTTCGATACGGTGACGGTACCAGGGGTCAAACTGGTCGATGGCTGGGTGGTCGAAAGCGACGAATCGCTTTCCGGATCTTTGAATTTGGCGGATACGTACGGTGTCGCCGACAATGCATTTAATGGACGGAGCGGATTGACAGATGTAACGCTTCCTGAGTTCATGGAGGTTATCGGTGATTATACATTCGGCGGTTGTAGCGGTCTTGCGCATTTGACGATTCCGAGTGGCGTGAAGCGTATAGGGAATAGGGCATTTTCAGGGTGCGAGACGCTTTCAGGTAGGTTGTCGCTTCCGTCGGGGTTACAGTTTATTGGGGAGTGGGCATTCTCCGATTGTAAGGGCCTGAGAGGTGTGACAATACCCGATAGCGTGATAAACATCGCGTCTTCCGCCTTCTCCGGATGTGCATCGATGTGGTCTTTCGTCGTTGGGGAGGGAAATGAATACTATAAATCCGTCTCTGGACTCTTGCTCTCCAAAGACGGTGAAACGCTGGTCGCCGGCATTAACGGCGCTGTGGCGGTACCCGACGGCGTGGCAGAGATAGCTGACTACGCTTTTGCCGGCCGCACCGGATTGAGGAGTGTGGCAATTCCCGAAAGCACGACGTACCGCATCGGCATGTATGCGTTCTGCGATTGCAGCAGTCTTACGCGCGTGACGATTCCGGAAAATATATTGAGCATCCAGGCGTATGCGTTTAGCCGATGTACCGCATTGAGAGAGATTCACTTTAAAGGAAATTCCCCTGTCATGGGTGAGTTTGTATTCAATTTCACATCCTGGTGCTATGCGTATGTCAAGCGGGGTTCGACAGGATGGGATGTCGAAATACCGGGAGTATGGAATGACTGTTTTATTGTCTATGAAGACGGTCCGGCGATCACGGTCACCGTTACGTATGACGCGAACGGTGGGAGTGTCGACGCAGAGCCGTTCTCGCTTGAAAGCGGCTCCGCCGTCGGGTCGCTTCCGACGCCGACACGCGACGGGTACACGTTCATCGGATGGTGGACGTCGGCGGACGGCAGCGGGACGCGAATCTCGGCCTCCACAATCGTAAACGAAACCGTTACCTACTACGCACGGTGGGTGCAAGACGGCGGTTCGGGAACCGATGGGCTGCTCCATCGTTGGAGCTTCAATGGGGACTTGACGGATTCCGTAGGCGGGCAGACCGCCACCTTGGGCGGTTCCGTGACGACCGACGGGAAGGCCTACATAACGGAAGGCGGCGATTCTTCGAGCCTGTCGTATATCTCCCTGGGCAGCGGTATCTTGCCGGACGGAGGGAATGAGGCGACAATCGAGATGTGGGTCACGCGAACGACCAGTCTGGGCAATGAATGGTCCCGCATCTTTGAAATCGGCGATGTTCCGGATGGGTTTTCCTTCACAAGTGGATTGCAGTATGTCGGAGATGTCGAGCAGGCATCGCAAAACAGCATCGGCATTTGCTGGACGATGGGCGGAGGATGGACCTATGCGAAACCGTGGGATGGATCGGCGTGGAGTATGGTCGAGATGCCCGGAACCGAAGAGGGGGTCGAGTACCACATTGCCGCCGTATACAAACGGACGGATTCAAATTGGAGGGTCACCTATTATTGCCTGGATACGTTCGGAACGCTGATCGGACGCCGTGAATGTTTTGTGCCGGACGACGAGTGGTCTTTGGCGGGTGTCGGGCGGGGTATGTGTGTCCTTGGACAGGCGCTGACGACATGGGATTGGCACGAAGGTGCCAGATACAATGAATTCCGCGTATGGAACAGGGCGCTTTCACAGGCCGAGTTGCTTGCAAACGACATGACCGGTCCGGATGTGATCGCGGGGACCGATGGGAGCGGAAGCGAAAGCGGAGAGAAACTTTACTGCGTAATCGATCTCTCGGCGGGATCGGGGGCTTCCTCTTATCCTGTCTCGTATCTCGATGCGCCGCCGGCCGGCGGGTTCAACACGGACGAGTACAAGACGACGAAGCTTGTGTTGCGTCGGATCACCCCTGGTTCTTTCGTGATGGGCGGCGCGAGCCATGTGACACTTTCAAAACCGTATTATATAGGGCTTTTCGAAGTGACGCAAGAGCAGGTTACGCGAGTGACAGGTGACGCGCCTCCGTCAACGATTTCCGCCGACGAGTGGGGCGCGATGCGCCCCATGGTGGGGAGGATTGGCGATATTGCGCCCTACAATCAAGGTGCTTGCAGCCCTTCGGTGTGGCCACATAGCTTTTTGGGGCGTATCCGGGAACGAACAGGCATCATGTTCGACCTGCCTACCGAGGCGCAATGGGAGTATGCCTGCCGGGCGGGGACGACCAGCGACTTTAACAACGGGGGAAGCTCCGAGCGTGACCTTGCCTTGCTTGGAAGGTATGCTGGAAACAGAAATGACGACAAGGGCGGTTGTTCAGGGACTCACACCAAAGTCGGTTCGTATGTGCCGAATGCCTGGGGACTTTACGATATGCACGGCAACGTGTCTGAAGTGTGCCGCGACAAGTATGGAGAATTGCCGCCTACTTTGCTCGATCCGGTCGGTGATTTATCCGGCCTGTACGCGACGGTGTTTCGAGGCGGTAATTTTAACTCAGAGTGGGAGACTTGCTCTTCGCTCGACCGTGGCGACAAGATGACGGCCGATCCTATGTACCGCGACATCGGTTTTCGTGTTGTACTAAATCCGTCCGATGAAGAATCCGTCTTGGAGGCAAACCTTGACTGCACAGGTTTCAGGATGAGTAGCGGGGGCGATGCTCCGTGGACTGGACAGGCGGCCGTTTCGCACGACGGCGTAGATGCCATGCAGATTGGCACCGTATCGGATGGTCAGACATCTTGGATGCAGGTGCTTATCTCTGGTTCTGCCCAGGTTTCATTCTGGTGGAAGACCTCAGCCGTCTACGGGGGAAAGCTTTCTTTTTACATCGATGGCGTCGAGCAGGACTGTATCGACGGGGATCAGGATTGGGTGCAACAGACCTATTTCATACCATCGGTGACCTCTGGTTCCGACGATGGCGGCCATGTGTTGAAATGGGTATATGAAAAAGAGTTCTCGGTCGATTCGGATTGCGCCTGGGTAGACCAATTGGTCGTGAAGCCGATGACGCTGGACGAATGTCTTGATACTACAGGCACTGGCATATCGTATGATTGGGACAGCAACTGGTTCGGACAAATCGACGACTCGCACGATGGAGAGGATGTTCTTAGGAGCGCTCCTATACCCCACAATTTTTCATCCTGTTTCGCAACGACGGTTTCCGGTCCTGCGGTTGTTTCTTTCTGGTGGAATCACAAGTATTCCGTACCTGGCGACAGGCTTTCATTCTCGATCGACGGCATAGAGAAGGGTGCCTATGAGGGCTATCATGACAATTGGTATCACGAGAACTTTTTCATCCCGGAAGGCGAACATCGGCTGGAGTGGTCGTATTCAAAGGATGCCGATAGTAGTGACGATGGGGGTTACGCCTTGGTGGACCAGTTGGAAATCGTGGACACGACGGCGATCCCACTGCAAGAAAGCCTTGACGTGGAGACGACGGGGATTACGGTGACGAGCGGTGGCGACACTTCCTGGTTCGGACAGCAGTCCGTGTCTCACGACGGCGTAGACGCTGCGCGTAGCGGCGGTGTGGCAGACAGTCAGACTTCGCGGATGCAGACTACGGTTGCGGGACCAGCGGAGATTTCTTTCTGGTGGAAAGTGTCATCTTCTGTCTGGGGAGGGGATAGTCTGTCTTTCTCCATCGACGGTACGGAGATGGATAAGATCGAGGGGGAACAGGATTGGACGCAGCAGACCTATTCTCTCCCAGCCGGCAACCATTTGCTGGAATGGGCGTATACCAAGGATTTCGGCGGCAAAGGCGGTCTGGACTGTGGTTGGGTAGACCAGCTGGTCGTGCGCCCTTCGGGTACAACATCCTACACGGTGACGTACGATCCGGGGGCGTACGGAAGCGGCTTGCAACAGACGGCGACCAAGACGCAGGGTGTTGCATTGTGGCTTCCAGAGGTGCTTTTCACGCGCGAGGGTTACACGCAGACGGGCTGGTCCTTGTATTACGACGGATCGACGAAGGATTACGACTTCGGGGCGGCGTACACGGAGAACGCCTCGATCACGCTCTATCCGTACTGGACGGAGAACGGAGGTGGTTCTGGGGGCGGCGATCCGGTCATCACCTATACGGTGACGTACGATCCGGGGGCGTACGGAAGCGGCTTGCAACAGACGGCGACCAAGACGCAGGGTGTTGCATTGTGGCTTCCAGAGGTGCTTTTCACGCGCGAGGGTTACACGCAGACGGGCTGGTCTTTGCGTTACGACGGATCGACGAAGGATTACGACTTCGGGGCTGCGTACACGGAGAACGCCTCGATCACGCTCTATCCGTACTGGACAAAAGATGAAGATGAGGAGGGTATCCATACGGCTGACGTGAACGGCGTGGCATGGAGCTACGTCGTCGTCAACGGCGGGGCGATGGTCTTCGGCGGGAAGTACTTGGAGTGGGACGACGAGGAGGGTCGCGACACGTGGAAGTACACGCCGGCGATCCCTCGCGACACCTTCGGCGCGGTCACGATCCCTTCGTGGCTCGGCGGCTACCCGGTGACGGCGATCGGCGACGGCGCGTTCACGGAGTGCGAGTGGTTGACCTCCGTCACCATCCCGTATGGCGTCACGTCGATCGGCGAGGATGCGTTCTCCGACTGCGTGCGGCTCTCGTCCGTCGCGTTCCCGGCGGGGCTGCTCTCCATCGGCAAGGAGGCGTTCGAGTCGTGCGCCCTCGCGTCGCTGGATCTGCCGCAGTCGTTGACGGAGATCGGCGAAAAGGCCTTCGGCGACTGCGCCAACCTGCGGAGCGTCACCATCCCGGCGGGGGTCTCGTCGCTCGGCTACCGGGCGTTCCAGCGGTGCTACGGGCTTTCGGAGGCGTACGTGCCGGTCCACCTCCTTGCCTCGCTCGGGGCGAACGAGGTGTTCCGCAACACGTCGGCCGCAGTCTACGGCGTGGGCGGTGGCGGAACCGCGCAGCCCGTTTTCCTCCTCCAGCCGTGGACGGCGAAGGCGGCGGTGACGCTGCGCGGCGCGGTTTACGACGGTGCGCAGGATGTCGCGGGCATCGTGGAACTCAAGGTCGGGAAGCCCAACGCCAAGAAGCGCAACGTGAAGGTATCCGGCTCCGTCACGCTGATGGACGGCAAGAAGCGCACGTTCAAGGCGCTGACCGTACCCTGCGACGGTTCCACCCTCCGTCTGGAAAGGTTCACCGCCAAGGGCCTCGGCGCGTTCTCGCTCGAAATCGGCGCGAACGGCTTCACCGGCGGGAACGGGAGTTACACCGTGGAAAACGCCGAAGTCGGCGGCAAGTGGACCCGCGAGGCGGGTGTCTACGGCGGGTGGACGGAGACGGGGAACCTTCCCGCCGGGACGCTCGCGGAACTTCTCCCGGACTACGAGGCGCTGAAGGCGGCCGGCGGCAAATGGGTTTTCGCCAAGCCCGCGAAGGTGAAGTATGGCAAGCGGAAAGAGGGCGGCATCGGCCTGACTCTGGACACGGCGGGCGGCAAGACGAACCTCTCGGCCATGAAGCTGACCTACACGCCGAAGACGGGTGTGTTCAAGGGGAGCTTCAAGATCTACGCCGTCCAGGGCGGGAAACTCAAGAAGTTCAGCGTCAAGGTCACGGGGTTCGTCGTGGACGGCACCGGATTCGGCCTCGCCACCCTTGCGAAGCCGAAGACGACCTGGTGGCTCCAGGTGGACTGACGCGGGGGCGCATTATTTGATTGTCAGTTCCGGTCGTTTGCCTTACACTCTTCGCCGTCATTGGACGGATAAGGGTTCGACGTGCCTCTACTTCTCACATCATGCTTCGTTATTGCCTTTGCCGCAGGATGGCTTGCCGCCGTTCTGCTTCGGCGTTGTTCCGCGTCGGCTTGTACCGGGAACAAGGCGGCGGGAAGCCGGACTTCCGCCGTGCCCCGCGTCTGGCGCTGCAAAGGTTTGGAACTGCCGCTGGAACGCCCGCTTGTGATGGGGATTCTGAACGTCACGCCGGATTCCTTTTCCGACGGCGGACGGTACGTGGAGCCGGAGGCCGCGTTCGAGCGGGCGGAACAGCTGGTCCGGGATGGCGCGGACATCCTCGACATCGGCGGGTACTCCACGCGCCCCGGCGCGGCGGAGGTCTCCGTCGAAGAAGAAAAAAAACGCATCCTGCCGGTCGTCGGGCGGATTGCCGCCGCGATGCAAATCCCCCTTTCCGTGGACACCTTTCGCGCCGAGGTGGCGGACGCGGCGCTTGCGGCGGGGGCGCACATCGTCAACGACGTGCTGCCTTTCGCGGGGGATGACGCGATGGCGGAGGTCGTCGCCCGTCGCGGCGCGGGGCTGGTGGTGATGCATAGTCGCGGGAATCCCCGCACGATGGACGGGTTGACCGGCTACAGGGACGTGGCGGGGGAAGTGGGGCAGACGTTGCGCGACGCGCTCGCTTTCGCGGTCGAACGGGGAATCTCCGCCGAGTCCGTCGTGATCGACCCCGGATTCGGTTTCGCGAAGAACACGGATCAGAACCTCGCCCTGTTGCGAGAGGTCGAACGGTTCGCGGGGATCGCGCCGGTGTTGATCGGCGTTTCGAGAAAGCGGTTCATCGGGGACGTCTGCAAGGAGGCGGAACCGTCGGATCGCGACCCCGGCAGTTTCGCGTGCGCCCTGTGGGCGGCCTTGCGGGGCGCCTCCGTCCTGCGTGTGCATGACGTGAAAGGGACGTGTCAACTGTTGAGAATGTGGGAAGCCTTATGCTTGAAAACTTCCAGGTAGGGATAAGCGATCTGACGCAGATCTTCATCTTGAGCGTGGTGGTGTATACCCTGATCCACTACGTCAAGGACACACGTACGGGACAGGTGCTGATGGGGTTCATCCGCTTCGTCGTGCCGCCCGCCGTCTTGATCTGGCTGTTCAACTGGGACGTGCTGGGACGGATTTTCTTCTGGACGATCGTCGCGCTGATCATCAGCATGATCGTCGTCTTTCAGGAGGAGATCCGGCGCGGCCTGGCGTTGATCGGCGGGGAACGCCTCTTCGGAACGACGGTCACGCGGAAGGATGCGTTTGTGCCGGAGGTGCTGACTCGGTCGATCCTCTATCTTGCGGAGGCGCGGCTCGGCGCCCTGCTCGCCTTTGAACGCGGGATCTCGCTGGCGGCCTACGAGGAGTCGGGGGTCAAGGTGGAGGCGCGGATCAGCCGCGAACTTCTGGTCTCCATCTTCACGCCGCCGCTCCCGCTGCACGACGGCGGGATTGTGATCAAGAACGGTTTGATTTCCGCCGCGCACTGTATCTTTCCCGTCTCGAACCAGCCGGAGCTGATTTCCTCCGGTATGCGCCACCGGGCGGCGGTCGGGTTGAGCGAAGAGACGGACGCCTTGGTGATCGTCGTTTCGGAGGAGCGCGGCAGCGTGTCGATCGCCTACAACGGGGAATTGCACCGTTGCCCGCCCGAAAAGGCGGAGAAGATGTTGCGCCGCTGGATCGCGAAATCGATGACCGACCAGAAACGCCCCGGTTTCTCGTTCTCGGAATGGCTGGCGTCCAAATTCGAGGGCGTGTCGCAGAAACTGATCGGGCGGCGGGCAGGAAAGGAGGCGTAAAATGTGGGATTGGCTGAAAAAGAGGGTGCTGAACAACGCCCGTTGGAAATTGGTTTCACTGTTGCTCGCCTCGCTGGTCTATTTCTCCATCCGCGCCGGGGTCAGCGACGTCCGCACGATCACCGTGCCCGTGGAGATCGACGAGGAGGTGAAGCAGAGCAACGCCAAGAACAGCGCGGCCATCGCCTCGTACGATCCCCCCTCCGTCCAGGTGACGGTACGCGGTTCGTTCAATGACGTACAACAGGCGGCCCAGAACAATCCCCTCTGTATCCTCCGCCCCCGCTTGCGGGTTAGCAACCCCACCGAGGACACGCTCTGGCTGGACATCGGACGCTCGAACCTTCGCGGCCTCTCCCGCTCCCTGAGGATTTTGAAAATCGAGCCGCATGTCGCGAAGGTGGAATTCGCCCTCTCACAGTCGAAGCAGTTCGCCATTGCGACGCCTTTGGTGGAGGGAAAGGCGCGCGGGCGTGTCGAACTTTCGACCAGCATCGAAACCGCCGTGGTGCGCGGGCCGCAGAAGCTGATCAAGACGCTGGACGAGGAGAAGGTGAAGATCCAGTGCGAACCGATCAACGTCGAAGGGCGGGCGCAGACGTACGTCGCCACCGTCAAACTGCTCCCGCCCGGTGCCGCGCCGACCGCGACGGTCGAGCCTTCCACCATGAACGTCACGGTCACCATCACCGCCGAAACCGGGAGCCGGCACATCGAACACGCCCGCGTGTTCGTCGCCCAGCCCTACGCCGCGCAGACGCGCTGGAAGCTGGAGCCGGACTGGGTGGACTACGATATCAAAGGGCGCGTCGAAGTGGTGAACTCTGTCACCGAGGGGCAGATCCTGTTCTCGGTCGATGCGTTTGCGCCGCGTTCGGACGCGCTGACGAACGAGCTCCCCGTCCGCGTCCACATCCAGCAGGGGTTGGCGATCGACGAGGTGATCGTCATGCCGCAGACCGTGAAGTTGATTTCGCTGCCGTTGCCCGCGCCTCCCGTCCCGCCCGAATCCACCCCTCCCGCCGCCGGGCCGGCGGCGGAGAAGGGGACGAAGGAGGAAGCGGCGAAACCGAAGACGGAATCGACGAAACCCGTCTTGGAACCGGAAGAGGAAGACGACATCCCGGAGGGCGGCGCGGTGTTGCCGTGACCGCCCCGTTGCGGAAGGAGACCGTCATGTGCGCGACATCCTGCGTCCCGCCGGACTTCACGTGCCGACGCTGCGGGGCCTGTTGCCGGATCCCGAACGGGATCGTCCGCGTGGACGATCGGGAAATCGCGCGCATCGCCGCTTTCCTCGGTATCGACGAGAAGGCCTTCCTGGAGACGGAGACGGAACTCGCGCCGGACCGCAAAAGCCTGATGTTGCGCAGCCGCCCCGACGGCGCGTGCGTCTATCTGACCGAAGACAACCTTTGCCGAATCAATCCCGTCAAGCCGGAGAAATGCCGGACGTTCCCGTTTGAATGGACAAATCCCGACTCCGCCTCCTATTGCCCGGGGCTGTAAGAAACATTATTTGACATCCGCCGTCTTGGTGTGTTCGCACCCGTCCGCGCCCGTCCATGTGAGACGGTATCCGCCCTTGAACCCCCGGAAGCGCACCTTGCCGCCGGACGTCTTCACCTTGGTGCTGGTCTTCCATTCGCGGTTCACGAGGTCGTCCATCGCGAAGTACGCCGTCTTCGGCTGCATGTCGCGCGTGAAAAGTCCGCTGATGGAAGGCTCGCCCGGTGCGCCGCAGTCGTCCACCACGTTCCACCATGTGATGCCGGTCATCTTCTCCACGCTGAACCACGCGCGGTAGAGGTTGCGCATGATGATTGCCTGGATCATCTGCCCCTTGGGGGAATTGTCGGGCGCGGTGATGGTGATTTCGGAGAGGTGGATCGGACGGTTCGCCTTCGAGACGCGGCGGAAGCGTTCGGCTACGGACGCGGGATGCGTCTTGGCATGGACCTCCTTTGAAAATTCGCCTCGCGCGATCTTCGCGCTCTCCTTCGGGTTGAAGAGGTGCATCTGCGAGCCGACAACGTCAATTCGCGCGCCGTGGGCGACGAGGTCGTTCGCCTGCAGGAAGAACGCATCGCTCATGTTGTAGTCGTTGAGGTTGAACCAGGCGGTCGCGGGGAGATACTTGCCCGCCCACTGGAACGCCTTGTAGGCGTAGTCCGTCGGCATCGGACCGTAATGCGAGCCGTCGAAGGGACGCCCCCGCACGGCCTTGTCGCCGAACCTGTGGAAGTCCGTCGCGCTCTCGTTCACCACGTCCCATGAATGGACCTTGGCGCCGTAGCGTTCGCCGATCTGGCGGATGCGCCGCTCGTAGCAGTCGTTCTGCGCCTTGATGAACGTCGGCACGAGCGCCGCAATCTGCTCCCCGTTCATCTTCGCGTAGATTTTACCCCACGCCTTCTCCCAGTCCCGGCCGACCTTGCGGCTGGGCGAACCTGCGGGGATGGTGGCGTCCCAGCGCGGGATCTTCACGCCCGTCGCCTTCTCAAGCGCGGCCTTCTCCGCCTCGGGACACAGCTCGTCCCAGAGCCAGTTCGGCGTCATCCACGTGTTGTTGCCCCACACGAGCGGATGTCCGTGGATGCGGCAGCCGCGCGAGACGAGGTAGTCGATCACGGGATCGGTCGGCGGACGCCGCCAGTGCGGCTGCTCCTTGGGGTTCGCGCACGTGTTCCAGAATTCCTCGCTGTCCTCCGGACCTGCCTCGAAACGCGGCTTGCCGGGGAAGCGCTCGAACGCGCGCCAGTAGAACGCGACGGTGGCGGAGTTGAAGAGCGCGCCCTCCTTTCCGTACAGCGCCTTGTAGCGGTCGTTTCGCGCCTTCGTGCCGAGCTGGTTGAAGTTGAAGATATGGGCGCCGAAGAAAAAGCCGTGCGACGTCTGTTCCACCGATACCGTCGTTCCCTCCGGGGCGGGAATTTCGACCTCGGCGTCCGCCTTGCGGTATTTCTCGATGTCGGCATCGAGCTTTGCTTGGACTTCGGGCGTCCAGATCTTCCAGTACGCTTCGTTCATAACGGAACGGTCGGGTGTGAATTCCGCAGTGACGGCGGATGCCGCAAACACCGTCAGCGTCATAAACAGTTTTTCGCAGAATCGAGATCCGCCGAATGGTTTCGTCGCCTTCTTGTTCATCGTCTCTTCTCCTTGTCCTTGGTGAAACGCCGCCGCGTAGTTTACTACGGAACAAGGACGACTGTCAAACCATCGAATTTGCACTTCTATCACCGTGGGGATTGTGCTAAAATGAAGGACATGAAAACAATTCATTTTTTTGTTCTTGTCATTGGTGCGGCTTTGTCCGCGTTCGGCGGTGCGCCGGTAAACCCGAAACTCCCGATGTCCTTCGGCGTGGACTCAAAGGGGCACAACCGCTTCGTCGGCGAGTTCAAGGAGATCGAACTTTCCTTCGGCGGCAAGACGTACCACTCCGGCCCCGCGAAGGCTTGCGACAGGATCGCGCCGTTCCCGTCGGTGAAGGACGCCGAGAAGGGGATGCGCTTCAAATGCCGGTTCGTCACGAAGGATGCCGCGAAGAGCCAGCGGCTTCTCGACAACGTGACGCCGGGGAGGGGAGACGGATTCCTCATCGACGTCTATCAGGGGAAGTTCCGCGCCGTGATCGGCGATATCTGTCATTGGAGCCATCCGACGCCGATCCAGTCCGGGCGCGAGACGGTCGTCGAAATCAACGTCTCCGCCTCCAACGAGGTAACGATGTCCGTTGACGGCGATACGCGCAAGGTGCCGTCTGGTGGCGGCTATGTGCCGAAATGGCAGAGCGTGAAGCGCGTGGAGAACAAGGCATCGCATCCCGACGCCACATGGAAGATTCGCTTCCGCGAACCGGGGGAATGGAGCTTGAAGGGCTGGCAGCGCCGGTCGCTCTCGTTCGGCAACGGCTACTTCGGCGTGTCTGAGTTCGGCGGCGTGGACGTGGAACGCCTCCAGCTCACCGAGCCGACCTTCCACACGCAGCAGATTCATAGGCGCTCCAAGCGCAAGCAGGGCAACCTGACGGACGCCGCCGACCTGTTCGTGGAGTTCGGACACAAGGACGCCACGGACTATCTGCGCGAGATGGACCTCGAGGACGCGCTCGTGACGGTGAAGTACAAGGCGGGCGGCGTGGATTACACGCGCGAGATGTTTGTGTCGTATCCCGACAAAGTCGGCGCGATACGGTTCACGGCATCGGAGAAGGGCGCGCTTTCGTTCACGCTCCGCGCCCAGGTTCCGTTCCTCGACGCGAAACCGCCGATGGACAGGACGGGAAAAGTGGGAGGGCGCGTGTCCTCACGCGCCGCATCGGGCGAAATCGCGCTTTCCGCCAAGAGCGGCGCATACGGCGTGAAGCTCGCCGGACGGTTCAAGGTGATTTCCGACGGCGAGGTGACGGCACAGTCTGACGGCTCGCTGAAGGTGGATGGCGCCACCGGGGCGACGGTCATCTACACGCTCGCCACCAACTACCGTTTCGTGCCGGAGATGTTTGAGGCGTCGAAGGGACAGGGATCTGACGCGCAGCATGACAGGACTCCCTACTTCGGTCCTGATCCGTCCGCAGAGGCCGACAGACGTATCGCGTCGGCGATCGCGCTCGGCTACGACGAGTTGAAGAAACGACACCTCGCCGACTTCCGCAGTCTCGTGGGGCGCAGTTCCATCGACGTCGATTTCGATGCGGCGGACATGAAGCTCACCACGCCTGAGCTTCGCGCGCTCGGCGGCAACAGCGTCTATCTCCAGGCGCTCTACTGGCGGCTCGGGAAGTTCCTGCTCGCCTCGTCGTCGCGTCCGGGTACACTCCCGGGATCGCTTCAGGGCTGCTGGGCGGGGCCCGTCCTGGCGACGACATGGGGATCCGGCTTCTGGCACAACATCAACGTGCAGATGGACTACTGGGGCGCGTTCTCGTGCAACATGGCGGAGTGCATGGAGGCGTATGCCGCGTTCAACGCGGCGTTCCGTCCGAGGACCAAGAACGCCGCGCTCGGCTACATCGGCCGCGTGAAT
>JAGAEL010000116.1 GCA_017613085.1 Kiritimatiellia bacterium | reverse complement strand
TTTTCAGGGAGGTTATCGTAATGTCGGTTCTGGTTTTGCAAAATGCGCGGTTGAACGGGAAGTCTGTCGATGTCGAAATCGAAAACGGATGTTTTCGGAAAATCCGTCCCGCCGGAGAGCGTCACCCCGATACGGGGGACGCGGAACGCCTTGATGCGGAAGGGATGCTGCTCGTCCCGGCGTTCTACAACGCGCACACCCATGCCGCGATGTCCCTCCTTCGCGGGTATGCGGACGATATGGAGCTGTTCACCTGGCTCAACGACTACATCTGGCCGGTCGAAGGCCGTTTGACCACGGAGCAGATCTACCAGGGAACGCGCCTCGCCATTCTGGAGATGATCCGGAGCGGTACGGTCTTTTTCAACGATATGTACTGGGAGCCGGAGATCACGCTCAAGGCGGTAGACGAGATGGGCGTCCGCGCCGCGCTCGGTCGCCTGTACATCGAGGAGAGCCCGGGGAAGATCCTTGAACGGAACCTGCTTTCCACCGCCGCGCTGGAGTCCGCGTATCGGAACTCTTCCGCGAAAGACCGTATCCTGTTGACCTTTGCGCCCCATGCGATCTACTCGGTCTCCGGTGTCACGTTGCGCCGGATCGCGGAGGAGGCGAAAGCGCAGGACGGTTTCATCCACATCCATGCCTCCGAAACGGCGCAGGAGGTGGAAACGAGTTTTAAGGAACACGGCATGTCGCCCGTGCAGTGGCTGGATACCTGCGGACTGCTCGGACCGAAAACCATCCTTGCGCACTGTGTGCATCTTTCCGACGGCGACGTCGGCCTGTTGCGCGACCGGGGTACGGTCGCGGTCACGTGTCCCTGCTCCAATGCGAAACTCTGTTCCGGCCAGTTCGATTTCGAGCGTGTTTACGAGAAAGGTAAGTGCCGGATCGCGCTCGGCACGGACGGTTGCGCCTCGAACAACAGCCTCTCGATGTTCGACGAGATGAAATTCGCCTCCCTTTCCGCAAAACTCAAGTCGGGAAACCCGGCCTGCGCGGCGGCGCGGGAGGTCTGGCAGACCGCTACACGCGGCGGCGCGGAAGCGTTCGGCATCCACGCCGGCGTGATTGAGGAAGGGCGCCTGGCGGACTGCCTCTTGCTGGATCCCGACTCCCTTCCGTTGATTCCCTGCCACCACCTCGACGCGAACCTCGTCTACGCGGCGGATCCTTCCTGCGTCGATACCGTGATTTGCAACGGGCGCGTCTTGATGCGCCACCGTGTCATCCCCGGCGAACGTGAGATTGTCGCGGCAGCCCGCGAAGCACTCGCGAAACTGTAGTGGGCCGCGCCCTCCCGCGTCCGTTCCCGTGCGGCGCGTGGGGACACGCGCCCTCCCGTTTTGTCCGATCGTCCATGTGTCACAACACAAGGGCGTGGGCGGCAAGTGGCATCCGCCTTACAGGATGGCGGAGATGCGGCGCATCGCTTCTTCCACGTTGGCCCGGCTGTTGAAGGCCGAAACGCGGATGAAACCTTCGCCGTCGCGGCCGAATCCCGCGCCGGGCGTGATGACGACCTGGGCGTCGTGGAGGATCCGGTCGAAGAAATCCCAGGATTTCCCGCCCTTGACGTTCACCCAGATGTACGGGCTGTTCTCGCCGCCCGTACATTCGTATCCGGCTTTGAGGAAGGCTTTGCGGATGATTTTCGCGTTGGCGAGGTAGAAGTTGATCGTCGCCTTCACCTGTTTCTTCCCCTCGCGGCTGTAGACCGCCTCCGCCGCGCGCTGGACGGGGTAGGAGACGCCGTTGAACTTGGTCGTATGCCGGCGTGTCCACATCGGGTGCAGCGGAACGGCCTCCCCTTTCTGGGTGTAGGCGACCAGGTCTTTCGGCACGACGGTGAACGCGCAGCGCGTGCCGGTGAACCCGGCGGTTTTCGAGAAGCTTCGGAATTCGATGGCGCACGATTTCGCGCCGGGAATCTCGTAGATGCTGTGCGGGATCCCGGGGGTACGGATGAACGCCTCGTAGGCGGCGTCGAAAAGGATCAGCGCCTTGTTGGCTTGGGCGTATTTCACCCAGGCGGCGAGCTGTTCCTTCGTCGCAACCGCGCCCGTCGGATTGTTCGGGAAGCAAAGGTAAACCAGATCGACCGGCGTTTTCGGCGGCGGCGGAACGAAGCCGTTTTCCTGCGTGCTGTCGAGGTAGATCAACCCGGAGTAACGCCCGGCGGTGTTTTTCCCGGTGCGTCCGGCCATCACGTTGGTATCGACGTAGACGGGGTAGACGGGATCCGGGACGGCGATTTTCAGCTTCTGCGCGAAGAGTTCCTGGATGTTCGCGGTGTCGCACTTCGCGCCGTCGCTCACAAAGATTTCGTCGGCGGAGATATCGGCGCCGCGCTTGCGGAAATCGTTTTGGGCGATCGCCTCGCGCAGGAAGTCGTATCCCTGTTCCGGCCCGTAACCGCGAAAGGTTTCGCGGGCGGCCATCTCGTCCACCGCCTTGTGGAACGCTTCGACGCAGGCGGGCGGGAGGGGTTCGGTGACGTCGCCGATGCCGAGCCGGATGATCGGCTTTTCCGGGTAGGAAGACTGGAACACCTTGACCCGTTTCGCGATGTCCGCGAAGAGGTACGACGCTTTGAGTTTCCCGTAGTTCTCGTTGACCAGAATCATGATGCTGAATAACCTTTCTGTTAAATCCGCGCGATCCGCGCGACAATGTCGTCGAATTCGGCGACGGTAAGAAATCCGATGTCGAGGATGTCCACGAATCCGCCCTTCACCGCGAACGCGAGGGACTCGTCGATCTTTTCCGGGTACTGGCCGACCCATCCTTCCCCCAGGATTTTGATCCCGATTACGCCCGCGCCGCGCCCGTGGAGCTTTCTGCACAGTTCGGAAATTTCCTCGACCGGGCCGTCCATCAACACTTTGAACGGGTTGATCCGCACGTGGCAGACTTCCGCCCACGGCGTTTCCACCGCCGCCTTCAACGCGGCGATGTTGTGCATGGAAAGCCCGTGCGCGCGGATTTTGCCTGCCTTTTTTGCGGTCTCCAGCCCTTCCATCAGGGCGACATTCTCCTGCGGCCATTTCCCGCTCGTCACGCAGTGCAGCTGGACGACATCCACGTAATCGGTCTTCAATTCGCGCAGGAAACGTTCGATCGTCTCGGCGGCGGGTTTCTTGTCCTCGGCGGGGATGCCGCCGCCCCGGAACCAGATTTTGGAGACAAGGGTGTAGCTTTCGCGTGGGAAAGGGGCCAGCGCCTCTGCGACGAACCCGTGCGTCCCGTAGGAGTCCGCCATGTCGAAACAGCGGACGCCGCACTCGTAGGCGTGTCGGATGAGCTTGACGGCGTTTTCGTGTCCCGTCCTTCCGATGCCGGAATTCCGGTTGTGGGACTTCACGCCGGTGCCGAAACAGAGGCGCGAGGTCTTGATCCCGGTCTTGCCGAGTTCCACCGTGTCGGTCGCGGAAAATTTCTTCGGGGGAACGACCGGTGCGAGTACGCCGGCGCCGCCGAGTTCGAGGAAGGTTCTACGTTTCAGCTCCATGTGGCCTCCGGAGGGGGGTATTCGGCTTTTACATCCCGGATCGCGGAATCGATGTTGAGGAAAAGCCGTTCAAGTTTGTCGAGCGGGACGGAGGAGAACGCGATGCGGATCAAGCCGGAGAGGACGATCACGCCCGTGCTGTACCGGGAGAGGAGTCGCTGGCGCACCGTTTCCGGATCGACCCCCAGCGGTTTCACGCACATGAAGTAGCCGCTGTTGAACGGCATGACGCGGAAGGATTCGGCAAAGGCGGGGTGGGCCGCGAAAATCTCGCGGATTTTCGCGTAGCGCCGCCGGAGGGTTTCGTACTTCTCCTGCTTCTGGGTTTCGTAGTCCGCGCTGCGGAACGCCTGCAAGAGGATCCGCTGTCCGATGTTCGTGGGGTTGGAAATGGTCGCCCGGACGATGCCGGCGGCCTTCTGCTCCAGCGCGCGGTATTGCGCGGCCGTCGCGCCCTTCGCGCCGAACGTGATGAAACCGACACGCACGCCCCAGACGTAATCCTCCTTGGTCGCGCCGTCGAGTTTCACCGCCAACAGGTTTTCATGCAGGTCGCAGAGGCGGGCAAAGAGCGATTCGCGGCAGACGCCCTTTTCGTAGACAAGCCCGAAATAGGCGTCGTCGAGCAGGACGACGACCCGTTTCCCCGCCTGTGCCGCCGCGAGAAGCGACGCGGCGATCGCGTCGGCGTCCCGCTCCGTCGCCGTGTACCCGGTCGGGTTGTTGGGGAAGTTCAGGAGGACGACCTTTTTTTCGCCCGGTCCGCGCAGAAGCGCGTCGAGTCCGTCCGTGTTGAACGCGCCCGCTTCCGTGAACATGGGGTAGGTCGCGAGCGCGGCGCCGGTTCCCTCCCGGAAGACGAGTTCGTAGTTATCCCAGTAGAAGTCCGGAAGGATCACCGCGTCTTCCGCGTCGAGGAAAAGCTGGGCGGCGACGGTCAACCCGTGCGTGAGCGCATGGGTCGCGACGGGCAGGGAGAAGGACTTGCCGGCGAGCGAGGGGTTCTTGCGGAGTTCCATTTCGCGCCAGGTTTCACGCAGCTCCTTCACGCCGGAACTGGGGCTGTAGAGGAGGGCGGTCTTCGGAAGACGCACGGTCTCCATCACGCAGTCGAGCGTGAGCGGCGTGCCGTCCTCTTCGAGCGCGACGCCGATCGTCGCGTTGATGTCGCGCCCTTTCGCCTCCGCGCTCTGCCCCAGGATACCCTTGGAAGGGAAAAAGGCCCGTCGCCCCTTTTCGGAGAGCATGGAGAAAAGCGGACACCCGTCCGCCTGCAGATCCCCGTTCAGCTGTTCCGCCAGTTCATGAAGTCTCATAGCCATCGCATACGTCCTTGCTGGAAGCGATACTCTACCACAAACCTTCGCCGCCGTGAATAGCAAAGTTCAGTCGTCGAGATACTCGATTTTCGCCTTTTCCCGCAGCTTGCGTCCAAGTTCCGCGTAGAAGAGGTCTTTTTGGGTTTGATGCCACATTTTGAGGATCAGCCCCCTGGACTCTTCGAACAAGAGTTTCGTGCGTTCCAGCTTCTCTTCTATGCGGAAGAGGCTGACGGTATTGAGGTCGATGAAAAGCGGGCCGCAAATTTTGCCCGCCTCGGTCTGGTCGAATTGTTCCGCGATTTCTTTGGGAAGCGCCTTTTTCAGGAGAAGACGGAAGTTGTCCTTCTTGTCGGGCTGGTAGGAATCCGACTCGTTGATCATGGCTAAATACCAGTCACGGTCGGGGTCTTGGGAATTTTCGACTCGGGATTTGAGCTGGATCAGTTTGACCATCGCATCGGGGGCGGAAGGGCTGTCTTCGTGTTCCAGATAATAATCGACTCTTGACACGAAGTACCCTGTGTCAAGGAAGAAGCTATCCGGGTGCTCGTCGTAGATTTTCTTGTACTCGTCCTCCGTCAGCTTGGGGACTTTCGCTTTCATTTCTTTTTCCAGAAGCCCCCTCTTGATGAAGAGGATGGCTTTTGTGCGGGCCTCTTCCGGTTGGAACGTCGCGTAATAGTCGGGGTGTTGCCGCAGCTCGATCTGGATACGCTTTTCCGTCGGGGTGGGGTAGGGAGATTCGGGAGACATCAGGTACTGGGAGATGAGTTCCTCGTCAATGAGGCACTCTTCCGCCCGTTTGCGCAACTCTTCCGGTGAGGGTGCGATCCCATCCCTGAGGTCTTTGTGGTTCTGCAACTTGCGGGTCATTTCGTCGATCCACGCTTGGGAAACCTCCGTCCCGTTTACCAAAATACGCATGGTGTTTTTCTCCTTTGCTGCCTTTCGGGGTTACTTGCGTAAAGCGTCCTTCCCGTCTTCCGGTTTCTCCGGCGGCTCCTGGAGAAGCCCGACGAGACTGGCGATCTTCGCCTGTGCGATCTGTTCGTCGTAACGCGAGCGAACCATGTCCGCCTTCGCCTGTGTGACCTGGACCTGCGCGTCCGTCCGTTCGATGGAAGAGGAGGTTCCGACGCGGAACTGTTCGTCCACGATGGCGAAGTTCTCTTTCGCCTGTTCGTAGGTCTTCTGGGAGACGAGGGAACTCTGCCGCGCGCTGTCGCGCCGTGCGACCGCTTTCACGAGGTCGAGGTAAAGCGTCTGCTCCGTCTCCGCGCGCTTCGCCCGCGCGGCGCGGAGTTCGGCGACGGCGGCGTCGATCAGCGCCGTCCTGCGGAATCCCGTGAAGAGGTCTTCCGCCAGCCGGCCGAACCAGGACCAGTTCACGACAAGCGGGAAACCTTTTCCAGAAAGGTCGAGCGAAAGCCCCGCCGTGACGTCGGGGTAAAGGTTCGCGATGGTTTCATCGACATACGCGGAGGCCGCGCGTTCGCGCGCCGCCTGGACGGCGAGCGCCGGCGAATTCTTGCGGGCGAACGCCATCAGCCCTTCCGCGTCTTCGTCGATCTGTTTCTTCGGCAGCTTGCTCGCCGCGATCCGGTAGTCCGGCGAATCCGCGAAACCGAGCGCCGCGTTGAGATCCGCCTTCGCCGTCGTCAGGTTGTTGCTGGCGGTGATGACTTCGAGCTGGGCGTTGCCGTAATCGACCTCCGCTTTCGTCACGTCGTACTTGCGGCACGTGCCGACCTTGAACATCGACTTCGCCTCGTCCAGATGCTCGCGGTACTGGCGCAGGTTGTCGAGCGCGACCAACAGGAGGTGTCCCGTCCGGTGGACTTCGAAGAAGGTGGCGCGCACGTTGTAGAGGACGGAGACCTGGGACTGGCGGAATTGTTCCTCGCTGGCGAGAATGTCTTCGACCGCCTGTTTCTCTTTTGCATCGAGTTTCCCGAAGTCGTAGAGCAACAAGTCCAAGCCGAGCGACCCGCTCCAGCTGCCCGCCATTTCGGAGTTGCCCCGGTTGAAGCGCGAGTTCGACGTGCTGCGCGAATACCCGCCGCCCGCCGACACCTGGGGAAGGCGGCGCGACTTGACGACCTTGAGTTGGCAGCGGGCCGTTTCAACCGCTTGCGAAGCCTGCTGGATCGCGGGGTGGAAACGCAGCGCGATATCCTCCAGCTGCTTCAAGGCGACGGTGGCGCCCGGTTTGATGCCGGCGTCCGCAGACAGGACGGTGTATTCGCCGTCCAGCCGGTTCCCCTCTTTCTGCGCGTTCCGTGCGCGTTCCACGGTGGAACAGCTGCACAGCAAGGCGGCAAACGCGCAGGAGAGCGCGGACAGGTTGAAGATTCGTAAGGAACGGGGGTTCATCATCGGTCTCCTTTCAGTCATAATGGAACAGGTTGACGGGGTCGCTTTCGCGGTCGAACCCGTGGTAGGAACGTAAAATACGCACCGGATCCAGCGTTTCCGTGTACCACGAGCGTGTTTCGAGCGTGGTATCCACGGCGTTCAGAAGCAGGGCGTCGTAAACGTCGTCGAACGCATCCTCCCGGTATTCGGGAATGAGCAGGTCCGTCATCTCGTCATTCGCCTGTTCCGGCGTCTGGATGGTTTCCTGCGCGGGGTCGGGTAGGACGACCGTCCGGGTCGAGGGATCAACCGTCGCCGTATACCGGTCGGCGGCCGCGTAGTAGTACGGGTAGTAGCCGTAACGGGAACGGCCGTAGCCGTAGCTGGTCGCGTAGGCGCGTTCCCACCAGATGCCGCCTACGCCGCTCCACCCCCAGTAGGGATCGAAAACCGGATTCAGGTTCACCGGGACGAACGCCTCGCCGTAAGGGTCCCAGCTCCAGGCGTTGAAGAAGAAATGATGGTGCGAGGTCGCAAAGTAGGGCGGGTGCAACACCGGACGCGGCGGGTGGCGGTGACGGTTGAAATCCGGCGGCGGCCGGTGCGGCTTCCCGGACTTCCTGCTGTCCGGCGGCGGCGGAACGAAGCGTCCGCTTCCCGTCCCCGCAGGGGCGGGGCGGAGGTTTTTTAAAGGCACTGTGCGCGGAGGCTCCGTGGGACGAGGGGCCGGGCGCGTGACCGACGGGCGTTGATTCAAAGACGGCCGCGAATCGGAACCTGGTTTTGTTTTTGACGCCGGTCGCGAGGGCGAAACCTGGCGCGTCGCGGTGTCGGGCGGCGGTGTACGAGGCGCGGCGGGACGTGGCGTTGTCGGGCGTGAAAGGTCGGGCGTTTTCACGCGAGGCGCGGGGCGTGGTGTCGTTGCGCGCGTGGTGTCGGGCGGCGGTGTACGAGGCGCGGCGGGACGGGGTGGCGGTGTGGCTTGCCGTTCGATTCCGCCCGATTTCGTGAATCCGCGTCGCGTGGTGTCGGGGGATGTTGTGTGTGGCGCGGGACGGGACGGCGGGGGTGGGGGCATGGTCCGCGACCTTGTCGGACGGGAGAAGGGGACGCCGCCGCTGTTTCCGCCTTTGCGGGCGGCGGCGGATGACACGAGAAGACAGACGGTCAGCGAAACCAATCCGATCACGTTTGTTTTCATGTCTTCTCCTTTCCCTTTGCTCGTCAATAGTTCAATTCGATATCGACATCCTGTATCGAAAAATTCAGGAAATCGGCGTAGGCTTGCTCGAGCTGGAATTCAGGGATGTCAAAGCCGTCCCCGAATTGGGCTTGCACGCTCTCCGCCTTTTGCGCCGTGCCGAGAATCTCGTCCACCTCCTCCAGCGTGATCCCTTTGACGAGATTCATTTCAACGCCGAACCGAAGGATGAAAAGCAGCTGGATACATTCGGACTGCGAGACCAGGAAGGCGGATTTCGCCGTGGCAAGGGCGCGTCCCACGTAGTCCGCCATGAGGAAGACGGAGTGGTTGAAGATCACGCGCAAACGCGCCATCCATTCCCGCTTCAACAGTTTTTCCGTCACCCGCATGACGTTCTTTATAAAGGTCTCCTCGTCTTTGCCGATGGTAATCCGGTTTGAAATCCGGTAAAGAGCCGCCGGGAATGGACATTCGGTGGAGTCGATGTTGCGAACCCTGTAGTCCAGCCGGTCCAGGGCGGTCGTCACGGCGTTCAACTCCCGCAGAAGATGGAAGCCCGGCAACTGCACGAGGGTTTCCGCCAGGAGGGCGGTGCCGATGTTTGCCGAGGTGGCGGTCAAATAGCCCAGCCGGGGCGACCAGGCGTAATCGAGCCGTTCGGAGAGCAGGGTGTCGAATTCATCGAGTTTCGACCAGATTCCCATTAAGTCGATCCCGTTGCAGGCGTATTCGAGCTCCAGATGGTTCTCTCCGTTCACGGTGATCCGTTTGTCGGGATTGCTGGTGAAGACGATGACCCCACTGGATGACGAATCCGCCGGAGAACCCTCTGCGAAAGGGGCAAATCCCTCCACTTGATGGATCGTGTCGAAAGGGATGAAGGTGGCGGTGGAATCGATTTCCTGCGCGGCTTGGAGGATTTTCTCCTTCGTCCGTTCCCGTTCGGGTTTGGACGCCCACGACGGAAACTTCTCGCCGTCAAGGTTGCGTGACAAACGCAACAGTCCGCCGAGTGCGCCGGGGAGGGCGGGGGACGTCATCTTTTTCCGTCGAAACTTCATGACTTCCTCCTCTTGGATTTGGACTGCAGTGCGTCCAATTCCTCTTGCAGGAGGGCGGCGCGTTCGTAGTCCTGCTTCTCGACGGCTGCGTGAATCGCACGCTTGAGTTCATCCCGTTTTGCCGTCATGCGGTATTTGGGCGGAACCTTCCCGACATGCCGGTCGGCGTTCTGCTCGTCCAGGATCAACGGAAGCAGTTCACGGCCGAACGCCCTGTAGCAGACGGGACAGCCGAGCGTGGTATTCTTGCGCCACTCGTTACGGGTTAAACCGCAGGAAGGGCAGGAGGGGTCTACGGAGGGACGGAACTTGTCTTTGATCGCATGATCGATGATATCAAACGCTTTGTCGAAAAGCAGGTCCAATACGGGACGGAACGTGGAACGCCCCTTGTGCCCGGCCGAGATAATGAAACGCGGCGGTTTACGGGATGCTGCGGCTTCCTGTTCGCGCGCGGCACACTTCCGGCAGACATACAACTCGCGTTGTTTGCCCGATTCTTCCCGGATATACACGGTTTCCACATCGGCGGTATGGCAGATTTCGCATTTCATCTCGCTTCCCTCGTCTTTTTTCGCGTCCAGTATAGCAGAAAATTCCGGGAACGAGAATGTTAAAGTATCGCAAAGTGCGAAGTTTTTGCGATACCTCCGTTTTCTGTCTCACGCGGAGGAAAGGGCGGGAGGGACGCGCTTCGTCGCGTCCGATCCAACGATTTGTGCGGATTTGTGGTTCTGAAACTGCCTCCCGCCGGGAGGGACGCGCTCCGTCGCGTCCGCACCTATCGGATGATTACGACAATGCCGCCGGACTTGACATCAAGGACGATGTCGCCGTCCACGACCGAGACGCCCTTCACCCACTTCGGCGCACCGTCGGCGAGCGAGACCGTCGCACCCGCGAACGCGCCGCCGGAGGTAAGCGCGTGTGCCCCGCCTCTCGGATGGACACCGTCCGCCGCGCTGACCTTCACGTTCACCGTCGCCGGGAGGGTCGCGGGAGACGCAACCGCCAGCACGGGCGCCGTCCTCTTGTCCGTGAAGTTGAACGCGAGCGACGCACCCTCCGCGAGCGTGAGCGTACCGTCAACCGTCGCCGTGCCGGATTCCGCCACCTCCAAAGTCGTTCCCGCCGCCATCGTCACCGCGCCCGCACCAGGTTTGCAACCTGCCTTGACCGAAGCCGTCGCCGTGTTGGTCACCGTCAGGCCCGAGAAGTTGTTGTACTCGTTCGCAAACACGACCTTGCCGTTGCCTTCGACGCGCATCGGGCCGACCGTCACCATTCCGTCAAGCGTGACGGTGTGGCTCGTCGCCGTGTCGTACGCCGGGTCGCCGATCACGTAGTGGCTCGTGTCGATGGCGAGGAAACCTCCGTTGTTGCTGCCAATCTGGAGCGCACAGTAATTGCGCCCGTTCGGCCGTGCCTGAAGCGTCCAGTCGGCGTATGAGTGGAGAGTCGCCGCCGGACGTCCGCCAAGCGACTTGCCGATCAACGTCTCATAGTGCGACCTCTCATGGACTGTTTCGCCAAAGGCAAGTCCTCCCGGGCCGATCACCCACATGCCTTCGCCGTTCGCGTCCACCGTCGTCACGGCTGTTCCTGAAAGTGAGCCGCAGTTGAGTATGAACACGGGATACGGGAACCCGCCCCCCGTCTGCTTCGTCGTTGCACATGTCAATTGCTCGGCGATGATCGTTCCGCCAATCATGTCTGCGGCGGCATACGAATGGAACATAACCGCATCGCCCGTACTCCTGACCTCTTTGGTGCGGATCGTTCCGTTGCCGTTGTCGAACACATAGTTATAATACGCCGTCTTGCTGCCGGACTTTTGAGACCTTACGCAGTTGTTGTACACCAGCCGTTCGACGACAGCGGTCGCACCGGCGGCGATTTGCATGTGGTCGATGTTGCCGTTGTTGAAGGTGAACGTCGTGCCGGACACAAGATAGCCGTAGTTTCCGCTTGTCACATATCTCTGTTCGGCGTCCGTCGTGATGATGACATTGCCGCTCCAGTAGTCATATACTGCACCGCCGGTCTTCGGCGCGTTGTACATCGTGATACCGCCCGCGAACGTCATGTAGTTGTCCGACCCGCGCGTGATGTCCGGCGTGATGCCGTCCGCGCAGACGACGGGGCAATTGAACACGTGGTGGAGGGCTGCGTTGTTGACAATGGCCGTAATGTCCGAGATTGCGCTCTCGCCCGAAATGGTGACAAGCGCGGTATCAGCCGGGAACGTGATGGACGCGGGCGCGAAGGTGCTGCCTACGGGATTGGTCAGGCTCGCCGCCAGCGCATTGCCGATGACGCAGCTCTCGCCGCTCGTCGGGACCGTGCCGAGGCTCCAGTTCGCGTTGTCGCCAAGGCTGCCGCTCGCGCCGCCAATCCAGGTGTTGGGCGGATTGCCGTAGATGCAGAGAACGGATTTCGCATCGACGGAAAGGCGAAGCGTCGCATTCGCGGGTGTGGCAACGCCCGTCAGTACGCTCGCGGGGAACGTCCCGTTTCCGTCAATGGCGACAAGCGTGTAGATGCCGTCCGCCGGCGCCGTTTCCGGAACCGTCACGGCCAATCCGCCGCCGATTTCGCCAACTGACGCAACATGGACGGTCGTGCCCACTTCAACGGTGGTTGTGCCTGTGTAGGTGTTGCCGGAAGCGAGCGTGATCTTTCCGCCGCCCTTGAACGTCATGCCGCCGCCAGTCGATTCCGAGTCTTCGAGGATAGGCTCGTTAAACGCGACCGTCATGCCATTGACGTTGACAATGCCCCCGTTCGCCGAGACCTTGACGAAAAGCCTGTCGTGCGCCGTGATGAGTTCCGAATAATTGCACTTGACCGTTCCGCCGTCGAACCTGAACGTGCAGACGGCGGATGTGCCATTCTGATACCAAATGCGCTTCACGAAAATCGTCCCGCCCGTCTTGAGATCGACAAATCCCTCGCCGCCATCAGTACTGTAGGTGAAGATGATGTCTGTTGTATTCACCGTGCCGCCGTCGTCAACGGTCAGCGTTCCAGAGGTGTGGTTGCCAATGAGCAGATTTCCCGTCACGTTGAAGACGCCGCCATCGCGGATAACCGCCGTACCGGGGCAGGTCGATCCGATAATCGTGTAGGAGCCGCTATGTGTAGCATTCACCGTGCCGCCGTTCAGTTCGAATCGCCCAAGGTCGGCACCGGCAAAGTCGCCTATTGAGAAATAGTCGCCAATCGTCAACGTGCCGCCGTTATGAATCAAAGTTGCCGTCGTGTCCAATGCGCGGCACAGCAAGAAGTTCCCGCTCACCGACCAATCTCCGCCATCCTTCACAATTCCAGCCGTGCCGCCAGCCGTCGGCCCGATTGTGACCGAAGCCTGGTTTGTGAGAATCGCATCGCTCGCGAAACGAAGCGTACCGCACGGAAGCGCAAACGCGCCGCTCTCCGTTCCATATACGCCGTTCGCAAGCGCCGCGTCCGTGTCGGGCGTCGTCGCAGGGATGCCGTCAAATGTGCCGCCGTCCATGGAGAGAGTCCCATTCAGCAGCGTGAGCGTTGTTTCGGGCTTCTGCGGAAGCGCGAGCGTGCCCGCGCCCGTCTTCGAGAAATCGCCGCCAAGCGGCGCGGAGATTGTGGCAGTCGCGCCGTTTACCACATCAATTCTGGATGCCGTGAGCGCCGCCGTGCCTGAGACGGTCGCATCCGCCGTGAAGCGCACCTCCGACGCGGAAGCGGCGGAGGCGACGACCGCCGCTGCATTCGCCGTGGAGAATACGGCATTGTTGCCGTCGGACCAGGTTGCCGACGTGCCGCCCTTCGTCCAGGCGTCCGCGTCGCCCCAGTTCGTCCCGCTCCCGTTCCACGTGTAGTCCTCGGCTGTGATCGTGAGCGTGAGACGTCCGTTCACGAGGCTCGTCTCGTGCGGGAGCTCCAGTGCACCAATCATGGGCGTGACAACGAACTTGTCCGCGCTGTCCGTCTCGAAGAGCGGGTAGGCCGTCCCCGCAGGCGCGGCGGAAGTGAACACCAGCTTGATCGTCGCGGGATTCGCGGCTGTCGCCGTGATGTTCGTCGTCGCCGCGCCGAACGTGTCGCAGCCCGTCGCGTCCGCGTCGAGGTAGAGCGTGGCGCCGGGCGCGATGCTGATGGAGGAGATCGCATAGTTGGCGACCACGCCGTCCTGGTCGAAATAGCGAAGCGCCGTGTTCTCGCCAATCGTGAACGCGCCGGTCAGGTCGCCTATTGCGGAGAATGTCGCCGCACCGCCGCCGGTCACGGACAGATTGCCCGCGACGCCGGAAACGGCATTGAGCGGTTCGGCTATCTCGACCGTCTTGCCGTCCGTATCGATGATGGCGCCGCCAGCATCGACGTTGACAGTCAACAAAGGCTTGGACTCCATTAGCGTTCCCGACTGTAGAGCCTTGAGTGTCCCGCTGTTGAAGGTGAACGTGGCGTCAGCCGCGCCGGCGCCGTACGTGACGACCTTCGTTTCAAGCGTTCCGCCGTTCAGGTTGAGGAAGCAATCCTTGCCGGACGAGCAATCGGACGAGTGGCAGAACTCCACGCCATTTGCGGAGGCTATAACCCGTCCGCTGTCGATCGTCAACGTGCCCGCGCCGTGCTGTCCTACAAAGACGCTGCCCGCCGACACGTTGATCTCGCCGCCCGCCACGCGCACTTCCGCAGAGCCGCCGGTCGTTCCTTCGTTGATGCAGAAATGGCCGGCGGAGTTCGTCACCGCGCCGCCGCTGCCGACCTCGAAATAGACGCGGCCCGCGCCCGTGCCGCTGTTGTCCTTGCCGACAATGAAGCCGTACTGTCCGTTGACTGTGGCAGAGCCGCCGCTGACATAGAAGCTTGCCTCGGAGTCTGCGCCCGTTCCAAGGTAAAGGGTGCTGCTCGCGACAAGTGCGCCGCCCTCGTTGCGGAAAGTCATGCTGGATGCCTTGCCGCTCGCAAGGTAGAGCGGTCGCGCGAACGTCCAGTTGCCGGCTTCCTTTTTGACGGTGGATGAGGATCCCTCGCCCCCTGCGAGATAGACATCACTCTTTCCCGTGAAACTCCAGTTTCCCGACTTGTTCACAACGTCGAACCGCGAATTCTTTCCGTTCGCAAAAAAGGAATAACCCTGCTGGCTGACGGTCACGTTGCCCCACTCGTTCGTGAAGGCAACCTTGCACCCTTCTGCCTCGGCTCCGCGGAAATAATAGTCCACCTTCCAGTCGCCCTTCTTGACGACAGAGACAGTGGCGTTTGCTGTACCGTTGCAGAATGTGTAGAAATAGAGCGGGCCGAGAAACACAAAGTCGCCGGAGTTCGGGCGGATGTTGTCGGCAACCATGGTCGAGGTCGCATTCGCCATGGAGTTCGTCAGATACGTCAGCGACGCAACATCAAAGTAGAGGTTGTAGCTTTTGGACGGCAATGCTCCTGTTGACCAATTTTTCTTGTTGTAGATGTCGAGCGGCGCGGCCTCAGTTCCGCCAGAGCCGCCTATCCAGTCCGTCCTCGCCGCCGCCCACGACGGCGCGGGCGCCGTCGCGACGCACAGGGTGAACGGAAGGATTGCGCCGACGAATGAACGCGCGGCGGATTTCAGGGACATGTTACGAGTATGCATGATAAACCTGCTTTTTTTTGCTTAAAAAAACATGACCATTGTATTCCCCCCCCCGCATTAGTCAAGCCAAAATTCCTCATTTGTTTTTACATCAAAGGATGGAAAAATTTGTTGTGTTGTTTCCGCTTGACGCGCCCCCTACGGGTGTGGTAGAGTAGGTGCGTTTTACGACACGGTGTACCGGGCAATTAGCTCAGTTGGTTAGAGCATCGCTTTCACACGGCGGGGGTCACTGGTTCGAGTCCAGTATTGCCCACCATGTCAAAAATGCGTTTCATCCTTGATTTTATCGGTTGGAACGCATTTTTGTTTTTGTCGCGCCCGTAAGGGGGACCGCGCGATCACAACGACGAAAACAAGGATATTTTTACGGCTTGATACACGGGGTGTGGTGTGCGATACTGGCGGGGATGTACTTGTAAAACCCGCATGACGGACGCGACAAGATGCCGAATCTGCCGAACATCCTGATTCTCACCCTGATCGCCGCGACGCTCCTCGCAAGCCTCGGCGGCGTTCCGGCGCGTCTCCGCGCCGCGTGGCGCCGCT
>JAGAEL010000115.1 GCA_017613085.1 Kiritimatiellia bacterium | reverse complement strand
GCGATACCACTTTACGGCCTCTGTGATATTCTTATCAACCCCTTCCCCATTTTCATACATAACCCCCAAATTGTTTTGGGCGCCGGCATAACCCTGTTCCGCTGCCTTGCGATACCACTTTACGGCCTCTGTGATATTCTTATCAACCCCTTCCCCATTTTCATACAACCACCCCAAGTTGTTTTGGGCGGCGGCATTACCCTGTTCCGCAGCCTTACGATACCAATTGAATGCTTCCGCAAAATTTTGTATCACACCAATTCCTCTAGCATACATCGAACCAAGCTTCCGCTGCCCCTCTGCATATCCCTGTTCCGCTGATTTGCGGTAACATTCAACAGCCTTTTCGACGTTAGTTTCTGTACCATTTCCACACTCATACCGGGATCCCAGTTCACATAATGCGGCTGAATCACCGATTTCGGCTTTTCCACAAAGTACCTTAAAGTCCAATTGAACATATTGATTCGTGGACTGTAAAGCATAACCCGATACCGCGCAAGCAGACAAAGCGAGGAAGAACACATAAAACGAAAACTTCCTTGACACAGATACGCGCATATTCACCATGCCTTTCTTTACCCCGTTCGTCCTCTTTCTGCCTGGAAAGACCGATGGGGGAAAACGGTACTTCCCTAGATGCCCACCCAAGGGAGGTGCCATCCCTGGCATACGGTGACAAAAATATGACACCTCCCCCGTTGCATCGAGGATAGGTGCCTAGGATCGATACCTTCAGAGATACAGCGAAGGAGGCGAATCTGCACGAAGGCAGTGCTCTTTTCGTTGCGTCTCTGAATAGAAAAGTTTCCTAGGCTTTATCCTCGACGCCTCCCGATACGAGATACCGTTACAATAAACGGATTTCTCTCGTTCAGGAAATCTGGTTGCTCAACAATTGAGCTACAAACTCAACTGCCAAAACGTTTTTACTTTACCACATTCCCTATCCCTAATGCAAGTAGAAATTTAGCCGATTTCATGTTGGTGTTCTCCTTCTCGTGACATCCTTAAAAAATCGCGGTTTGGGCTTGATTCCGGGCTTGTCCACGGGTATACTGACCGCCATTCGTTTTTCGACGGAATCCTGTCGGTTCAGGGTCTTTCCGTTCGGACGTCTTACTGGAGTTAGGGAAATGATTGTCACGACCAAAGAGCTTTTCAAGCACGCCTACGGCAAGTATGCCATCGGTGCGTATAACATCAACAACCTCGAACAGACGATGGGGCTTTTCGAAGGTAACGTCCGCAGCAAGGCCCCCTTCATCGTGCAGCTCTCCAAGGGCGCGCGCAAGTACACCCACAAGCTGATGCTCGAAGCCATGATGAAGACGGCCAGCGAGATCTACCCCGACGCCATCTTCGCCGTCCATCTGGACCACGGCGATGAAGAGACCTGCATGGACTGCATCGCCTCCGGTGTTTACTCGTCCGTCATGATCGACGCCTCCGCCTTCCCCTACGAGAAGAACGTCGAGATCACCAAGCGCGTCGTCGAGGCCGCGCACGCCAAGGGCATCGTCGTCGAGGCCGAACTTGGCCAGCTCAAGGGCGTCGAAGAGGATGTCGAGGCCGCCGCGCACGTCTACACGAAGCCGGAAGAGGTCGAAGATTTCGTGACCAAGACCGGGTGCGATTCCCTCGCCTGCGCGATCGGCACCTCGCACGGCGCCTTCAAGTTCTCCGGCGACCAGAAGCTGCGTTACGACATCTTGGAAGAAGTCCAGCGCCGTCTGCCCGGCTTCCCGCTCGTGATGCACGGTTCTTCTTCCGTTCCTCCGGGTGAAGTCGCCCGCATCAACGCCGCCGGCGGCGCGATCAAGGGTGCAAAGGGTGTCGACGCCACGCAGTTCCTCGGCGCCGCGAAGCGCGGCGTCACGAAGATCAACATCGACACGGACGGCCGTCTCGTCTGGACCCGCGTCCACCGCGAGTTTTTCCGTGACCAGCCCGCGAAGTTCGACCTTCGCGACCCCGGCAAGATCTTTATGAAGGAATACGCGGACTTCATCTACGAGAAGAACTGCCTCCTCGGCTCCGTCTACCAGGCCGATGCCGTGCGCGAGGCGATTCTCGCCGCGAAGTAAGCCCTTTCCGGGTTTCGGTGGGGGCGGCTTTCCAGCCGCCCCCGTTTTCGTATGCGGTGCGGTGATTCGTTGCGGTTGAGGGTAACGCCGTACCCCGGCAATTAAACGGGCTGAGACGGGAAGCAGCATGGCGCTGAAATTCACCCTACAAGGAGCTTTGATCTACTCCACGCTGGCTTTTTTTATCGGGACGCTTGCGTCCCGGAAAAAGCCTGTGGTCTCCCGCGCTTTCTGGTTTGCCGGCTTTCTCGCCGCGCTCGCCTCTGTCGTCTGGCGCGGCATCGCCTCCGGTCATCCCCCCATGCAGAACCTTTTTGAATTCTTCCTCTGCATGGCTGCGGTCCTTTGGCCGCTCTCCTTTTTCGCGAAACGCCGAAGCGGAATCGATACGACCGTTCCGGACGCCATTCTCGGTGTCCTCATCCTTTTCCCGGCTGGATTCATCTTTGACGAAGGGCTGCGTATGCTTCCGCCCGCGTTGCAGAGTCCCTTCTTCATCCCGCACGTGGCAAGTTACGTCGCGGCTTACGTCCTCTTGACGCACGCGACCTTTCTCGCGTTGCCGCTTTGGCGGAAGGAGCTTCCTGCGGAGAAGCGGATCCACTGCGACGCCGCCGTCCGGGAAATCGTCGCCGTCGGGTTCTGCCTCCTTACGTCCGGGCTTCTCCTCGGTTCCGTCTGGAGCCAATACTGCTGGGGACACTACTGGGCGTGGGACCCGAAGGAGATGTGGTCGCTGGCGACCTGGTTCGTGTACGCCGCGTATTTCCATGTCCGCTTGCGGAACGGATTGTCCCGTCCACGCCTTTCTGTTTCACTTCTCATCGCCGGGGTCGTTGTCATCCTGCTGACGCTGCTCTGGATCAACCTCTCGCGACTCTTCACGGGAATGCACACCTACGCCTGACAGCCATGCGCGTTTCTTTTCTTCCTTTCGTCACCCTTCTCTTCCCGTTGCATCTGGCCTTCGCCCAAAGCCCGGATGTCGGGGGGAACGCCCCATTCCGGGTGGTCCGGCACGTCCAGGCCGCCGTCGGTTGCACCAACTACCTCTGGACGGGAAGCCAGCTCTCGTTCACCAGTTCCGTTCATTCACTCGTCTTCTATCCGGGGCGCAAACGGTGCGACGTAGACGGCGTGACCGTCTGGTTGAACACCGAGCCGACCGGCAGCGTGAATGACGCGACGTGGCAGATGGCGGGTATCGACCTCGACCTCCTGAATATCGGGCTTTTAAAGCCCGTTCCGGCCGCCAAGCGCCGGCCGCTTACCGTTCTGATCGATCCGGGACACGGCGGGACGGACAGCGGCGCCCTTTCGACCGACGGCTTGATGTACGAGAAAGACCTGACCCTCGCCGTCGCCCGCCGCGTCGGAAACCTCCTTGCGACCAATGGATTCCATGTCTGTTACACGCGGACGAACGATGTCGAAGTATCCTTGCAGGATCGTGTCCTGCTGGCGACGCGCACCAAGGCGGACTTCTTCGTCAGCCTCCATGCCAACCATGCGGGCAATCCCCAGGCATCCGGCGTCGAAACCTACGTGCTTCCCTCCAGCGGATACGGCGGCACGCCGGACGGCAGCCGCATCCGCGGTTGGCAAGTCGGGAACCGGAACGATTACGCGAACCTCCTGCTCGGCTACTGGATCCAGCGGAACCTCTGTTCCATGGCATGTACAGACCGGGGCGTAAAACGCCAATCCTACTACGTCCTCCGGGGAACGGCGTGTCCAGCCGTGTTGATCGAAATCGGATTCCTCTCGAATCCAACCGAAGCAAGCTCCATGCGTACAGCCCTCTGGCGCAACGTCTGCGCCCGTTCGATCGCGTCAGGGATTTGCGACTACGCGGCGCGTGCTGATTCCCTCGCCGGGCTGGTCGCCCTAAAACGCCAGGCGGACCAGGAGGCAAACGAACGGTGGCGTAAGAAACTGGCCGAGAAAGCGAAAGGGGATACGGTGGAGAAAACCACACCGCCCGCCTCGGTCACGGACGGAACCGCAGCCGACTTGCCGGAAGAAGAACCTCCTACGCACTAGTTTTGGTTTCCACATCCGGGCATCGTGTGGTATACTGACGCCATGAAAACAAAACCTTTCTTTTCGATGGCCCTCATCCTTTCCCTCCTCTCCGGCGCACAGGCCGCAGACGAACTCTGGCGGATGCAGGAGCGTTTCCCGCGCCACCAAATGCTGCGCGCGCGTTTCGTGCAAGCGGTGCGCAGCGGCGAGACGGCGGAAATGGAACGTATCTGCCGTGAAGGCGTCGAACTCCTTCCGGAAGATCCGACATGGCGGTACAACCTGGCCTGTTCCCTCGCCTATCTCGCCGACAAAACCGCCGCGCTGAATGAACTGGAACGGGCGATCGAACTCGGTTTCGACGACCGCACGAAAATCGAGTCCGACACGGATTTGAAGGCGTTGTCGGGGAATCCGCGTTTCGCCAAGCTTCTCGAAAAAGCAGACCGACACCGCGCCGCGCCGAAAACTTCCGGTCTGCTTCCTTCGACCGTCGTGGCGGGACACCCCCTCACGCTCACGTCCTCCAACACGGTTTGGAATTTCGAGGCCGCCTGCTATCAATCCGCTTTCCGGATTCTTCCGTACATCGCCGGAACGAACGCGCCCGCCTACAACGGGCCGGGGGCGGAATCCGTCCGCGCCTGGCTCGATGCCAAAGAGGCGGCGGGGAACACCGGAGACCTCTATGTCAACCGCGATGCGGGACACTCCCCGCTCGATGTCGCAAAGTTTCCCGGCCTCACCCCCGTCCGTTACGAAAAGGCGGCGCACCAGGCGCTGGCGGATATCGGTCCGGCGAACACCCTTTTCCCCGCCCCCGTGATCGGCAATTCCTCGACCTCGCTCACGGAAGGCCTGTTCTGGAGGAGCCTGCCCCGCTCCCTTGTTGCGACACCGCTCCGTGTGCGTCTCGCGGCGCAGTTTTTTTTGAACAACCAGTGCTGGATCTATCCCGCGCACAAGGATTTCACGCCTGAAACGGGGGATCTTTTCTCGGCGAACCTTCCCTACCTTACGGCGAGCAAAGGCTCGTCCTTCACAGACAAACCTTTCCTTGAAGCCTTTACCGCCGTCTCCGCCGCTTTCCGTCCGGAAGTAAAAAAAGCGCTTATCGCCCGGAAACTATATGCGGTCGCCCTTCAGGTGATCCTCCGCTCGACGCTGAAAAGCGTAAAGTCACGCGCCGCCTACTACACGGGCGCCGCCCACCCTGTCGTCTTCGACGGACGCGATCTCGATTCCGAAGCGATGGTGCGCATGGCGCACGACATGACGTTGGAAGACCTTCCCTCCTTCGTCATGATCCGGATGGTCCGGGAAACCCCTGCGAAACCGGGTGTCGCGTATTTCGACCTCGGCGGCGAAGCCCTGGTCGATACAGGCTTGTGTGTGGCGCGTGTGGCGCGAAACCTTCTTGAGAACGAACGAAAGGCCGTACTCGCCGCGTCTGCCCCGGGGAGGCCGGACGCGCGCTTCCGCTGGGTCGTACTTCAGGGGGATCCCGCCAAGATCGCGATCAAGCCGCTGGACGCCCACGCCAGCCAAGTCGAAATCCGTGTGCAAAACCACGGGCGGTTCCGTCCGAAAGGAGAAGACGGGCTTCCCGCCGGTTACATCACGAGCCGCGTGGATATCGGCTGCTTCCTCGACACGGCGACGAACTTCCCTTCCCTGCCCGCGATGTACTGTATTTATTATCTTCCGAACGAATCGCGTGTGTACCGTCCCGACGGGAAAATCCTCTCCGCCGATTACCAGAACCCGCAACATTTCTACGCCGATCCCACGCTCACCCTCGAAAAGATGTGGAAGGATGTCTACACCTATACGAAGACGGGAGAATGTACCGGCTGGATCCGCGTGCAGGGTGAACAAAAGAAACACTTCACGGCGGATGGTTACCGCGTACTCGAAACCGACCGACAGGGACGCGCGCACAAGGCGGTCGAAGTCCATTACCAACCGCGCAGAACCGGTCCGGGGAACCTCCCTCCCGTCCTCGCCTGTGAAGACGGCGCACGACAGTTCATCTACACGTACCAAGATGAAAACGACAAACGCGGTTCTGCCGCCCCCGCCCCCTGACCACGGCCACAAATGGAAATTCCCCTCATGAATGAACCGATTGAAACCGAGGATTTCCGCGAGATGCGGAAAGCGGCTTGTTTAACCATCGCGGGCAGCGACAGCGGCGGGAACGCCGGTGTCCAGGCGGATCTGCGCGCCTTCCATTGTTTCGGCGTCCACGGATGCACCGTCTTCACCGCGCTTACGGCGCAGAATCCCTTCGGGGTCGAGGCCGCGCTCGCGGTCTCCCCCGAATTCGTCCAGCAACAGCTTCAAGCCGTCCTTGAACCGTACGCGATCAACGCGCTCAAGACGGGGATGCTGGCCACGGCAGAAGTCGCGCTCGCCGTTTCGGAAACACTCGAACTCCATCCCCGTATCACCAAGGTGGTCGATCCCGTGATGGTCGCGACAAGCGGCGCCCCTCTTTTGGAAGACGATGCGATTGAAATTGTCTGCGAAAAACTTCTCCCCGTCGCCTCGCTGATGACGCCGAACATCCCGGAGGCTGAAATCCTCGCGGAATCCGGCAAGATCGATTCCTGGGAGACAATGGCGGAAAACGCGAAACGGCTTGCCGACCGGTACGGATGCGCCGTCCTCTTGAAGGGCGGACACGGAACATTGCCCGCGCAAGACGCACTTTTCGACGGGAAATGCCTCTACCGTATTTCCACGCCTGTCGTTGAAGCCCCCGTCTCCACGCACGGGACGGGATGTTCGCTCAGCGCCGCGATCGCGGCTTCCGCCGCTTGCGGGGAGTCCATGCTGGACGCCGTGATCGCGGGGAAGGCTTACGTCTACGAATCCATCCGGACAGGAACCCTTGTCGGGGACTCCGCCTCCGTGATGGGAACCCCGCAACGGATCCCGGTCGAGGCCGTCCGGGTAGAAACCCTGTAAACGTTTTGAAGAGGAGATGTCATGAACCTTGCAGTAAACCTTGGCGGAATCAAGATGAAGAACCCCGTGACCGTTGCCTCGGGGACGTTCGGATACGGGCAGGAATATGCAGACCTTGTAGACGTCCGCCGACTCGGCGCGATTACGGTCAAAGGGATACGCCTTTGTCCTTGGCCGGGGAATCCCCTTCCCCGCCATGTCGAAGTGCCGGGCGGTATGATCAACGCCATCGGTTTACAGGGGCCGGGCGTGGACGGCTTCCTAAAAGAGGATATGCCTTTCCTGCGTACATTATGAATCCCGGTGATCGTGAACATCTGGGGCACAAGCGTGGACGAATACGTAGAGGTCGCGAAACGATTGGACGGCGTGAAGGGCGTTTCGGGACTAGAGTTGAACGTTTCCTGTCCGAATGTCAAACGCGGCGGACACACCTTCGGGCAGAATCCGCGGACGCTTGCACGGCTTGTCGCGGCCGTCCGTGCGGCGACACGAGCGCCGATCCTTCCGAAACTCGCGCCGAATGTGCCGGACATCAAAGTTTTCGTCCGGGCCGCGCAGGAGGCCGGAGCAGACGCGATTTCGCTAATCAACACAATCCCCGCGATGGCGATCGACATTGAGAGGAGGCGTCCCGTGTTGGCCAACAAATCCGGCGGGCTTTCCGGACTCGGCATCCACCCCGTCGCGGTGAAACTCGTCTGGGACGCGGCAGAGGCGGCGACCGTCCCGCTACTGGCGATGGGCGGGGTGTTCGGACCTGAACAAGCGGTCGAACTGCTCGCCGCCGGCGCGACCGCCGTCGCGGTGGGCACGGCAAACTTTATCGACCCGTCCACCGCGCCCCGCGTAATCGACGGGATCGCCGCCTACATGGAAAGACACGGCATGAAGCGCGTCCGCGACATCCCGCTTGCGCGTTGAAACAGAACCAGGAAACTCCGATTCTTCCGAATGTCCCGCCTAAATCATGCGGGGACGCGCTTCGTCGCGTCCGTCCCATGCGGCGCGTGGGGACACGCGCCCTCCCGCACAACAGGCGACACCCGACATTCGACAGCCGGATGTAACAACGACAACACGGACGACAAGGGACAACACATCGGGAGGGACGAGTTTTGTCGCGCCGTTCCCATGCGGCGCGTGAGGACACGCGCCCTCCCGCACGACAGGCGACACCCGACATTCGACAGCCGGATGTGACAACGACAACACGGACAACAAGGGACAACACATCGGGGGGGACGAGTTTTGTCGCGCCGTTCCCATGCGGCGCGTGGGGACACGAGTTTACACTTGCACTAGACGGCGGGGAATGATATAGTTTTCGGCGTTCCGGCGCGGAGGTAGAACAACGGACGCCCTTTGGGTTGGT
>JAGAEL010000007.1 GCA_017613085.1 Kiritimatiellia bacterium | reverse complement strand
CTTTTCGTGGAAATGTATAATAACATATCCACGAAACGAACGCAAGGGAAATCTCGCGTTTTTTTTGAAAAAAGTTTACGGAACGGACGGTTTCCGCCGTCGGGGCGGTTATCGTGGTCGTGTTAGACGATTTTTAGGGTGTAATCGTACCTGTCTCCATCACGAAATCGCCATCTACCGTCTCGACTGTCGGCGTCCCGGCGGCAAACGCATCCGCGCCCGCGCTCGATGCAAATGTGTTCGACACCCTGTCGAAGAACCCGACCACGTTGTCAGTCATTCGCTGGACGGGAATGTAGTCGCGGATCAAGCTGCCGTCCACACCATCGAAACTCACGTGCGACCACCAGCCGTACATGGCCTTATTCCCCGCATCGACCTGACTGGTGCCAATGCGGATTCCAAGACCTGCGTTGCCAACCGCGACGCCCGTACCCAAACTGGAGTTTACTACCGTGCCGTTCAGCGTGAACACACCATTCGTGAACGCGAACTCGTTGATCTTGGACGTGTCTGGGGCATCGTCAGGTTGTCCGTAGCTGACGGACGGATGATCTGAAAGTTCGGTTCCTCTCCATACGACGGATACCTCGATCCGGCTGCTACCGTTCGCATAGACAACGAACCCGCCCTTGCCTCCTGCAGATCCCATACATGCAGCACCATTCGCGTTCTTCGCTACAGAATAGTATCCGAAACGGACGCCATAGACGTCATAATCGTAGAATACCGGAATTGATGTAGCTTTTGAACCCAGACTGCTTGAGCATGTCGAGGCGCATGAAACGCCTGAATGACGCAATGCGGCATGGCGTACCGTTCGTGATGCCGAGCGCGGCGAGATCAACCGTCCAGGTTCCGCCGACGGCCGGCACGGAGTTGGTGAGCGTAAGGGAATTCGACCAGTCGGCAACTACATCGCCCTTGTCGGTGGAATCCCAAAGCAGCCACAACCCCTTGCCCCCGTATGTGGCCGGAGCTGTGACCGTCATCGTATTACCGTCTATCGAATACACGACATCGGCCCACGACGACGAGGATACCGTCGCGCTTGCGGCGACCACCGCGACTGCCATCAGTTTTCTCATGCTCATTTTACGTCTCCTTGTTGTAGTTTTCACAACTCTTGTACCACAAAACCGTATGGGTCAAGGCGAACCGTTCCGTCGGCATCAACTTTGAAGCGGTCGGCCATCATTGGCTTTTGGACCGCATCGAGCGCCACGCCATTACCCGGCTTGAACGCGACCGGCTTGGAAGTCAAGTTCCCCGCGACGAACACGGCCTTGTCGCCCAACCGCCGCACGAAGGCGAGCGCACCCTGGCTGTCGCCTTCCGTGATCCACTCCTGCGTACCGTCCGCGAACACCGGGTTCTCGTGCCGGAGCTTCGCGAGAGCGCGGATGTGCGCGAGGCGGCGCATCCCGACGGGCTGCAGAGCGCGCGCCCAGTTGATGCGGGTACGGTCCATCCGCCTGTCGTTCGGCATGAAGATAGAGCCGACGGCGTTGTCGGCGATCTCGTTCCCGTTGTACACGACGGCAATCCCCCTTCTCAGGAACACCAGCACAAACGCGGCGTTGCCCGCCTCGACGGGATTGCGTCGATCAAACCGCCGCGAGCCGTCCCCCAGAACCGTGTCGTGGCAATCGGCGTAGCAGAAGAAGCGCGAATTCTCCGGCGCCGTTGCCTCGTACTTGCGCGCCCATGCCATCGCGTTCGCGAACTTCGTCCCATTCCCGCCCGGAAGACCGTTCACCAGCACCGGATGGAGCGGGCGGCACCATGTGAAGTTGTAGCACGAGTCGAACGCCGTCTTCAGGTACTCCGTAGGGCTCCCCTCGTCGATCATGACGAGGTCCGGCTTCACTTTCCAGCACACCGCCGTCGCCTCCTCCCAGAAGTCGAGCGGCACCTTGTACCCCACATCGCAGCGGAATCCGTCTGCGCCGCGTCCGATCCAGTGGAGCATCGAGTCTATGAGGTACTTCCGCGCCGCCTTCGACTCGTAGTTGATGAGCGGGAAGTTGTATTCGTTGAGCTTGATTGTACCGTCGGGATTGCGCTGGAGCGCGGCGGGCGCAACGTCCTTTAACACGCTGCCCGGCCCGCAGTGGTAATATACCAGGTCAAGATACACCTTCATGCCGAGCGCATGCACCTTCGCGCAGAACGCATTGAAGTCCTTGTCCGTGCCGTAGATGGGGTCGATCTTGTTGTAGTCGCGGATGCGGTACGGATTGAGCGGGGAGTCGAATCCGCTCTTCTTCTGGCGCGGGCTCCAGTACCGCTTGTCCATGTCACGGTCCATCTCGACAAACGGCGTGAGATAGACGACGTCCGCGCCCGTCGAGCGCACATGGTCGAGCATCGCCGTGGCGGCCTTGAACGTGCCAGTTTGTGTGAAGTTGTGCAGGACGATTTGGTAGATCACCGCACTCTTCAGGTACTCCGGCATCGGACGCGACGCACCTGCCGCCGTCATCGCCATCAACCATGCGGCAATCATCATTAATGTTCTCATGCTGTAGAGTAGAGCCCCACGCCTCGGCGTTGCCGCTGGTGCGACTTCCCCCTCATCAAATCGGACGTGCGGATTTCCCGCATACGGCTTTTCATTGCGTACTTTTCCTGTCGTCATGGACTTCTTCCTTTCTTTTGTTGAAGAGGGGTGTGTGAAAAACACGAACCGAGAGGTGCGTCTGCGTCTCTCGGCTCATGCCGTTAAAGGGTTTGGGGAGGCTGTTTCCAACGGGCGAGACGCCCGTTGTCCCAGAGGCCGTCGGGGAAGGGGAGAAGACGAACACGCCGCGTGTCCTGCGCGTGTCCTGCGCGATTTTACTATTCACGGTTACAGCCATGGCGCATATTATGTGTTATTTGCGACCTCGCTGTCAAGGAGTGAATTTTTTTTATACTTGTTGTTGTTTTTATCTCACGCAGAGACGCGGAGGAAAGAGTGAGAGGGTCGCGCTTCGTCGCGTCCATTCTCTACGCCTGAATATGCCCCCCGTACGACACACGACATCCGACAGTCGCCACTCGGACACGGGAGGGCGCGTGTCCCCACGCGCCGCACGGGAACGGACGGGACAAAGCCCGTCCCTCCCGTTCGTTCCTCCGCGTCTCCGCGCCTCTGCGTGAGATAAAAGACGGTTGCACGATTCGCGGATGCGCCCCACAATCTCCCGAATACGGGTTTGATTGTTGAACCCGATGTTCCTTACGGCTTCAGGCAACCTATGGGACAGACGACGACGCCATCCTCCCGCCGGTACGCGAAATCGCCAACGGCGGTTAAGACCATCAGGAAGGACGGGGCCGGCATCTTCACGGGGTCGATCCACGAGGCGAGCTTTTTGAGCGCGGCCGCCCCCTTCTCGATCTTATTTCCGCCGTCACCATGCAACCCCAATTCCGCAATTTAGTGGGTTTTCGTTCCGTGATTTGTAGACCGCCGACGACCGGCGGCAAGACACGTCAAGAAGCCCAGTCGGCGGCGTATTGCGCCTGTTTCGCGGTGTTGCCGGCGGGGTCGAGGACACCGACGAATTTGACCGTCGTGCCTTGGTTTCCCTGCCCGTTGTTCATCTGGAAGACGAGCAGGTAGTTGCGGTAATGGGTCTTGTCCAGCGTCATGCAGCGGGGCTGGTTCTCAAAATACTTCGTGTTCGTCTCCGTGTCCCGTCCGAGTCCGAGGACGACAAGGCGTTGGCAGATACCTTTCGCGAAATAGGTGTCGGGTTCGGCGGCGCTTAACCCGCTCACGTTGTAGGTCGAGGCGTATTCGAGACCGAGGTCGCGGTAGATCGATTCACACGTCGCGGGGTTGAGGATGGCGACGGGCATCCCGTTCGTGAGGACGACGGGATAGCACGCGCTCAGGTCGGGACGGTGGCCGGGGCCGCCGCCTACGGCATGGAGCCCGTACTTGGTGTACCAGACGCTTGAGTTCCAGCCGAGGTTCTTGGACTGCGCGTTGGAGTAGTTGTGGTAGGAGACGATACTCACGCCGGCGTCCTTGAGCGAGGCGACCTCTTTCTCCGTCAGGTAGTACATGCCGAGTTTGGCGGCGAAGGCGTCGAGGCCGACGTTGCTTTCGTGCGCGTCCATGAGGTCCGCGATGGTTCCCGTCGAGACGCCCGACGCGTTTTCGACGATTGTCGTCTGTTTGATTCCGCAGTAGACGCCGGGGATCGTGCCGCCCGCGCCGTCGTACCAGCCGGCGCCCGGCGCCCATTTGTACGTTCCCTCCGCACCGGTCGGCGCCTGGGTCCCGTCCACGTCGATCAACGCCTCGGCGTAGGCGAACATTCCCTTGTAGATGTTGCCGTCGACGCGCGCGATTTCCGTGTTGATGGTCCGGAAGATGTTCTTGATGTTGGCGACGTTCGCCTTGCGCGCCGCCTCCTTGCGGATGTCGGTGAATTTGCCGATGGCAATGACGGCGAGGATGGCGACCACGGCGACCACGAGGATCAACTCGATCAACGTAAAACCCTGTTTTCTCTTCTGCATGATAAACCCTTTTTTGAGGAGTACGGAACAAAAACGTCTCGTCTCCCCTTTAGAAACGTTACACCACTATAAAAAGTTCATATTTGAGTTGGATTGTGGCATTGTGGCACGAATTTTTTCATTGATTGCTACGAAAAAAAGTGGTATCTTACACCCAGTTTCGGTTGGCGATACCGCGTTGTGCGGTGGAACCTTCCAGAATTGACATCGTTCGGGAACGGGGTGGGAACGTCAAGCAACGAATGGAGGCCGATGTCCCCAAAATCCCTCCCGGACAGTTGTAAAGCTGCAAGGCAGTCGTTCGGAGAAATGTAGAGAGTTTCACCAACAGACGACACTATGCAGAGGAAGCGCATCATGCGTTCGCCTCTTTTCGTGTTTCTGTTAAGGTAATCTCTACAACCTCTCCGAAGGCGCGAAGAGAGGTTTCGTTTTTCTCCCGATTCGTGTCAGACTGTAAAGCGGCGACACGTAACAAGAACAAACCCGATTCTTGCGAAGTGGGACATCAACGAGGGTAAAGGAGACCGAGATGAGAAGAGGAGTACTGATCACATGTTTTGTATGTTTGGTAACGGCGATATTCGTTATTTGGACAGCTTCAGGCGGTAACTCAAAACCACCGGTGGAGTCACAGCCTGTACCCCCCGGAGCGCTACCACCACCGATATCCGGGGCGACACACCTAGCACCACCGGTGGAGTCACAGCCTGTACCCCCCGGAGCGCTACCACCACCGATATCCGGGGCGACACACCTAGCACCACCGGTGGAGCCACAGCGTGTAAACCCCAAAGTACAGATAGTGAAAAAAATAATGGTCTACAGTGAGAGAAACTTTCTCCAATCATATGATTTAAGTCCAGACAACTCACAAGATCAACCGAGCCGATTTCCGAGCCGATATAAAGTTCCAGATCATATTTTGCGACTAGCAGAAGAATATCAAAATCCAATTAAGGGTATTAAGGGTTTGGAACGTATGGCACGAGCCGTTCTCAACGGAGAGAAAAAGAAAATCGATGAACTATTGAGAAGCGGCTTTGATATTAACACTGTGATGGCTTTCGGTTATCCCGGATTCAGGACAGATTATGCCGACTTCGACATTACGCAATACGAACGTCGTCATATGCCGCCTGACGGTCAGAATGACGGTTGGTGGTGCATGAGTAATGGAACTAAAATTTACGGCACCCCCCTGATGCTTGCCTGTAGGCTTCATAATCCCTCGATGGTCGAGTTCTTGCTCCAGAAAGGGGCGGATCCAAATATCTGGATCAAGTTCAAGGAAAAGGAGAGAAAGGATCAGCTGTCTCGTCCGTGGGTGTCAGCATATCATTGCTTATCGATGCTCTTGTGCGGTCCCGAATCCTGGAAACGCGATGCCGATAAAATCGCAAAGATAAACCGGCTTCTTCTCGCAGCCGGGGTGAGATTCCCAGATAAGGAGGAAGGTAGCTTTGCGATGGAAGATGCCTTTGGTCGTACTGCTTTGTGGGATGCGTTTGAAATCTTCGACCCTTTTTGGCTTGAGGTGCTGCTCAAGCAAAAAAAGTACGACCCGAACAAGGTAGACGGCGGGGGCGAGTCTTTTGTGGAGTTTCTGAGCAAAATCGACGGTAGTTTCTGGAACAATGACTTTGCCCTGTCCAAAGTGCGGGAGATGGAAAGGGTACTGGAGAAATATGGGTATAAGGTACCAGAAAGGAAAGGAAGCGGATCAAGTGCGTCAGGCGGCTTCGTCGAGGTCGTCGACTGATTTTATTTGGGGTACGGGCAAATGAAAAGAACGTTCGTCCGATTTATAAAGATCCCGCTGGCGGCGGTGTGCGCCGCCACGGGGGTTCTTTGCGGTTGCGGTGACGTCTCTGAAACGTCGATGGCGTCTACGCTTCAAGCCGAGCAAGCCGTCAAGAAACGTCGGGGGCGTCTACCCGTGAAAATTGTTGACCGCATAACCGTGTACGCAAGCAATTCAAAAGAGGCGGATTTGATGAACGCGGTGTTGAACGGCAATATCTCCCGAATCGATGAACTTAGAAAGGGGGGGATGCCGCTGGATACCGTCTATTCTTTGTCGGAGGACGACCGGGTTCCGGAAGGTACGCAAATCTGTTTGACGAATTTTCTGCGAGGATTTGATCTGCAACTTGCGGATGATGATGAGCGCAGTCACTATCGCATCTATCCCAAGACCGTCGATGATCGGTTGCCGTACGGATACGTGAGGCTTTACGGTACCCCGCTGATGGCGGCCTGCCGAGCGGGTAATCGTGTAATGGTGAAAGCACTGCTGGAACGCGGGGCCAATCCCAACGTGTTTATTGAAACAAGGAACACATCAAGGATTCCCGATTGCATTTCCAGACGTCCCCTCATCTATGCGTATTCGGAGACATTCCTCGCGGCATCAAAATATGCCGACTCCGCCAAACGCCGGAGGAAGTTTGACGATGTCGCCGCGATGTTGAAGGCAAGCGGCATTGTGTTTCCCGGAGTCGACGGTATGGGGCGAAATGCTGTTTTTGATGCGCTTGAAGCGTTAAGCCCGTCATTCCTTGAGACAGCCATAAGGAATGGATGCGACGTAAATGCCAAGGACAGGCATGGCCTCACGGCTTGCGACTGGATTGTGGTCGAGAAAGCCCGCTTGTCGAATAAGCCATCGAAAAGATTACGAGAGATACTGGACGAGGAACTGCGGATCCTCATGAAAAACGGCGCAACCGCATCGCGTCTGGACAAAAATGCCTTGAAACGTTTGGTAGAGGAAAACGTACCATCGGTGCAAGGCATGATTGACAGGCTGGAAGCAGAAGATCGCCTTCTGCGAGTCGAATTTGCACGTTTCATTGAAGGTATTAAAAGGAAAAGCAGACTTGCAGATAGCGCGGCGGAGCTTGAACTGGCCCGAAACGAGGCGAGGTGGAAAGCCATGGAACAGGAATTGCAGCGGCAGATCGATCATAATAGGTTCTATCCGGGAATCTCGTACGAGGACTGGAAACTCGCCGAAAAAGAAGGACTCGTATACGTAGGAGGCACGGGGGTGTATGGTACATTCCCCGACTGGACGTTGTTTAGAGATGCTTCCGGCGACTTTTACAAGGTGGAAGGCGGTTTCATCCGGAAATACAGCGATGACGGATCGCTCGGCCCTGCACGTCGTTCTAAATGATGGCCATTGATGGCCGACCGGAGAAAGAGATGAAACAAGAGACAACGACACGGAACAACCTGTTCCACCCTAAAAATCGTCTAACACGACCACGATAACCGCCCCGACGGCGGAAACCGTCCGTTCCGTAAACTTTTTTCAAAAAAAACGCGAGATTTCCCTTGCGTTCGTTTCGTGGATATGTTATTATACATTTCCACGAAAAG
>JAGAEL010000114.1 GCA_017613085.1 Kiritimatiellia bacterium | reverse complement strand
CCGCCCTCGCCCGGGCGGCCGTGGCGACCGGTTGCGACGGCGTGTTTATGGAAACCCACGTGAATCCCGAACAGGCGCTTTCCGACAAGGCGAACGCGATCGCGTTCAAAGACCTCCGGAAACTCTGGCAGACGCTGATCCAGATTCACGGGTTGATCGGGTGAACCCCGCGTGGCTCCCGTCCACATCCTCTACGTGCTGGAAGCGACGGATGGCGGTACGCGCCGCCACCTCCGCGACTTGGTGTGCGGATTGCCGTCCGGGTTTTCCGCGACCGTCGTTGTTTCGACTTTGCGCGATCCCGCGTTTGCCCGTGAAGACCGTCCCGTCTATCAAGAGGCCGGGGCGCGATGGATTGAACTCCCGATGCGGCGGAGTGCGGGGGCAGGGGATTTCATGGCTGTCCGCCGTCTTCGGAAGCTGCTCCATTCTCTCCGCCCGGACATCGTCCACGCGCACAGTTCCAAGGCGGGGGCGGTTGCCCGCCTGGCGTCTCGCGGCGATTTCCCGGTGGTCTACACGCCGCACGGCTTTTCCCTGTTGATGCCGGGTTTTGTCTGGCCGTACCGCCTCTTTGAAACGTTCGCCGTGCGTTGGACGGATGCGGTAATCTGTGTTACGGAAGAAGAGTCCCGCCTCGCCCAAAGTCTTGGATACGCGGACGGGCGGATTCATGTGATCCGCAACGGGATCACGCCGCCCGTCCCGCCGTCGTGCGTTTCGGCGGCGCGTGAAGGGATCGGTTTTTTCGGGCGCGATGTGCCGCAGAAAGGGGCGGATGTTTTACGTGCGTGTAAAGGGCTTCCCGTCCGGTTCTTCACGCATTATCCGCAAGGCGAAGCGATTGCCTTGATGCGCACGGTCGCCGTTGCGGCGATGCCGTCGCGCTGGGAGGGCTGCCCATACGCGCTTCTGGAAGCCTGGGCTGCGGGGACGCCCGTTGTGGCGTCGGCGGTCGGCGGGTTGAAAGAATTGATCCGGCACGGCGAAAACGGATGGCTGCTGCCGCCGGACGCGACGCCGGGCGAATGGGAACGCGAACTCGGAAATATCTTGCGCGACCCTTCCTTGCGCGAACGGCTCGCGGAAGGGGGGCGACGTTCCTTCGCCGCCCACACGCTTTCCGGGATGCTTGAAAAGACCCTTTCCGTCTATCGTGCCGTTCTGGGGAAAACCGGTGGCCCGTGCCGTGCGCGGGAAGGATGAAGACGGTCCAAAATCCCAATTGATACCATTGCCCACAAATAAAAAAGGCTCATGAAAAATACCCCTTGCCTTGTACGGAGATCATGTGGTATAACCCCGCCGAGTTTCGGAGAGACAAATGCGGTTCATCACTCGATCTGGCGGCTGGCCAATTCTCGTTTTTACTTTTTTTCACGCATGGGTCGCCTTGGCGGCGGATGTCGTCATCGACACCGCCTCTGAAATCGTCCTGCCGATAGACGCGCCGTATGCCACACGGCTGGCGGCGGAGGAATTAAACTTGTTTCTCAGGGGGGTGCTGGGTGTGCCGCTTCCCGTCGTCGCGCGGCGCACCGAAGGCAAGTCGGCAATCGAGTTGAACCCCGTGTCCCGCACGGCGCCCTCCCATCCAGACGGGTACTGCATCGAGGCGGGGCGGGGCATCGTGCGCATCATCGGGAACGACGATGACGTCGCCGATGTCGCAACCACGGCGACCCTTCCCGACGAGGCGCCGTGGCAGCCCTGTTTCCGGAGGGGTACGCTTTTCGGCGTGTATGCCTTCCTGGAACGTTTCGCCGGGGTGCGGATGTACTTCCCCGGCGAACTCGGCACGTGCGTTCCGAAGGCGGAACGGATCGTCGTGCCGCAGGGACGCCTCGAGGAAGCCCCGGCGTTTTCCGTGCGCCGGTACGGCTATGCCGACGGCCCCGTCGCGGAGGAGTTGCTGGAGGGGATGGACGAGACCTCCTTCAAGCGTCTCAACTGGTACCGTCTCAGGATGGAGACGGCGCACCTCGCGTGCTGCCACGGGGCGAAGACGCACTGCCTTTCGCCCGAAACATGGGAGGCGATCTACGCGAACGCCTGCGCGTTGTTTGCGGCGGGGAAGGGGACGTTGTTCGACGCGATGCCGAAGGACGGGCTTACCTGGCTGCGGCACTGTACGTGCGACTGGTGCGCGAAGAACATCCCGTTCTCGGATACGGATGTCGGCTATGCGTCGGATCCCGTATGGCGGCGCACCGCCGAACTCGCGAACCGGCTCAAAGAAAAGTTCCCGTCCGCCCGCGTCTCGCAGATGTCGTACATTCCGTATGTGCGGATCCCGACAAACGAAATCCCCGATAACGTCGATGTCTTCGTGGCGCGTCGCGGCCCCTGGGCGGAGGGGACGCAGATCGGCGAACGCGAAAAGGGGGAGGTACGCGGTTGGCATGACAAGCTTGGCCGCAAGGTTTCGCTGTGGAACTACCCCGACAAGGTGGCCTGCTGGAACTTGGAGATGAAGGGCGTCCCGCAGCTCGCGCCGCGCGCCTGGGCGGGCTACTATCGCGCCGTCGCGCCGTTCGTCACGGGCGCGTTCGCCGAAAGCGAATCCGACCGCTGGCTCTACAACTACCTCAACTACTACGTCTTCTCGCGCCTCTGCTGGAATCCGGCGTGTGACGTGGAGGCGATCCTCGCGGAACACCACCGCCTCATGTTCGGAGCGGCGGCGGGGGAGATGGCCGCGTTTTTCGACACCCTCGAAAACTGCTGGATGAAGGTGGTCGCGAAGCCGTTCGATACGCCGCTCGGTCCGGGCGTCTGCGAAGCCCCGACCGAGGAAGAGCTGCGCACAAGAATCTACTCGCCAGCGGTCTTGTCGCGTCTCGCGTCTCTCGTCTCTACAGCGTCTGCGAAAGTCGCTCCCAGTTCCCTGGAGGCGCGGCGTATCGCGCTTTTCCGCAGGGAGTATTTTGAACCCCTGCGGGAGGGTGTCGCGTTGCCGCGCCCCCGGTCGCCGGCCCAGCCCGTCCCGTTTCAAACCATAAGGGTGGGGCTTCTGTCCGACATCCATATCGGCGACGCGAACGATGCCTCGGACCTCAAGCGGGCGTTGCGGCTCTTCGACGCGAAGAAGGCCGATGCCGTCCTTGCGGCGGGCGATTTGACCGATTTCGGGCTTCTCTCCGAACTCAGGGAAGTTGCCGCCGCCTGGAACGAAGTCTTTCCCGGAAACCGCCGTTCAGACGGCGAACCGGTCGTTCGGCTCTTCCACTACGGCGATCACGACACCGAACTGAATTTCAGGGTGCGTCAGCGCGAGGTCGTCGCCAAGGGGCGGTGGGCGGACTACATTCCCCGCATCGGGCCGGACGTCGCCTGGCGGCTCGCCTTCGGCGAACCCTTCGAGCCGGTCGTGCGCCGGATGGTGAAGGGATGTGAATTCACCCTTGTCCATTTTCTGCCCGCCGGCCTCAAAGACCGCTTTCCGCAGACGCTTCCCGCGTTCGGGGAAGCGCCGCGCCTCCACGTCTTTTCGCAGCACCGCGTCTATCGCGGATTCTTCGCGCGTCCGGGACGGGGCGACGAGGCGTTCTGGGACGATGGCGCGTCGCTCGCTTCCATCACGAACGTGCCGAACATGGTCGCCGTCTGCGGACACGCCCACATCTCCGCCGCATACGACACCTCGTTCCGTCGCGGCGCGGGCGGTTTCACCACGCTGACGATACCCTCTCTCTTCTATCAGATCGAGACGATGCTTCCGAAGCCGAAAGGCAGCGACTCGCATCAGGCGCTCTTCCTGACGGCGGGGGCGGACGGAATCGTTGTCGAACGGCTCGACGTAAGGACGGGCGAAAAACTCGCCCCGGATTTTACGGATGGTTTTGAGCAAGGGGGACATCATGGATAACGAGTTTCTGAATCGTTTTCAATTCACGCCGGGCGGTACCACGACGCTGGCGGACGCGCTGTGTTCGTTCATCAAGGAGGAGATCGACATCGGGCATCTCAAGGCGGGCGCCTCCTTCCCCACGATCAAGGAACTTGCGGCGGCGACCGGGCTTACCTTCCGCGTCGCGCGCGGCGTGGTGGAACAGCTGGCGAAGGAAGGGTACGTCCATTCGCGCCCGCGTGTCGGGACGGTCGTCCTGGCGCGCGAAGTCGTCGCCCTCCACGGTCGCGTGCTTTTCGCGCTGCCGGACGTGGACGCCTGCAGTTATCACGTCACCATGATCGCCGATGCGCTCCGACGCAGGCTGGGCGCGTCGGGATACGCCTTTTCGACGGTGGTGTTTTCCGAGAACAAGCAGATCGGGCTGACCTTCCTGAAACATGAACTGAGCCGCACGCCGGATGTCGTCATCGTGATCTACGGGACAAAGGCCGTCCGGGAGTGCCTTCATCACGCGGGCGTGAGGAGCGTCTTCATTTACGGCGGGGGGGCGAACGTCGATAAAGACCGGTGGATCCGGTTTTCGGCGGAAGAGGCCGTCAGGAATTTCGTCCTGCACTGCGTCCGCGTCGGCGTTAAGAACGTGACGCAGGTGCGTTTCGACGGGAACGAGACCCCCGATGCGCGTTCCGCGCTTGGGAAAGCGGGCATCGCGTGTTCGTGGATAATGGTTCCGCGCATGGACGGGCTCGGACGCTACGAGGGCATCGAGCGTTCCGCCTACAATGTGTTTATGAAACAGAAGCAATCTTCTTTCCCCGATGTCTTTCTGTTCTGGGACGACTTTGTCGCGCAGGGGGCGCTCACGGCCTTCCTCGAACGGGGTGTGCGGATTCCGGGGGACGTGAAGGTCGTGGCGCTTTCCAACCGGGGACTCGGCCCCGTCTATTCGGAATCGCTCACGCGCTTCGAGTGCGATGCTTCCGAGGCCGGCGAAAAAGTCTCCGCCTACGCGCTCGCCCTTCTTGCGAAGGGGCGGCTGCCGCAGCCGCCCGTCATTTCGCCGTCCTACGTGTTCGGAAGCACCTTCCCGCACATATTGAACGTGCCTGCGGTTTGACAACGGCCGGAATCTCGGTTAGAATATGCCCGTTTTCGTTTGAGCAACCCGCCGCCGGAGGGGGCTACGGCATCCGGCGGAGAGAAAGGAGACCTGACATGGCAAAGTACCTCGACCCGAAGGCGGATCTGACCTTCAAGAAGATCTTCGGCGAGCATTCCGACCTGGTGGCGAGCCTGTTGAACGCGCTTCTGCCCCTCCCCGAGGACAGCAGGATCGCCTCCGTCGAATACCTCCAGCCCGAGGTTGTCCCGGACGACCCCCTCCACAAGGACAGCATCGTGGACGTCCGCTGCCGGGACCAGCTCGGGCGGCAGTTCGTCGTGGAGATGCAGATGATCTGGACGGTCGACTACGCCCAGCGCGCCCTGTTCAACGCGGCGAAGGCGTACGTGAGGCAGCTCCCCGCCGGGGGCGACTACCGCGACCTCAAGACGGTGTATTCGCTCAACCTCATCAACGAGGTCGTCAACCCCGACATCCCGGAGTATTACAATTACTACACGCTTGAACACAGCAGGTACAAGGGCAGGACGATAGACGGGATCCAGATCATCTTCGTGGAGCTCCCGAAGTTCACGCCGCAGACGCGCGCCGAGCGGCGGATGCAGGTGCTGTGGCTGCGGTTCCTGACCGAGATCAACGAGAACACCCGGAAGGCGCCGGCGGAGCTGGAGGCGGACCCCGACGTGAAGCGGGCGCTCGCCATCGTTGAGGAATCCGCGCTGGACGACGCGGAAAGGGCGCGGTACGACGGTTTCATCGACTGGCTCCGCCGGGAGAGGGGACGGGCAAGGCTTGAGCGGGAATACAACGAGAAGGTCTCCCGACTCGAAACTCTGGAGGCGGAACGCGACGAGGAAAGGGCGCGGGCCGACGCGGCGGCTGCGGAACGCGACGCGGCGGTGGAGAAGTTGCGGCAGACGGCCCGTGCCCTGAAGTCGATGAACCTGCCGGTCGGGCAGATCGCGGCGGCGACCGGCTTGACCGGGGAGGAAATCGACGCGCTCTGACGCATTTTTCGATGCAGAACCGTAATTCGACGGGGAACGCGCCCCCGTCTCCCGTAAGGCGGAGGGGCTCGGATGTGGATAGATTGACCGGGCCGGACAGGATCGGATTCGGCGCGGGGGATCTCGCGCAAAATCTCGTATACACGGCGGTTGGCAGTTATCTGCTCTTCTTCTACACCGATGTTGTCGGGCTCGCGCCCGCCGTCGCGGCGACGCTCTTTTTCGTCGTGCAGCTTGCGGATGCCTTTTTGAACCCGTTCGTCGGCGTATTCCTCGACCGGCACAATCCGCCCTGGGGCAAGTACCGCTCTTATCTCCTGCTTGCCGGAATTCCCCTTGCGATTTTCACCGTGCTGTGCTTTCTCAACCCGTTCGACAGCTTCGGCGTCGCGTGGAAGGCGCTGTATGCATACGCGGCGTATGCGGGGTTCACCCTGCTGTTCACCTTCGCGAATATCGCCTACGGTGCGCTCAACGCCTCGCTTTCGCGTGATACGGGCGAAATCACGCGGCTCACCGCCGTCCGGATCTTCATGGCGAACGCCGGGTGCCTGGCCGCGATGGCGGGTGTGCCGCTTCTTGTCGCCGCGTTCGCGGGGGAGGTGGAATCGCCCGTCCGCATGGCGCTGTTCATGGGGTTCGGTATGCTGCCCTCGTTCGTGTTTATGCCCTTCCTTCCGGCGTTCAGACGGTTTTTCGGCAAAAAGAAACTCTTTTTCGTTTTTATGTCCGTCGCCGTTGCCGGCATGGCCGCGCTCTACGTCCTGAGCCGGCTGTGGCGCGTCGCGGACCATCCCGGGCTGGTCTATGCCGCGCAGTTCGTGAAGGCATCGGGTATTATCGTCGCGACGGGGTTCATGTGGACGTTCGTCCCGGAGGTGATCACCTATTCGGAACACCGCACGGGGAGGCGTATCTCGGGAATCGTGAACGCCGTCATGGGGGTGTTCTTCCGGTTGGGGATGGCGTTCGGGAAGATCGTTTCCGGGCTGGTCCTCGCCGGAACGGGGTACCGCGCCGCCGGGGAGGGGAAGGTTTCCCTTCCGACGGAACCCCGCGCCTGGCTTTTGACGATGGCCGGCCTCGCGGCCGTTGCGGTCGCGTTGCTGGTCTTCTCGTTCACCCGGACGAAAGAGCGGGTCGTCATGGACGCGGCGGCCACGGACCGGGTGACGGTGGCCGATCTCGGACGGGAATTCCGCCGGAACGCGCCGCTCCGGATCCTCGCGCTCTTCTTTGTGGCGGCCTTCGCCATGATGTCGGTCGGCAACGCGGCGGGTGTGTATTTCATGAACGGGCTTGAAGCGCAATCCCCGCCCGCCCGCGAAGGGATCCGATGGCTCGTCTGCGTCATTCCCGCCCTTCTGGGGGTAATCGCCGCCGCTGTCATCGCCCGTTATCCCCTTACCGACGCCCTCGTGGACCGCCTCAACCGCGAAATCGAAGAGAAGGGGATGAAAAGTCCCAATTGACACGTATCCCTTGCCCCGCCTACTCATTTTGCGTATTTTGCCCATTTTGCCAAAAATAGTTGGCAAAAACTTCTTTTCATCCCCTAGGCAAAGGGTAAAATAGTTGTCATCTTCTAAGCCTAGAAAGGAAGAGGGGAAACCATGATTGCTGAATTCGTCGTTACAGAAAAATCGTTCGTTGAAAAGCCGCGCACGGAGGCGTCGCCGCGCCGTTCCGGCTTGATGAGCCGTTTCGGCGGCATCTTGAAGGCACTGCTTGCGGGTGTCGCCCTCACCCTCGCGGGTACGGCGCAACAAGCTTACTCGTACTCGCAGACCATCAACGGTGTGACGTGGTACTACGAATTCATTCCCGACACGTCCAATGTTGCTATCCTTAAAGCAGAAGGACAGGCGGCCGTTGTCGGTGCAACGGGTAATGTGACGGTACCCTCCAAGTTGGGCGAATACAAGGTGACGCGGATCGGTTGGTATGCGTTCTATAGATTGTCCGGTATCACGAAAGTGACCATACCCAGCTCCATCACAGAGATCGGAGACTATGCTTTTTGCCGTTGTCCCGATCTTGCCAGTGTGTCGATTCCGAGTTCGGTGACGAAAATCGGCCAACATGCTTTTCAGGGAACTGCCTTGACGAGTGTGAGTATGCCCGGCGTGAAAACCATCGATGAATTAGCGTTTGCCAATTGTGAAAAGCTTGCGAGCGTGACGGTTCCTGATGGCGTGAATACGATAGAGTCATACGTGTTCTGGAGGTGTAATAGCCTGAAGACGGTGACGCTTCCGTACGGTGTAAAGGCGATTAAGCCGTATGCATTCGCACAGTGTCCCAAACTGGAAACCGTGTTCATCCCGATCGGGTTTATCGACGTTGATGCTGAGCAATTGCGCTCCGTCTGTTTCAGCGAAGCTCCTGCCACTATGCAGATCAGATACTGTGGATCGAAAAAGGAAGGTTCCTATACTTGGTACTATCAGGTTGTGAAAGAGGACGATGATTGTTATGCGGAATTGCGGCACATAAAGAGCGGTAGCGCCGCCGTCTCGCCCACGACAGCCACCTCTCTGACCATTCCTTCCACCATCGACGGGTATACGGTGAAAGGGCTTGGGCAAAACGCTTTCCGTCTGTGTCAACGGATGACAGAGGTGACGATTCCATCTACCGTAACCACCATAGGTGAACAGGCATTCGGTTCCTGCAGCAAATTGAAAAAGGTGACGATTCCCAAAGGTATAAAGAGTATCGACCGTTATGCGTTTAACGTCTGTTCGAGTCTAGAGAGTGTCGAATTTTTGTATGACTGGGGTTCTACCCACTTTTTTACCTTGGATACGCACGTATTTCAAGATTGCGGAAAGTTGAAATCGGTCACGTTGCCGAAAACGATTTTAGGCACCATCAGGGACGCGGAGGTTTTCGTCAATTGTGCGTCGGATCTGGTTATCAGCTATCTGCCTACTGCCAGCGTGGACTTGTCATTAATGGTTATGGCCCAGATAAAAAGTGGGCAGGCATGGTATTTCCGTATCTACAATGATGATTTTTACTCCGTTCAGTTGGTGGATCCGGGGAGCGATAACAGTGCGAAACCGATGTTGAACGTGACAATACCCTCGACCTTTACGCTTGAAGGCGATACCCTTACCGTAAGGTCTATTGGGGATTATGCCTTTTCAAATGCGAAGAAACTTACCGGCGTGACGATTCCCAATACCGTGACGAACATCGGAACCAAGGCGTTTTTAAGCTGTACGGGTTTGATGTACGTTAACATCGGGAACTCTGTCAAGAGTATCGGTGACTATGCGTTTGGCAATTGCACGGTGCTTTACAATGTGACGATCCCCTCCAGCGTAACGAGTATCGGTAAATCTGCGTTCTGGAAATGCGACGCTTTGGCAGATGTCACCATCGGCTCCAATGTTAAGAGTATCGGTGGTAATGCATTCGACACCTGCGCATCCCTGAAGAGTGTGACGGTTCCGGATAGTGTCACGAGTCTCGGTAACTATGTGTTCAGAGAGTGTGCGGGGTTGACGACGGCCTCTCTGCCGGGAAGCTTCTATGGAAAAATCACCGAGAGTCAGATGTTTCAGAACTGTTCGTCCGGCTTGAAGATTATCTATCGCGGACTCACCCATAGAGTGACGTTCAATGCCAACGGAAGTGGTGCTACGGTGTCGCCGACTTCCCGTGATGTCGAGCACGGTTCGACGGTCGGCACGCTACCGACGCCGTCGAGGTCCGGCTACACGTTCGTCGGCTGGTATACGGCATCAAGCGGTGGTACGCGGGTCACGACATCGTACGTTGTCAACGGGAATGTCACCTTCTATGCGCAGTGGTCGCAGAACCCCTGCAAGGTGACGTTCAATGCCAACGGAAGCGGTGCTACGGTGTCGCCGAACACCCGCAACGTCACGAAAGGCAGCGCAGTCGGTACCCTGCCGACGCCGACGTGGAGTAGCCACACGTTCGTCGGCTGGTATACGGCGTCAAGCGGCGGCACGAAAGTTCTTGAGACCACCACGGTGAACGCGGACGTGACGTATTACGCGCACTGGCTTCAGAACTACACGGTGACGTTCAATGCCAACGGAAGTGGTGCTACGGTGTCGCCGACATCGAAGAGTGTCACGAGCGGGTATGCGGTCGGCACGCTGCCCACGCCGAGCTGGAACAACCATACGTTCATCGGCTGGTACACGTCGGCGAACGGCGGTACGGTGGTTTCTTCGGGAACCACGGTGAGCGCGAATGTCACGTATTACGCGCACTGGTCGCTGAACACCGTCACGGTGACGTTTAACGCCAACGGCGGCACCGTTTCAGAGCCTCTGCGTTCCGTTGGAATCGGTACGGCGGTCGGGAATTTGCCCGTGCCGACGCATGGTGACGACTACGATTTCGACGGCTGGTATACGGCGGAGAGCGGAGGCACGAAGGTCACCGCGTCTACTACGGTGAACGCGGCGGTTACCTATTACGCACACTGGACGCAGCGTTACTTGACCGAAACGGTTGACGGTTACACGTGGTATTACATCACCGAAGGCGGCGGCACTGCGCGGATTTACAAAGGGGTCCAGTCTGCAGCCGTCGAACCCGCGCCGACCGGGGTTGTGACGATCCCGGCGAAACTCGGAGGAATGGATGTGACGAGCATCGGCGGCGATGCGTTCTACGGCTGTTCCGGTATGACGGGGGTCGTGATTCCGGCGACCGTCACGACGATTATGTCGGGGGCGTTCATCAACTGCTCCGGACTGACGAGCCTGTCGTTCCCCTACGGCATGGCGGTGATTGGGTCTAGTGCCTTCCAGGGCTGCTCCAAGTTGACGCGCGTTGATATTCCTGCCACCGTAACGGAAATCGGGAACTATGCCTTCTTGGATTGCTCGGCCCTCAACACCGTGACGTTCGCCGGCGACTGCCCGACGACGGGGGGTGACGGGATTTACACGCGTACAAGTACCGCGCTCGAATCGGTCGTGTCGGCGACGGCGGCCGGCTGGGCGACGTATCTTGCATCGGGGATGTGGCAGAGCCGTCCGATCCGCGCCGCTGTCGAGAACGTCACGGTGACGTTCAACGCGAACGGGGGAACCGTCTCTGAGACTACCCGTATCGTCGCGAAGAACGCAAAGATTGGCGTACTGCCCGTACCGACGCGTTCGGGGTACACGTTCAACGGTTGGTTTACAGCGGCGACCGGCGGTACGAAGGTCACCGAGGCCACCACGGTGACGGGTACTGTGACGTATTATGCGCAGTGGTCTCAGAACTTCACGGTTACATTCAACGCCAACGGCGGAACGGTTGTACCGACCACCCGTATCGTCAAGAGCGGGGCTGAGATCGGGGAGTTGCCCGTGCCGACGCGTTCGGGGTACACGTTCAACGGCTGGTTTACAGCGACGACCGGCGGCACGAAGATTAGTGCGACCACCAAGGTGACGGGTAACGTGACGTACTACGCGCAGTGGACGCAGACTTACCCGTTCGAGGTTGTCAACGGGTATACATGGTACTACGTTATCGAAAGCGGTAACGCGAAGGTATTCAAGACCTATGGTGCCCCTGCCATCGAACCCATGCCGACCGGCGCGGTGGTGATTCCCACGCAACTGGGAGGCAAACCGGTGACGGCCATTGGTGGCGATGCGTTCTACGACTGCTCCGGTATGACGGAGGTTACGATTCCGGCGACCGTTACGTCGATCGCGTCGAGTGCGTTTAAAGGTTGTTCCGGCTTGACGAGCTTGGCTCTCCCCAGCGGGTTGACCGCGATTATGAACAGTGCGTTCCAGGACTGTAGCGGATTGACGCGTGTCGAGGTTCCCGCTTCGTTGACTACCCTCGGAAACTATGCGTTTCTGCGTTGTACCGCTCTCATGGCGGTGACGTATGCCGGAAATTGTCCGACGACAAACGGCGAGAATGTCTATCTGGACACGCCCGGCGACCTCGTATCGTACGTGAAGGCAACCGCGTCCGGCTGGACATCGGCGCTTGCGTCGGGGACTTGGCTGAGCCGTGCAATCCGTTCCGAGACGGTGAATGTCACAGTGACGTTCAATCCGAACGGGGGGACTGTCTCCGAAACCACCCGTACCCTTACGAAGGGTGTCCCGATCGGTACACTGCCCAACGCCACGCGCACGGGCTGGGTGCTTAAGGGGTGGTACACAGCGGCGACCGGTGGCGAGAAGATCACCGAGTCTACCACGGTGAACGCGAACGCGACGTACTACGCGCAATGGATGGAGCCTATTCCGACAACCGCGACCGTGACCTTCAATCCAACTGGCGGGACGGTGTCGCCGACCTCCAAAACAATCTCCGTCAACTCGTCGATAGGGACGTTGCCGACCCCGACATGGAGCGGTTACAGGTTTGAAGGTTGGTTTACGGCTGAGACCGACGGTAGTCAGGTCTTGTCTTCCACGGTCTTCCGTAACAACACGACTATTTATGCGCATTGGAAGAAGATCAATTGCACGGTGACGCTCAACCCCAACGGCGGGACGGTGTCGCCGACGAGCCGCACCGTCGAAAACGGTGCAACGGTTGGTTCGTTGCCGAATGCGACGCGTTCTGGATACACCTTCGTGGGGTGGTTCACGGAGGAAGGCGAAGCGATTTATGAGTCCACGAAGGTTACGGATGACGTGACGTACTTCGCACATTGGAGTGAAAGTGTGGCGATGGTCACGGTGACGTTTAATGCCAACGGCGGCATCGTGTCGCAGCCGTCCATGGATGTCGAGAAGGACTCGATGATCGGCTGGCTGCCTACGCCTGTCTGGGCAGACCACTCCTTCAACGGGTGGTTCACGGCGGCGACCGGTGGCACACAGATCACCGAAACCACGAAGGTGACGGGGAATGTGACATACTACGCGCAGTGGACAAAAATTAACTTCACGGTGACGTTCAATCCGAACGGTGGAAGCGCAACTGAGACCTCCCGCGTCGTCGCGGGCGGTTCGGAGATTGGTTCATTACCTGATGCGTCGCGTTCCGGTCATACCTTTGAAGGGTGGTTTACGGCGGCGACCGGCGGCACCCGAGTTACGGCGTCCACGAAGGTGACGAAGGACGTGACGTACTACGCACAATGGAAGGCCAATGTGTCAACCGTCATGGTGACGTTCAACGCCAATGGCGGGACAGTGTCGCCGACAAGCCGTACCGTCACGACCGGCTCGCCGGTCGGCGAACTGCCCGTGCCGGTTTGGTCCGGTCATTCCTTCCAGGGGTGGTTCACGGCGGCGATCGGCGGCGAACCGGTTACCTCCTCTTTCAGAGTCTCTGCGAATGTGGTTTTCTTCGCGCAGTGGACGACGGATGGATACAGCTCGTGGTCGGATCCCGACAGCGGCATTACATGGATTTACCGTATCGTCGGCGGCGAGGCGGAAATCTACAACGATGGTGAGCGTGCGATTCTTCCGGCTACGGTGTCGGGCGTGGTCACCGTTCCCACGACGCTCGGCGGCTGCCCCGTGACGGGGATCGGGGACTGTGCTTTTCTGGAGTGCGCCGCCCTCGAGGGCGTGATCATTCCTGACGGCGTGACGAGTATCGGAGGCTGGTGTTTCCAGGACGACACCTCTTTGACGAGCGTGGTGATTCCTTCGACGGTGACAACCATCGGACCTCAGGCGTTCTGCTCCTCTTCCTTGACGAGCGTGACGCTTCCCGAGGGGTTGACCTTAACGAGCGGGGATACGTGTGTGTTCGCCGATTGCAATGCCTTGGCGGAAGTGACGATTCCGAGTACGCTCGCGATTATTCCGGAGTCTACGTTCTCCGATTGTTCCTCTTTGTCCAAAGTCATGCTTCCGGATGGTGTGACGACTATCGCGGATGGTGCGTTTAGTGGTTGCTCGTCACTGACGACCATGCGGATTCCGAAGACGGTTACGAGCATCGGTGATGATGCGTTCAACGGTTCCGCCCTGGCGACGGTCTATGTCGCTGCCGGCGACACGGCGCGCGTAAAGGCGCTGGTTGAAGGTTCGGGTTATCTGGATCCGGTTACGTACATCGAGGAATCGACGGTCAGTTGCATCGTGACGTTCAACCCGAACGGCGGCATCGTGACGCCTGCCATCAGCACCGTCCCGATGGGTGACATAGTTGGTACATTACCCACGCCGACGCGGGAAGGTTACACGTACATTGGCTGGTTCACGGCAGAGGAAGGCGGTTCGCTGATTAGTGAGAACACTCAGGTGGTAGGAGACGTGACGTTCTACGCGCACTGGCAAGAGGGAACCTCTCCGGCCCCAGGTCCCGGTCCCGAACCTGAACCCGGAGACTGCTACATCGTCTTGAACGAGGGAGACATCACCGCGCCTTACGCGGCACCCAAGGCCGTGACGTTGCGCGGCGCGGTGTACGACGGCTGCGATGTCGCCGGCGTCGTGGAACTCAAGCTCGGCAAGGTCAATGCCAAGAAGCAGACCAGCAAGGTCTCCGGCTCGGTGACGTTGCTGACCGGGAAGAAGTACACCATCAAAGCGAAAGCTGTGACGGTGAGGGCCGGTGCGCCGTTGACCGTCTCGTTGAGTGTCAAGACGCTCGGCACCATGACGCTCACCATCGGCGGCACGCTGTTCGCCGGCACTCTCGGCGGCGCATACCACGTGCAGTCCGCCGATGTGGGTGGCGCGTGGGCTGGCGGCTCCGCCGTCGCGGCGGTCCAAGCCGGCGATTTGTCGGTATTCCCTGGCCGCGT
>JAGAEL010000113.1 GCA_017613085.1 Kiritimatiellia bacterium | reverse complement strand
CGCAACTCGCTCGCGACGGGGCGCGACCCTCACGCACGACAGGCGACAGGCGACATCCGACAGGCGACACTCGGTCGCGACGGGGCGCGACCCTCCCGCCCGACAGGCGACACCCGACATCCGACAGCCGGTCGGGACAACAGGGACAACATAAAGGTTGTCCCGGTTGTCTTGTTCGTCCCTTTTCGTTGAGTGGGCGCGACCCTCCCGCTGTTTTCCATGGTTGCTTGCTTGCACGATTCGCGGATGCGCCCTTTCACTCTTGCGCTGAATTTCCTTTACAGGTGTTTCCTTGGTCTGGTAGATTTTTGTTGTTTTGTTGAGCGGGATGCCGTCGGCGTTCCCGTTACGAGAACGAGAGGAAGGTAAGGATGAAAGCGCGTGTAGGGTTTGTTTTGGGAATGTTGTTGGTCGGACTCTGCCGTGCGGCTGAGTATGACGTGCTGGTTGCGGGGGGCGGTCCCGCCGGTATCGGCGCGGGGTATATGGCGGCGCGTCGCGGTGCGAAGGTGTTGGTGCTCGAGAAGAGCGGACGTCTCGGCGGCATGGCCATACAGGCGATGGTCAGTCCGTTTTCCATTGCCACGGATAGCCCTTTCGTGCGCGAGATCGTCAAACGGATCAATGCGGGGAGTGCGGTGGACTTCACCCAGACGGACATTCTCGCCTACGACCTTCTGACTTCGGTTGGGGCGGAGGTGTTGCTCCATGCCACCGTCCTCGGACCCGTTATGGAGGGAAACCGCGTGACGGGTCTTGAAGTGTTGTGTGCCGACGGGAAGAAGGTGTTCAAGAGCAAGGTCGTGATTGACGCGACCGGGAACGGCGATGTCGCATTGGCGGCGGGCGTGCCTTTTGAGATGGGGCGGGATTCCGACAAGCTTGTCCAGCCGATGAGCATCATGTACACCATCGGGGGAATCGAGAAGGGGAAGCGGTTTTTCTGCGGTTCTGAGGAACAGGCGCGAAAGTGGGTGGTCCCGGGCACGGGAAAGACGTGGGAGGCGATCGTCCAGGCGGCGATCCAGAACGGCGAACTTCCTCCCGAAGTCAGCGTGATCCGCCTCTACCGGGCACCGTTCCCCACCGGTAACGTCATCAACGCGACGCAGGTGAACGGTTTGTACGGGACAAAGTCGGAGGACTTGACGAAGGCGGAGATCGTCTGCCGTAAACAGGCGGTCCAGGTCTTGAACGTGATGAAGAAGAACCTTCCCGGTTACGCGAACGCCTACATCGCGACCATGCCCGCCGTGATCGGTGTCCGCGAGACGCGCCGTTTTGAAGGAGTCGAACGCCTTGAAGTGGAGGACTGCCTGACCGGTCGCAGACGCGCCAACGCAATCGCCCGCCGTTGTTCGTTCGTCGTCGATATCCACAACCCGGCGGGCGGCGGCCAGGCCGAGAATCAGGGCAAGAACGCCGTTACGGGATCGGCGCGGCGTGTAAAGCCCTACGACATCCCCTACGGGGCGATTGTCCCGAAAAAGGTGGACGGGCTTCTCCTGTCCGGCCGTTGCCTCTCCGCCTCCCATGAGGCGCTGGCGAGCTGCCGTGTGATGGGGAACGCGATGGCGACCGGCATCGGTGCCGGCGCGGCAGCCGCCTGGGCCGTCCGCAATCAGATCGATGTGCGTAAAGTCCCTGCTGAAAAACTCGACCTGTTCACGCTGGATTCACCCTTAAACGTCCGGTAATATGGCTAACAAAGGATACTCCTTCGGTACGTTCGGAGGTGTGTTCACGCCCTCGATCCTGACGATCATCGGCGTGATCATGTATCTGCGTTTCGGCTGGGTCCTCGGGAACCTGGGACTTACGGGGACACTCCTGACGGTGACGCTTGGTTCGGCGGTCACGCTGGTGACGGGGCTGGCGATCTCCGCGCTCGCCACCAACATGAAGGTCGAAACCGGCGGCGCGTATTTCATGCTTTCGCGCTCGTTCGGCGTGGAGGCCGGCGGCGCGATCGGGATTCCGCTCTTCGCCTCCCAGGCGATTTCCGTCGCCTTCTATGCGGCAGGCTTCGCCGAATCCCTCGCGCCCGTCCTCCGGGAGACGTTCGGCGTGACGGCGGATCCCCGGCTCTTGACGGTTGCAACCATCGTCGTACTCACCGTCCTTGCCTCGATCTCCGCCTCCCTTGCCCTCCGCGCGCAGTACGTGATCATGGCGTTCATCGCCCTGTCGCTGGTCTCCTTCTTCAGCGGTTCGGCGCCTGACCCCGCCACGCTGGAACGTGTCGCCGCCGGTACGCCCAAAGCCGATTTCTGGGCGGTCTTCGCCGTCTTCTTCCCCGCCGTCACCGGCATTCTCGCGGGGGTGGGGATGTCGGGCGACTTGAAGAACGCGCGCCGTTCCATCCCCCTCGGCACGATTGCCGCCGTCCTGACGGGGTACGCGATCTACATGGCGGTCCCGATTTTCTTTAACCGTTTCGTGCCGGATGCGGATGTGTTGCGCGGCGACATGATGCTCTTCGCCAAGGTCGCGCGTTTCCGCCAGCTGGTCCTTTTCGGAATGTGGGCGGCGACGCTTTCGAGTGCGCTGGGATGTCTGTTGGCCGCCCCCCGGACGCTCCAGGCCCTTGCGCGCGACCGCGTCCTCCCGCGTTTCCTTGGTCGCGGCTATGGCGAAACCAACGACCCGCGCATCGCCGCCGCCGTCACCTTCCTGATCGCAATCGGGTGTTCGTTCATCGGCTCGGTCGATCTAATCGCGCCCATCCTGACGATGATCAACCTCACCACGTACGGTCTGCTGAACTTCTCTGCGGGGCTTGAATCCTTCATGGGGAATCCCGCCTGGCGGCCGAGTTTCCGCGTTCCCTCCTTCATTCTCTTTCTGGGCGGGACGGGATGCCTCGCGCTGATGTTTATGATCGGTCCCGGCGAGGCCATGATCTGCTGTGCGCTTGTGGGGGGTATCTACTGGATGATGTCGCGACGTTCGCTCCGGGCGCGTTGGGGCGATATGCGGGACGGCCTTGCGGCGATGCTCGTGCGTATCGCCGTGCGCCGTCTCGACCGCTCGGACGAGACCGGACGGTCGCACAGCTGGCGTCCCAATCTCTTGGTTTTTGCGGGAATGTCCACCCGCAACAAGGGGCTTCTCGCCTTGGCGGGCGCCGTCTCGCGGAATCGTTCGCTCTTGACGCTGGCCGCCGTCCTTCCGAACGAATACTGGAATCCGGACCGCGAGACGGAACTCCGCAAGTCGATGTACCGTGACCTGAAACGGCAGCGCATGGAAGCCTGCGTGACGGTTGAGGCGGCGGACGACTTCTGGCGCGGTTGCGCGGAACTGGTGCGTTCCTACGGTTTCGGGCCGATTGTCCCCAACACGATCCTGCTCGATATGCCGAAAGGGGAAGAGGGGATGGAAGGGCTTGCCTCTCTTGCCCTCGTTGTTGCGCGCGGGCGCCGCAACCTTGTCCTGCGCCAGGAAGGGACTGGAAACGGCGGGGAGCCGACGCGGTTCCTGGATGTCTGGTGGCGCGGACGTTTCCAGAACGGGGGCTTCATGCTCGCCCTTGCTTGGTTGATCGCAGACGATTCGGAATGGCGCGGTTCGCGTATCCGTCTCTGTTCCATCTGCGGCGCCGGGGAGAATCCCGAAAAAATCCGTTCCGGGTTCCTTACATTCCTCTCCGAAGTCCGCGTGAATGCGGAAGTGCTGGTGCTGCCGGCCGACGGACGCACGCCCTTTGAACAGATTACGGAGACATCGGCGGATTCCGCGCTCGTCTTGCTCGGTCTGCCGCCGTTGCAACAGCTCGACGAGGCTTCCCCCGTCGCCTACGCGGCCCGCCTGAAACAACTTTCCGATGCGGCCCGGCCGCTCGCCCGAACCCTCTTCGTCCTCGGCGCGGAAGAAGTTGATTTCAAGGGCATCTTCCAGCGCTAGTCAATTGCAAAACCCGACCGCGACACCCGGTCGCGACGGGGCGCGACTCCCGCTCTTTCCTCTGCGTGAGAGCATTTCCTCGTCGCGTCCGTTCCCGCACGGCGCGCGGGGACACGCGCCCTCCCGTATTTGTTTGGTTATTTCAGGCGGGCGCAGTTGACGTGCGCGTTGATCAGGCGGCGGCGGTATTCGGCGGCGCGCGTCGAGAATTCCTCGAAGTCGCGTTTGGCGGGGTCGGGGTATGTCCACAGTACTTCCGCCATCGCGAAACCGCGCGGCCAGAGTTTCCATTCCATGTCGAAGCGGTTCCACGTGTGCGACGTCCAGTTGCAGCACTGCCCGCCCACGACGTTCTTCCTCGCCTCGGGTGCAACGCCGACGAACGGATCGAACTGGTAGACCTTCGCGAGGGGGAGCATTCCGCCGATGTAGATGTACGGATCCTCCGGCAGCCCCTGCCTGTAGTCGAAGTAGCAGTTCGATGTGGGACAGCGCACAATCTCGTATCCCTTGTTCGCCGCCATCGCGCCCGCGCCGTGGTTGCGCCAGCACATCCCCATCGTCGTCTTGGGAAGCATCGACGTGAAAGCGTCGCCCTTGGCGTTCTGATTCTTGGAATCCACGAAAATCTCGTCCCAGCCAATCGTGCGCCGTCCCTTCTTCGCGAGGTACTCCACGAAATGCCGCGTCACCCACGGCTGGATATCCTCCACGCCCCTCAGACCTTTCTCCTTGATGAACGCCTGGCACTTCGGGCACTTCGCCCACATCTTTCGCGGACACTCGTCGCCGCCGATGTGGATGATTTCGCTCGGGAACAGCGCACACACGTAGTCCAGCACCTTCTCCACGAAGCGGATGGCATCGGGATTACCCACGCACATCACCTGATTCAATATGCCGCGCGATTGCGGCTGGCGACCCATCTTCCGAATCTCTTCGGGGAAGCAGCAAAGTTCGGGGTACGCGCACGCCGCGCAGAGGAAGTGTCCGGGGAACTCGATCTCCGGCACGACCGTGATGTGGCGCGCCTTCGCGTACTCCAGGATCTCACGCACGTCGTTCGCGGTGTAGTAGAACGGCCCCACCTTCTCGCCGAACGTGCGCGGCTTCTGTCCCTTGTGCGTGACCCATTCGTCGCCGTACTTCACGAGCTCGGGGAACTCCGGGATCTCCAGCGTCCACGACTGGTCGTCCGTGATGTGCCAGTGGAAGACGTTGAACTTAAACCACGACATCTGCTCGAGGGTGCGCTTGACGACCTCCTTGCCGAAGAAGTGGCGCGCGTCGTCGAGCATGACGCCACGCCACTTGAACTTCGGGGAATCCTTGATCTCAAGGCACGGATAGACCTTGCACTTTTTCTGGGAGTCGTAACGCCCCATGTGGAAGAGCGTCATCCTGGCGTAGTACGCGCCCGCGTCGTCGGAATGGCGGATGGTCATGCCATCCGGTCTGATGGAGAGCTCGTACCCCTCCGGCGGAATCGACGCGACCTTCTCGTACTTCGGCGGCTTGCGCGCCCAATACTCGCCGCCAGTCACGTTCATCTCGCGTGGCGCAGGTATGATCGTCGCGGTGCGTGGCATCGCGGCAGGCGCCGACGAAGCCAGCAGAATGCACGCCACGGTAATGGCTTTGGGTTTCATGTTTCTCTCCTATCTGCGCACGGCGGCTTCACCGGGACCGATTGCGCTCTCCGGCGGCAGCGGTTCAAAACCGGGAATTGACGAAAGGTCTTCCGGCAGTTTCTCGACGCACACGTTCCCGTGCGCCACGGTCGCTTCCGGAATCTTCCGGTTTCTTGACGAGAACATGAACGACCCTTCAGGTCCCTCGAACACATTGTTCTCGAACGTGTTGCGCATGGGCGTGTCCAACAGGGTCGCGAATTCCGGATACTTCGCCTTGAACGCCGCGCCGTCCACGTTCGCCGCCTTGCAGCGTATGTCGTGATTCGCCCCGGAGTTGAACTTGCGCCATTTCTCCTGCGTCCATGGCGAGATGGTTATGCCGTATCGGCAGCGCGTGAACACGTTGTTGCGCACCACGT
>JAGAEL010000112.1 GCA_017613085.1 Kiritimatiellia bacterium | reverse complement strand
GCCCGCGCCGCCCGCCACGCCGACGCCCTGCTGCGCGGCGCCTTCCTTCGCGGCCTGCTGCGCCTTGAACGCCTTGATGAACGCGGTGCGCTGTTCCTCGTTCGTGAAGATCGCCTCCATCGTCGGACGGAACGGATCCACCGGGATGGTCAGGCTCTCCTGCGAGAGCTGGTTCGAGACGAACGCCAGCGTGTTCAGCGTGAACGGCGCACCCTTCGCGGGCAGCGTCTTCGTCCCTTCGCGGAAGGGTTCCTGCGGTGTCAGGTAGAGCAGTCCGCACCAGGCGGCGATCGCACCGAAGACCAGCATCGCGATGAGGCAGAACGCCTTCGCGGGAAGCCGCATCACGTTTTTCCAAAGTCTCTCCATTTTCGCGTCCTCCCTTACTCAAACAACAATGCGCTCAACACGGCCTTGACCCGCAGTTTGGAGTCGAACGTCGGACCCGACTCGACGCGGATGTTCCGGAAAATAAAGACCTGGTTTTCCTCGAACACCGACTGGAAGAAGGTGAAGAGGTGGTCGAAGTCCACGTCGCACTCGATGCGGACGGGGTACTCCTCGAAGATCTTCTTGCCGCGCGGCAGGGCCGCAGGTTTCGGTTGCGGGGCGCCTTTCTTGACGGGCGGCTGTTTCGGTTTTTCGACGTGGACGATCGGCGGCAGCGGGTAGATCGCGTTGAGCCGGTTGATCTGGCGGTCGAGCGTCAGGTCGGCGAGCTTTTCCACCGCCTTGAGCTGCAACATGCGGACGCGGCGGTCGTCGTTGCTGTCCAGGTTCTCGTCCAGCCCCAGTTCTTTCGGAACGAGCTGGATCTTCAGCTCGTCGGACTTCTGCTGGAGCCGTTGGCGGATTTCGTACAGTTCGACCTTGTAGTCGATGCGGTCCAGCTCCGTATCCTGCGCCGCCACCTGGCCGGGGAAAGTGTCCAGCCGCTTGGCGATCCGCACCCATTCGTTGGAAAGCGAACCGAGCGTGTCGCCCTCGGCTTTCGCCAGTTTTTTGATGCTCTCGGTCGAAATCTCCGCGTACCGGCTGTTTTCCAACGCCTCGCGCACCTGGGCGTATTCCTCCGCCTTCTCATGGAGGGGCGACCAGACGAACCTGAAGGCGCAGATCATCGCCAGCAGGATGCAGATGAGGATGTAGACCACCTGCATGCGTTCCGTCTTCAAAAATTTCAGGGAAGCTAGGTTCATGGGCGGTTCACCTCGATTTCAATGACGAAGCGGCGGAAGTTCGGAAGTTTCTCCTCCTCCAGTTCCGGGATGCCCGTCGGGGCCAGTACCTGGTCGTCGCCGCGCAAGTCCACGCGCTTCACTTCCTGCGCGGTCTTCAGGCGGGTAATCATCTCCTTGACGCTCTTCAGGTTCGGGTTCGGCGTGTAGCCTTCGACGATGAAGACGTTGGAGAGCGCGTCGACCAGGTCTTTCTTCTTTTGAGGCTCCTGTTCCCCCGTGGGACGGGGTTTCGGCGCTTCGGCCGGCCCGGCGCGGAGCGAACGGAAGAGCGAGAACGGCGCGGAAGGCGCGGGCGCGGCGGTGTTCTTCGCCGCCTTTTCTTCCGTTTCCTGTTCGACGGGGTTGTAGATCTTCTCGTCGCAGAACAAGGTGATCCAGTCGTTCGGATCCACGCTCTGCGCGACGAGGGTGAGGACGGCGCGGGCGAGCGGCCCGTTTACCAGAAGCTCGGAGAGCGGCACGGAATTGGTGATGATCTGCGCACTCCGCTGGCGCGTCACCTGGATCTGCTTGTCGATCTTCTCGCGCATGGCGAGCTTGGCCTTTTCCGCGTCGAGCATCTTCGTGTCGCGGTCGAGCAGGTAAAGCCCCGTCACGGAGTAGACGGCGATCGCGCCGAGCAGGAAGAGCGCCCCCGCGATCCACCAGGGTTTCTTCTGCCGGAAGATGACCTCGTCCTTCAACGAGTCCGGCAACAGCGAGAGGTAGGCGATGCAGCAACGGCTCGCCGTCAACGCCAGGCCGTAGGCGATGTCGTATACGCCGTTCTCGCCCGTCAGTTCCATCGGCACGGAAACCTGTTCCGTCGTGTACTGCACCGGCAGGAAAAGCTTCTGTTCAAGGTAGGCTTTGAACCCCTTGAGCTGTGCGCCGCCGCCGGTGAACACGTACTTCTCGATCGCCATCTTGCGGTCTTGGAACTGGCTCTTGTAGACGCCGAGCGCCGCGTTTAACTGCGAGACGAACCGGTCTGCCGCCAACCGCAGTTCCTCGCTGCAGGCGTCTGCCGCGCCCAACCCGCAATCGGCGTGCTTGCGCACCTCCGCCTGGACGGGGGGAAGCCCCGTCGCCTGGACGATCGCGTCGGTGAACATTTTCCCGCCGACGGGGATCGACCGCGCGAAGAGCAGCCCGTCGTGGACACCGACGGCGATCTGCGTCTCCGAATCGCCGACGGCGACATAGCACCAGGGTTTGTCGTGCGGCTCGGTCATCGACTCGACCGCGTTGAAGAGGGCGACCGGCGCGGCCACAAGGTCGGCGGGGCGGAAGTGGCGGGAAGGCGCCTTGGCGACCAGCTCGTCCAACGCGCTGGGACGCGCCATCGAAAGGATGTAGCGGCGGATCTGCGGTTCGTTCTTCGGCTCGAAGGAGAATACCCCGTAGCGCATCTCGTCGCCCGCCATCTCGCTGAACTGGGCGATGTCCATCGCCGCGACCTGTTCCGGCGTCCGGGGGTCGTTCGGCATGATGCGCCCGGTCTGGAAGAGCGACTGCGAACCCGGCATGGCGATCGTGCAGAAGTGGTGGTTCAGCCCGACCGAATCCACCCAGGCGGCGATCAGCTTATCCGGATTCTCCTCGTCCATCGGAAGGGCGAACGACTCCTTCCGGGTGATGACGGGACGGCTTCCGCGCAGCGTCAGCCAGAGGGCGCGCACCGAGCGGGTTCCGATATCCAGAGCGATAAAGGTGTTCGACATGACGGTTAGTTCTTCTTCTTGGCGTTCTCATCCGCGAGCAACGGCCGCACGGGCGGCAGATCCGCTTTGGGTTTGGCCGCTTGCTCCGCAGGCGGCTCGGCGGCGGGTTGGACCGCCGCTTTGGCGG
>JAGAEL010000111.1 GCA_017613085.1 Kiritimatiellia bacterium | reverse complement strand
GGCGACCATCGTCTCTGGCGCGGTCGCGGAACGTATCGAGTTCAAGAGCTACCTCATCTACTCGGTCTTGATTTCGTGCCTCGTCTATCCGGTCAGCGGACACTGGATGTGGGGCGGCCTCGCGGGCGCGGCCTCGCAGGGCTGGCTTGAGAAGCTCGGCTTCCACGACTTTGCCGGTTCCACGGTCGTCCACTCCGTCGGCGGCTGGATCGCGCTCGCGGGGGCGATCGCGCTCGGCCCGCGCATCGGCAAGTACCGGCAGGACGGCAAGGCGAATCCGATTCCCGGACACAGCCTCGTCCTCGGTACGCTCGGCGTCTTCCTGCTCTGGATCGGCTGGTTCGGTTTCAACCCCGGCAGCTACACGGCGGGGATCGGTTCCATCGGGCGGGTCGCGATGACCACAAATCTCGCCGCGTGTGCGGGCACTGTCGCGGCGCTTGTCACCGCGTGGATACTCATGGGCAAGCCCGACCTTACGATGGCGTTGAACGGTTCGCTCGCGGGGCTCGTCGCCATCACCGCGCCGTGCGACCTTGTGACGGCGAATGCGTCGATCGTCATCGGGCTTATCGCGGGCGTGCTGGTGGTGTTCTCCGTGTTCGCGCTCGACCGCATCCACATCGACGATCCCGTCGGCGCGGTCTCGGTACACTGCGTGAACGGCGTGTGGGGTACGCTTGCTGTCGGACTCTTCGCCGCGCCGACCTCCTGCGGTTACGGAAACGAACTCGCCGGTCTCTTCTACGGCGGCGGCTTCAAGTTCCTCGGCATCCAGTCGCTCGGCGCACTCTGCACGGCGACGTGGGCCTTCGGCACGGGTGCGACAATCTTTTTCGCGCTGAAGAAATTCGGCATCCTCCGCGTCTCGGCGAAGACCGAGCTTAAAGGACTCGACCTCGTTGAACACGGGCAGGACGCCTACGCCTCGTTCCAGTTCTTCAGCAATACCTGATGGGGTTACGCTATGCAACGAATACATGACATCTACCGTCCGATGGAGGAGCGCAAAGGCGACTGGCGCGAAGTCGAACGTATGCTTTCCGACGCGGAGTTGAAGGAACAGACTTCGCGTTGTATGAACTGCGGGCAGCCCTTCTGCCACGCCTACGGTTGCCCGCTCGGCAACTTCGTGCCGGACCAGAACCGCGCCGTGGCGCAGGGGGACTGGCGGCGGGCGTACGACCTCCTTTCCGCCCATTCCGATTTTCCGGAATTCACGTCGCGCATCTGCCCCGCGCTCTGCGAGGCTTCGTGCGTCCACGGGCTAGACGAAGAGGCGGTAATGGTGCGGCAGTCTGAGAAACGCATCATCGAGACGGCGTTCGCAAACGGCTGGGTGGAGCCGCGTCCTCCGGCAACGAAGAACGGCAAGTCGGCGGCGGTCATCGGTGCGGGCCCCGCCGGGCTTTCCGCCGCCGTCACGCTGCGTCGGCGCGGATGGGCGGTGACGGTTTACGAACGCCGTGCGAACGTGGGCGGGCTTCTCCGTTACGGGATTCCCTGCTTCAAACTCGATAAGGCGCTCATCGACCGCCGCCGCTCGATCCTTGAGGGCGAGGGCATCACGTTCGTGACGGGGTGCGAGGTCGGCAGGGACGTTTCCGCCGAATGGCTCGCAAAGCAGAACGACGCGGTTGTCGTCGCCATCGGCACACCCGCCGCGCGCGACCTCAAGATTCCGGGACGGGAACTTCGCGGCATCCACCTCGCCCTCGAACTGCTGGAAGGCCAGAACCGTTTTCTCACGGGCGAGATCGATACCCCGCCCATCGATGCGAAGGGTAAGGACGTGCTTGTCATCGGCGGCGGAGACACCGGGAGCGACTGCGTCGGTACGGCGATCCGCCACGGCGCGAAGTCGGTCACGCAGATCGAAATCATGCCCAAGCCGCCGGCGGAACGCGACGCCTCCACGCCGTGGCCGCTCTGGCCGTATATGCTCCGCACGAGTTCCAGCCACAAAGAGGGATGCGAACGGCGGTGGAATCTCAATTCCCTGTGTTTCACCGGTGACGGTGATACCGTCACCGGTGTCGAAGTCGAAACCGTCGAATGGGAGTTCTCGCCGGAAGGGCGGCCGATGAAGTTCCACTCCGTGCCGGACACAAAGGAACGCATCAAAGCCGACCTCGTATTCCTGGCGATGGGCTTCACGGGCATCCCTGCGGAGATGCCGCTTGTCGCGCAACTCGGATTGAAGCAGACACCACGCACGGCGTTGCTTTCCGATCCTTCGCGCAACATCGTCTGTGTCGGCGACTGCGCATCCGGCGCGTCCCTCGTTGTCCGCGCCCTCGCCAGCGGGAAAAACATTGCACTCGATTGAAAGAAGACGGCCATGAACCAGCATCAACATCAAGGACTGTACAGAAGAGAATACGAACACGACGCCTGCGGCGTCGGAATGGTGGCGAACCTTTCGGGAGAGGCAAGCCATGAAATCGTCGTTTCCGGCATGACTATCCTGAAACGCCTCATGCATCGCGGCGCCACGGGAAACGATCCGGAAACCGGCGACGGTGCGGGACTGCTGATGAAGATTCCGCATACGTTCTTCAAGAAGATTTTAACCACAGGGAAGGAAACCCCCTTCGGCATCGCCATGATCTTCGGCGGCGAGGGCGAGGAGGCGAAAATCGAGGCGGCTGTCCGTGGCGAAGGCGGTAAGGTGCTGGCGTGGCGCGACGTGCCGACGGATCCCTCGGCCATCGGGAAAGACGCGCGCAAGGTGATGCCGAGAATACGGCAGCTGTTCATAGGGGCTTCAGACTTCGGGCTGGGGACATCGGAAACGGAAGTCGATTCTCTGGAACGAAAGTTCTACGTCATCCGGCGGCAGATCGAGAAGTCCACAACGAATACGTACATCTGTTCCTGTTCATCGCGCACGATCGTCTACAAGGGGCTTTTGTTGGCGACGCAGATTGAAAAGTTCTATCCCGACCTCTCCGACCCTGATTTTGTTTCGCCGTTCGCGATTGTCCACCAGCGGTATTCGACGAATACCTTCCCGTCCTGGGAACTCGCCCATCCGTTCCGCGCCATTGCGCACAACGGCGAAATCAACGCGCTCAAGGGCAATCTCAACGCCCTCGCCGCCCGCGAGCCGTCGCTGGAATTCCCCGACATCGGAAAAATCCTGCCGTTGATCGACAAGCCGCAAAGCGATTCCGCCTCGCTCGACAATATGTTCGAGCTTCTGGTCGCGGCGGGACGCGACGCGCCGCACGCGATGATGATGCTCGTCCCGCAGGCCTGGGGCGCGAAGTACCACATGGGACACGACGTCCGTGCGTTCTACGAATACCATTCCGCGCTGATGGAGCCGTGGGACGGCCCAGCCGCAATCGCGTTCACCGACGGCACAAGCCTCGGCGCGGCGCTCGACCGGAACGGATTGCGTCCCGCCCGGTGGACGCTTACAAAGGACGGCCTTTTCGTCCTCGCCTCGGAAACAGGCGTTCTCGACATACCGGCCGGGAACGT
>JAGAEL010000110.1 GCA_017613085.1 Kiritimatiellia bacterium | reverse complement strand
GCGTTCGCAGACCGCTTCTACAAGCACTGCCTTGCGCCCGGCGGAGCGCTCACGGCGGAGAAGAACCGCGAGCGCTTCGAGAGCCGCATGGCGGAGATTGACGACGTGGTCGTGTGCGAGGCCGCGCGCTGGGCCCAGAAGAGCCAGACTCGCCAGACCTGGCTTAATTCTTGCAACGTCTGCTTCACGTTCTTCAACAACCGCACGTCGTATATGCTGTCGCAGTACCGTAGTCGTGGTTGGTATCCGTCCGTCGCCGCGCCGGCGGCGTACGACGAAAACGGAAATCGCATCGCCGAGGGCGTTGCGCTCCCCGATGGCACGACGGTGAAGCTGATGAGCTCAGAATCGAACGCGGCATACGCTAACGGTACGGTCTATTACACGCTCGACGGCTCCGATCCGCGCGCGGAGGACGGCTCGGTCGCCGCAGGCGCGATCGCTTGTCCGGCGGCGGGCTTCACGCTCCCGCAGGGCGGCGCAACGGTGAACGCCCGCTACCTCTCGACTGGCGGTGAATGGAGCGCGCTCAACGTCGCCGCGCTCGCGGCGGAAACGCTGAGCGACCAGGCGCAGGGCGTCCGCGTGGCGGCCGTCTATTCCAATACGCTGGACGGCAGCGGCGACGGCTCCGAGTTCATCATCCTCACGAACCTCCTCGACCATGCCGTTTCGCTCGAAGGCTTGCGCTTCACCTGCGCGAAGACCGGCGATGCGCCGAAGGTCGATGTCACGCTCGGCGCGGGACGCGAGATTGCGGCTGGTGGAACCTTGAAGCTCACGAAGGCAAACGACTGGCCATCCGCGAAGATCACGAACGGCGCGGTTGACATGCTGATGTACGACTCCGATGGCGCGACAATCCAGACGCTCCACTTCGAGGCGGCCTGGTGGAACAACGCCTGCAAGGGCACAGGCGCGTACTTCATCGCGCTTGAGTTTGGCGACACGGTGACCGCAATCGGACAGTGGACTTCGTTCATGCCGAGTTACCAATCTCTTGGTATCCGTGTTGCGGCGGTCTATTCCAATACGGCGGACGGCAGTGGTGATGGAAGCGAGTTCATCGTCCTCACCAACCTGCTGAACCGCACGGTGTCGCTGGAGGGGCTGCGCTTCACCTGCACCAAGACGGGCGATACGACGCCGAAGGTCGATGTCACGGTCGGTGCGGGGCGCGAAATCGCGGCAGGCGGAACGATCACATTCACGAAGGCGGACGACTGGTCGGCGTCTGGCGCGAAGATCACGAACGGTGCGGTTGATATGATGGTATACGATTCCGACGGTGCGACCATCCAGACGCTCCACTTCGAGGCGGCCTGGTGGAGCAATGCCTGCAAGGGCACGGGCGCGCACTTCATCGCGCTTGACTTCGGCGACACGGTGATGACAGAGGGGCAGTGGAAGCCCTCGTTCATACCGCCGACTAATGCGATCGGCAAGGAGTCGGTGAGGAGTGCGATTGCAGGCAATAACCTGATTCGCGAGTGGATGGACGAACTTGGTGCGTCGGTTGCGGGACAGGCCCTCATCACGTCCTTTACGGGAACTAAAGAGCAGGTTATGGATCTACGTATCACGGGGATCGCAATCACGCCTGCCGGGCGTGTCGCAATCAACGGCGATCTGGATGTTCTTGGCACAAACTGGAGAGAAAGAGTGAGAGGTTCTCTCAAACTCTACCGGTACGAGGAGCTGGACGGAGCCCCCGTCCAGACGAACAATCTCGACCTGGTTGAGGGCAAGTTCCCGCTCATCAACGCAGACGGCGGCGATACGGCTAGCAAGACCAATAGCTTCTTCCGCCTTATGATCGAGTGACGGATAGGCGAACGATGAGGCGATTCAACACAACGGGGCCGTGCTTTCCCGACGAGCACTACATGTTGCCGGCGCTGGATCGGTTGCCGGGCATCCGCGAACTTGTCGCGTCCGGCAACTACTTTGTCATCCACGCGCCGCGCCAGACCGGCAAGACGACGGCGCTCAAGGCGCTTGTGCGCGAGATCAACGAGAAGGGCGACATGTTCGCAATCTATTGTACTCTTGAGACACAACAGAGTGCATCCGACCCGAACGTGTCGAACATCGCCATCCGCGATCTCATTGCGGACAATGCTGAGATGTCCCCGTACTATTCGGCAACCCCAGACACTCTTGAACTGAGGTCTGATCGCGGCGGGGTAGGTCTAGCCATTCGTACGGTGCTGCAGAACCTCTGCAGGGCGGTCAAGAAGCCGGTAGCGGTATTCTTTGACGAGGCCGACTGCCTTGTTGGCGATGCCTTGATCTCGTTTCTCCGCCAGTTGCGCGATGGATACGTCAACCGTAAGGAGATTCCGTTCCCGAAGTCTGTTGCGCTTGTCGGAATGTTGGACGTGCGCGACTACAAGGCGCAGATCCGTCCCAATGGTGAATCGCTCGGACAGATCAGTCCGTTCAATATTATCCGCAAGGATATGCTGATCCCGAACTTTACCGAACCCGATATCCGTACGCTCTATGCGCAACATACGGCGGAGACCGGTCAGGTGTTCGCCGACGGCGTGGTCGAGGATGTCTGGCGCTTGACGCGCGGACAGCCCTGGCTCGTGAACGCCATTGCCTGTGAGTGTGTCGAGGAAATACATGGTTCGCGGTACGGCGAGGCGGTCACCGTCACGGACGTCGAGGCGGCGAAGGAGGCGATCATCCGCCGGCGGGACACGCACGTCGACTCGCTCATGGAGCGGATGCGGGAGCCGCGCGTGCGCCGCCTCGTCGAGCCGCTGATCTCTGGACAGGGACTTGTTGTGTCCCGCAACTCGGAGGAGTTCCGCTACGTGATCGATCTCGGCCTTCTGCGCGAGGATGAAATAAAGCGGGTCGTTCCTGCGAACCCCATGTACTCGGAGATTATCGGTCGTTACTTGACCCGTGACGAGCAGGACGATATGCTTTCCAGCATCCCCGAGACGCCGTGGGTGAAGGACGACGGGCTCGACATGGCCGGGCTGATGGCTGCGTTCCAGCGGTTCTGGCGCGAGAACTCCGGGGCGGACCGTGACATCATGGGCTACCGCGAGGCCGTGCCGCACCTCGTCCTCATGGCGTTCCTCCAGCGCGTCACGAACGGCGGCGGACACATCAACCGCGAGATGGCGCTCGGGCAGGGGCGGCTCGACCTCTGCGTGGAGTTCCGCGGCGCGCGCTACGCAATCGAGGTCAAGACGTCCGCCAACTTCAAGGGCGAGAAGTCCTACGAGCAGTGCGCCGGGTACCTCGACGAACTCGGCCTCCCCGAGGGCTGGATGCCCGTATTCGACAAGTCGAAGGACAAGTCCTGGGACGAGAAGATCTACACGCGCGACGAGCTCTTCAACGGCAAGACCATCCACGTCGTCGGGCTGTAATTAGTTTTATTATGAAGGGAAGCCGATGAATAAGGGATTGACATTTTGCGCTATGTTCGCGTTTGCGCTTGCGGCGGGCGCGGCGGTCGTGGAACCGAAGGCAACGGACGAGGTGCTGTGCAACCCCGGCATGGGATTCGTCCACTTCTACTACTCAAGCCGCCTCTGGGCGTACGGCGCCCAGACGGAGCCTGGCGACACGCTCGACTGGATGCCCGGCACGACCGTCATCTACATGCGTCTGCCTTGGCGTTATCTGGAGCCGGAAGAGGGGGTGTACCGATGGGATCTGCTCGATTCCAAGACCGCGCCGTGGATCAAGGCGGGCAAGAAGGTTGCATTCCGTATTTCGTGTCAGGATCATACGCTCCTTTCCATCCCGCAGTGGGCGATGGACGCCGGAATCAAGGGGAAGTGGACGCACGAGGACGAGAAGCACGAGTTTGTGCCGTACAAGCAGGAGTTCGATGAGTTCTGGGATGATCCCGTGTTCCTCGCCAAGGTGGAGCAATTCCTCAAGGCGTTTGCGGCGCGGTACGACGGCAACCCCGACGTGGCGTTCGTCGATCTCGGGTCGCTCGGCATCTACGGCGAATGCCACACCTCGAAGTTCGGCAAGGAGGCGAAGGATAACCCGGAACGGTTCCGCAGGATCGCGAAGACGCACCTTTCGTTGCTGCGCCGGTGTCTGCCGAACACCTACCTCGTCGTCTCGGACGACATCGGCAACGACGGGTACTGGGGTGACATCAAGCGCAAGGATCCCGCTACTGGCGAGTTGCTCGACGACTCGCCGATCTTCAAATACTGCCGCGAGCTCGGCATCGGATTCCGCGACGATTCTATTCTGATCAACAAGGACTACTGGTGGAGTGATCGTTTTGCGCGCCGGTTCGCGAAGGAAACGCCTGTCGTCGTCGAAACGGGGCACATGTCGAGGCGACTGGACAACGGCGTATGGAAGCCGGAGAAACTCAAGGAGTGCATCGAGGCGTACCGTGCGAGCTATTTCTCCACGCACAGTTTCCCGGACCTCTACTGGGAGGTGAACAAGGACGTGTGGACGGAGACCGCGAACCGTCTCGGGTATCGCCTTGAGTTGCGGCGCGTGGAATACCCGGAAACCGTGGAGGTGAACGAACCGGTCGTCGTAAAATCGACGTGGGTGAACGTCGGTGTCGCACCCCAGTATGGGAACGCCACGCTGACGTGGAACCTGCTGAACGACAAGGGTGTCGTATGCTGGCGCGTGACGGACAACACGTTCGGGTTCCGTTCCGCCGAGCCGAAATGGGACGGCGTGGAGAAACCCGTCGATGTGGCGACGCCCTGCCGCTTCGGCTACACGGCCCCCGTGCCGGACAAGGACGTGGTGCTCGAGTGGTTCGTCAAACACAAGCGGAACCTGCCCGGCGAGAAGGTTGAATTGTTGAAACCCGGAATCTACACACTCGCCGTCTCCGTGGGACGCAAAGACGGCAAGCCGGAAATCGCGCTGCCGCTCGAAGGCGGAATCGACCGGATCTATCCCGTCGGAAAGATCGAAGTCCGCTATGGCCGAAACAAGTGACGGGAAAATATCGATATGCGGTAACGGGCGTTTTTCGCTTACTTTTTTGCTGTGCCAAACGGGGTGGTGTGGTATACTGACCCCGTTTTCGTTACCGTATCAGAGGATATCAAATGGCTGAAGCTGAGAGCAACGACATGGGGTTGGACACAGCCCTTCCCCGTCTTGTGGAAGAGTTGAAGATCACGCCCCGGCAGATTACCGCCGTGGCACGGCTGCTGGCGGAAGGCAGCACGATTCCCTTTATCGCCCGCTACCGTAAAGAGGCGCACGGGAATCTCGACGAGGTGCAGATTTCGAAGATTCAGGAACGCCTGAACTACTACAAGGAGCTGGAGGACCGGCGGGCGACGATTCTGAAGTCGATTGACGAGCAGGGCAAGTTGACCGACGAGCTAAAGTCGAAGATTGTCGCGTGTATGTCGAAGACCGCGCTGGAAGACCTTTACCTCCCGTACAAGCCGAAGCGCCGTACCCGTGCGATGATCGCGAAGGAGAAAGGGCTGGAGCCGTTGGCCGAGAAGATTCTCGAACAGGGCAGGGGCGAAACGCCGCTTGAAGCCGCCGCCGCGTTCATCAACGAGGAGAAGGGCGTCAAGAGCGCGGAGGATGCGCTGGCCGGTGCGAAGGACATCGTGGCCGAGGCCGTTTCGGAGAACGCGGAGGTGCGCGGTTTCGTCCGTAAGGCGTTTGAAACCAACGGGGTTGTCTCTTCGCAGGTGGTCGATCCGAAACCGACCGAACCGACGAAGTTCGAGCAGTACTATGACTTTAGCGAGCCGATCGCCCAGATCCCGTCGCACCGCTTCCTCGCCATCCGGCGCGGGATGACCGAGGGTGTGCTGCGCGTCAAGCTGAATTGCGAGGCCGCGCCGTTGCTGGAGAAGATCCGCGAGATGTACAATCTCGACACGGCGTCGCCGTTCGCCGATGCGTTGGGCGAGGCGATCGAGGACAGCTACAAGCGCCTCATCGCGCCGAGCGTGGAGATCGATGTCACCGTCGAACAGAAGATGAAGGCAGACCGTGCGGCAGTCGAAGTCTTCGCCGAAAACCTGCGCAACCTTCTGCTGGCCGCGCCTCTCGGGGAGAAGAAGATCATCGGCATCGACCCCGGTATCCGGACGGGATGCAAGTGCGTCGCGCTGGACGACACCGGGAAGTTCCTGGAGAACTGCACGATCTATCCGTCGAAAGGTGCGCGCGAAGCGGTCGAGGCGAAGGTCGATATCTGCAAGCTTGTGGCGAAATACCGCCCTTACGCCATCGCCGTCGGGAACGGGACGGGCGGCCGCGACACCGAGGCGTTCGTGCGCGGCGTCTTGAAGGAGGCGGGTGCGAAGGACGTGATGGTCATCTCCGTCAGCGAGGCCGGCGCCTCGGTCTACAGCGCGAGCGCGGTCGCGCGCGAGGAGTTCCCGGATCTGGACCTCACCGTGCGCGGCGCGATCTCTATCGGACGCCGTCTGCAGGATCCGCTCGCCGAACTCGTCAAGATCGATCCGAAATCCATCGGTGTCGGCCAGTACCAGCACGACGTCCACCAGCCGCTGTTGGCGGCGAAACTGGACGAGGTGGTCGTCAGTTGCGTGAACCATGTCGGCGTTGAATTGAACACGGCGAGTGCGCCGCTCCTGACGCGCGTCTCCGGGATCGGCGGTACGATGGCGAAAAAAATTGTCGAATACCGCAACAAGAACGGCGCGTTCAAGAGCCGCAAAGAACTCTGCAAGGTTCCGGGGCTTGGCCCCAAAACCTTTGAGCAGGCCGCCGGCTTCCTCCGTATCCGGGGCGCGGAGAATCCGCTCGATTCTTCGGGGGTGCATCCGGAACGGTACGCGCTGGTCGAACAGATGGCGAAAGACCTCGGCGTAGGCGTCGACAAGCTCGTCGGGAACGCGGAGCTGGTGGACAAGATCCAGCTTGAGAAATACGTCACGCAGACGGACGGGAAAGAAATTCCCGACGCGGTCGGGCTGCCCACGCTGCGCGACATCGCGGCGGAACTGAAGAAGCCGGGGCGCGATCCGCGCGCCACCTTTGAAAAGCCGGCGTTCCGCGAGGACGTGACGGAGTTCGAGGACGTCAAGGAAGGGATGGAGTTGGAAGGGATTGTGACGAACGTGACCGCGTTCGGCGCGTTTGTCGACATCGGTGTCCATCAGGACGGTCTCGTACACGTTTCGGAACTCTGCGACCACTATGTCTCGGATCCGGCGAGTGTCGTGAAAACCGGCGACCGCTTGAAGGTGCGCGTCCTTTCTGTCGATCCCGCCCGGAAACGGATTTCGCTTAGCGCGCGTACGCCCCGCACGGGGAATGCCCCCGCGCCCGCCCATCGGGGTGAAGCGCCTCGCGGCGGCGAAGGCCGTGGCGGGTACCGCCAAGACCGTGATTTCCGGGGTGGAAACCGCCCGGATCGCGGCGGGCCGAGGCCAGGCGGCCACCGCCAGGACCGTGGCCCTCGCGGCGGCGGTTTCAGCTGCAACCCCTTTGAGAACCTTTAAGGAACGTGTGCCGGCTCTGGTCTCGTGGTGGCGGGGCACCAACAGTGCCAAGTAATCTCGTGGGGCTGGGTACCAACAGTGCCAAGTGCGGTAATCTCGTGGGGCGTGGCGCCAACAGTGCCAAGTGCGGTAATCTCGTGGGGGCGGGGTCACCAACAGGGTCAAGTGCGGTAATCTCGTGGGGGCGGGGCACTGCCCCCGCCCTGGTGGGCGCGGTGGGACTTGAACCCACACGCCTTGCGGCACAGGAACCTAAATCCTGCGTGTCTGCCAATTTCACCACGCGCCCGTTTGCTTGTGAAAAGGTAGGGGTAGTGTAGCGTTTCGGGGAGGGGTAGGGCAATACAAAACTTCCCGAATTTTACGCTTGTTCTTTCTGCCACATGATGATATGATAGACCTCCTTTTCAGCAAGGAGTATGAATTATGTCGAGAGTTTGTGACATTTGCGGGAAGCACCCGTCCGTCGGGAACCGGATTGTACGCCACGGTCTGGCGAAGTACAAAGGCGGTATCGGTTTGCATACCACGGGCATTACGCGCCGTCGTTTCCTCCCCAACCTCCGCTCGGTCCGCGCCAAGCTGCCGAACGGGACGGTCTGCCGTCTGACGGTCTGCACCCAGTGCATCAAGCACGGTAAGGTTACCAAGGCTTAGCCGCGTTTCTGCCGATGGGCGTGACACCGCCGTCCCTCCCGGAACCTGTTTCCCGTTTCAACAGAGGAGCGAAAAGATGAATCCAGAGAACGAAGAACAGAACGGAATCGCCGAATTGGCGTTTGAAGGGGCGGCGGGCCTTGAGGGGCAGATGCCGGCCGATGACGGCATGGAGGATGCCGGGGATGATATCCGGCCTACGGATATCGTGTTCGACTGCCCGCACTGCGGCCACAATCTGGCGATCGACTATCGCGGCGCCGGGTTGCAGACGCGGTGCGTGGAATGTGGGGAGATGATTCAGGTCCCGATTCCGGACGGTATGAAACTCTCCGATCTGGATCTCAATCCCGGCGAGCTGTTAACCCAGCTTTTCCAGACGCGCCGCATGCTCTTGAAGAGCGAACAGACGGTCGCCGAACTGGAACAGGCGCTCGATAGCGTCAAGAACCGCCGTTCCGAGTTGGAGAAGTCGCGTATATCGACGCTCCACCGGTATGCGGAGTTGGTCAATATGTGCCAGGCCTGCATCAAACAGCAGGCGGAGTCCACGTCGCTCCTTAACCGGATCCTGACGCTGGTCTCCGAAGAACAACAGCGGTAGTTTCCGAAATGGAACCGCTTCTGCAGCCTCTCGTTTTCAATCCCGTCTACAAGACCGCTCCGTGGGGCGGGAATCGTATCCCAAAACTTCCCGGTCGTTTGTCAAGCGCCCCCGACCCTTGTTCCGAATCGTGGGAGATCTCTTCCCATCCGGCCGGCGTGAGTGTGTTGAAGGACGACGTTGTGACGCTGCCCGAACTGGCCGCGCGCGGGGGGCTTGTCGGGTGGAACGCCCCCGTCAAGGACTGTTTTCCCCTTCTATTCAAAATCATCGACGCGGCGGAGAAACTGAGCATCCAGGTCCACCCGAACAACGAGAACGCGGCGCGTGTCGGCGGATTCCCGAAAACCGAGGCGTGGTTCGTTCTTGCGGCCGAGCCGGAAGCCTTCCTTTACGCGGGATTGAAACCCGGTGTCACCCGCGCCAAGCTGGAGCGGGCATTGCGGGCGGGGAACGGAAGCGTCGCCTCCCTCCTCAACGCGATTCCCGCCGTACCCGGCACCGCCATCGTCATTCCCGGGGGGCTCGTCCACGCGCTCGGCGCGGGATGCCTTGTCTACGAGGTTCAGCAGAGTTCGGACACCACTTTCCGTCTGTACGACTGGGACCGTCCGCTGGTCGCCGGCCGTTCCCTTCATACCGAAAAGGCGTTGGAGACGATCGATTTTTCCCTTGGCGCTCCCGAAATCCTTGAACCGCGCGGTGTCGAGACGCATGGGTTGAACGAGTGGTTCCACATCGCGAGTACCCGTTATTTTGAATTACGCAAACTGCGTCTTCGCGGTTCCGAAACCGTCCGGTTGCGGGGTGACACCTTCCACGCGCTGTTCGTCGAAAAGTCCGGTGGCGTGCGCGTCACGGCGGGCGGCGTCTCGGTGGAACTGTCGCGTAAGATGTCCTGCCTGATTCCCGCCGACGCGGGGACGTACACCCTCGAACCGCTCGGCGCCAAGTGCAACCTGCTGGTGACGTGGCTGCCCGAAAACCGCTGGCGGCCGAAGCCGTCGCGCCCGGAAGATTCGGGGCACCGCGCCACGCCGGAACAGCAGCGGGAGCGGAGCCGTGCCGCCGCCAAGGCGAAAAGGGGGCGCCGTGTTTAAATCGTCTTGGCATCTGTGTACCGTTTTCGGCATCCCCTTGAGGCTGGATTCCTCGTTGATCATTCTCGCCATCCTGATGTTCGGGCGGTGGGGATCGCCCGTCTACGATTTACTGGCGTTCGCGCTCCTGTTGCTCTCTATCGTCCTGCACGAACTCGGCCACAGCCTGGTCGGGAAGGCGTTCGGCTGCCGGATCCGCAGTATCACGCTGATGCTGATCGGAGGGGCGGCCGCGTTCGAGACGATGCCGCGCAAACCTTGGCAGGAGATGCTGGTTGCCCTTGCGGGGCCGGCCGTCAGCCTGTTGCTCGGCATTGCGGGAATTCTCCTGTGCGCCCCGCCGTGGCATTTCCCCGTCCAAGGTGTCCTTTTCTACGCCTTCGGGTGGGGAAACCTGGTTTTGTGCGCGTTCAACTTGATCCCTGCGTTTCCGATGGACGGGGGACGCATTCTGCGCGCGGTGCTGCAGCAGTTTTTTATGTCGCGTACAAAGGCCACATGGGTCGCTTCGCGTATCGGGCGCGGGATCGCCGTCCTTTTCGCGATCGGCGCGGTGCTGAACCTTTTCGGCATCCGCGTCCCGTTTGTCGGCGGTACGTTCAACATGCTGTTGATCGCTTATTTCATCTTCGTCTCCGCCGAGAGCGAGTATCGGTTGGTCGCGATGCAGGAAGGGTTCGGGGGCGGAGGATGGCGCTATGACGAGCCTCCGCCGGACGAAGGGAAGGCGGTCGTCGGGCCGCCGCCGTATGGACACGGCTCCACCCGTGTCGATGTCTACAAGGACGAATGAACGAGGACGCCGACAATCTGGATCGCGGGGATGACGAACGTCCCGAACCTGAAGTCCCCGATACGCGGACGCTTTCCGTCCCGCCGGAAGGGACGGACGGCATCCGCCTCGATTTGTGGCTGGTGCAGCGCCTTCCCGACCTTTCGCGTTCCCGCATCCAGGCGCTTTTGCGCGAAGGCCACATCTATGCGACGGACGGGACTCCGCTCCGTTCGTGCGAACGTTTGAAGGCGGCGGCGGAACTGGTCGTCTCCATCCCGCCGCCCGTGCCGGTCGAACCCCACCCGGAGGAGATTCCGCTCGACATCCTTTACGAAGATGCCGACTGCCTTGTGCTGAACAAGCCGGCGGGGCTGGTCGTCCATTCCGGTCCCGGCCATCCGGACGGTACGCTCGTCAACGCGCTGCTCTTCCATTGCAAAGACCTTGCCGGGATCGGCGGTTTTGAACGCCCCGGCATCGTCCACCGGCTGGATAAAGACACGTCGGGGGTGATGGTGGCGGCGAAGACCGACGCCGCGTTTCGCGGATTCTCCCTGCTCTTCCAGAACGGGGGGATGCACAAGGAATACCTCTGCCTCGTCCACGGTGCGCCGGAAAAGGAGTCGGGGCGGATCGAGACGCTGATCGGGCGGCACCCGGTGTTGCGCCAGCAGTGGGCGGTGGTAGACCGCAACGGGCGGCGGGCGGTCAGCAACTGGAAGGTGGAGCGGCGTTTCGGCCGGTACACGCTCATGCGGGTCCATATCGAGACGGGGCGTACCCACCAGATCCGTATCCACATGAACCACATCGGCTGCCCCGTGCTGGGCGACGTCCTGTACGGGCGTTCTTCGGCGGACGCCGCGCTCGACCCGGTACCGCAACGGCAGATGCTCCATTCGACCAGCCTTTCCTTTCCTCATCCCGTGACCGGCGAACCGTTGTCGTTCACAGCACCCCCTCCCGCCGATTTTCAAGGGTATCTTTTGGGGGGGCTAGTCAGGGATTCTTCTCTTGATTGAGAAAGGAAGCTATCATTTTTGAGAAAAAGGAAGGTGTCCGGAGGTGTTCAGGGCGGTGAAAGAGGTAAAAATATGCGTTGTTTTTCACTTTGGCACGGCTACTGCTCTTTTCCAGCTGTCTGCCGACGGATGCCGGTAGCAGATGATTAAGGATCACAACACAAGGAGAACTGTTATGAAGAAGCACAGCACACAGGGTTTCACGTTGGTTGAAATCATGATCGTGGTCGCGATTATCGGCATCCTGGCCGCCATCGCCATCCCGAACTTTGTCAAGTCGCGTAAAGAGTCCCAGAAGAACGCCTGCATCGCGAACCTCAAGCAGATTGAGGGCGCGGTCGAACAGGCGAAGATCGGCGGTATACCGACTCCTGCGGCTTCGGATATTTTCGGCTCGACTGCGTACATCAAGGTTACGCCTTCCTGCCCGTCTTCGAAAGCCACGTATGCGGTTCCGACTGGCACCGATCGTCCGGTCTGCCCGAACCCGACTATCAACGGCAGCGACGAGACCGATCAGCACAAGTTGTCTGATGCGGCTGCGGCTGGCTGATCTGCTGGCTAATTTTCACACCACCACACACCACACAACAACCGGCGGGCAAAGTCCCGCCCTTTCCTGCCGCCGCGCGATTCGCGCGGCGGTTTTTGTGTAGTCGGTGGCTGTCGGTGGCAATCGTTGGCGGTCCTTACACCTTCCGCGAAACGAGACCCCGCGTGAGGGCTGCGAGGTTCTGTGCCGCCTCGGAAACGAGGCCGGGGGCGTCGAGGGCGGCGACGGCCGCTTCCGTTTCGGAACGGCACCAGTCGCGGGCGGCTTCTTCCGACATGAGGTCGAGGCAGGAGAGTTCCGGTTTGGCGTCTTCCTTCGCCTGGACGGCGTCCAGTAGATCGTCCTCGATTTGGAACGCCAGTCCGAAGTGTTCCGCGAAGTCTGTGATGGCCGTCAACGCTTCTTCGCCGGCGCGGGCGGAAAGTACACCCATCCGGCACGCGCAACGGAAAAGGTCGCCCGTCTTGTGCCGGAACACATGGTCCAGTAGTTCCCGCGTGGGATGGCCGTCGTAGCGGATGTCCTCCACCTGTCCGGCGATAACCCCTTTCGGACCGGCGGCACGGGCGAGTTCGCGGACGAGCGCGATGTCGCCCGTCGCCGCCACCGTCTCGAAAGCGAGCGCCTGGAGCGCGTCGCCGCAGAGGACGGCGGTC
>JAGAEL010000109.1 GCA_017613085.1 Kiritimatiellia bacterium | reverse complement strand
AGGGAACGGATGGCTCGTTCCGCCGGAAGACGCGGGGGCGCTCGCCGCCGCGTTGGAAGGGGCGCTCGCCCGCCCCGAAGAACGAAACCGCCTCGCCGCCGCCGCGAGGCGGACGGTCGAAGCGGAATTCGACGGCTCGAAAAACATCCTCCGTCTTGAGGCGTTTTTCGCTACTTGTGTTCCTTGCAGTACTCCATGAACCACTCGACCGTTTCCGGATCCTGGTGGTTGAACCAGAGGCTCTTGCCGCCGTCCAGCGCTTCGATGCGGGACATCTCCTCCGGCGTTAGCGAGAATTCAAGGATGGCGAGGTTTTCTTCCATGCGTTCACGGCGCGTGGATTTCGGGATGATCACCACGCCGCTCTGCATGAGGAACCGCAGCGCGACCTGGGCGGCGGTGCGTCCGTGCGCGGCACCGATGTCGGTCAGCACGGGATTCGTGAACAACCCGTTCCGCCCTTCCGCGAGCGGTCCCCAGGACTCGATCTGCGTTCCGTAGCGGGCCAGGTGCTTGCGCGCAATCTTCTGCTGCTGGAAGACGTGCGTCTCGATCTGGTTGACCGCCGGGACGATGTCGGCGAAACGCGCGATGTCGATGAAACGGTCCGGATAGAAGTTGGAGACGCCGATCGCGCGGGCTTTCCCCGCGTGTAGCGCGTCCTGCATCGCGTGGTAACTGCCGTAATAATCGTTGAACGGCTGGTGGACGAGCAGCAGGTCCACGTAATCGGTCCGCAGCTTGCGAAGCGATTCCTCGATGGACTTCGCGGCACGTTCCTTCCCGGCGTTGTTGATCCACACCTTGGTCGTGATGAAGAGCTGGTCGCGGGGAATGCCGCATTTCGAGATGGCGAGTCCGACGCCTTCTTCGTTGTAGTACGCCTGGGCGGTGTCGATGGAGCGGTAGCCGACGGCAATCGCGTCCAGGACGCAGCGTTCCGCCTCCTGCGGTTCGACTTGGTAGACGCCGTAGCCGATGATCGGCATTTCGACGCCGTTGTTCAGGGTGACGTTGGGAATGGAGTTCATGGTGTTGTTTCCTTTCTTGTTGGGTTGATCAAGCGTGTTCCGGCGGAATGTCCAGCCACTGGTCGCCGCAATCGAAATGGCCGCCGGGCGCGGCGAGCCAGCGCGTGAGCTGCGCGCGCAGGGGCGCGGGGACGAGTCCGGCGTCGCCGAGAGAGACGAGCGGGCGCCACTCGAATCCGATCCACGATTCCGCCGCCTCTATCGGCACGGCGGGGGAGGCGCCGGGGATTTCCAGCTCAAAGACGAGGTTGATTTCGGCGTGCGGTTCGCCCTTCTGCAGGAAGGAATTCTCGCAACAGCCGAGGAAACGTCCCGCCTTCGACGGCAACCCCAGTTCTTCGCGGATTTCGCGTTCCAGCGCGTGGCGGGCCGTTTCGCGGAATTCGATGTGCCCGCCGGGAAGGTAGGAGATCGGTGCGCCCTTGCCACGGCAGAGCAACAGCTGGCCGTCTACCAGGCAGACGCCGCGCGCGATGACTTCGATGCGTGTGGTTTCGATGGAATCGGTGTTCACGGTGTGACTCCTCCTTGTGCGGTGTCTTCTTTCGTCAGGACTCGGACGCCCCGGACGCGGCGGGCGGCGGAGACCCAGCCGTTCGTCCAGTCGGTTCCCGGATGGAAACAGGCAGGGTCGGGATGGATGTCGTCCGCCGTGTTCGGGCGGCGGTCCGGCCCGCAGGAAAAAACAAGCGGGTGCCCGTTCGTGGGAATGTCGGGGCGGTAGACGTAGGGCGTGTCCCAAAGGTCGGTCGCGATGTGGCTGACGTAGGGACCGTCCCACCCCGGTGCGTCCGCAGGGTCGCGCACGAGCGCGTAGAGCCCCTGTTGGGCATCCGGGTAGCGTCCGGTGTGGAAATGGTAGCGGGCGAGCGCGGTCGCCAAGGTATCGACATGGCGCATGGCGCGGAGCAGGGGATTCCCCGCCTTTCGGGCGGAAGCGGTGTCGGCGGTCTTCAGGAGCAGTCCGCCGAGAACGGCCAACAGCAGGACGGCGACGAGATAAAAACGCGGGTTACGGCGTCCGCCTCCCGGAACGGACGCGCCGAGCGCGGCCTTCTGGCGTTCGGCTTCACGCCAGATGCGTTCCTTGGCGCGGCGGCGGGCGCGGCGTTCCGACGCGGACACGGGGCGCGCGCCCAGAAGGCGTCCGCAGGCGGGGCATTTCACGGACGGCTCTTCGCCGAACGTCTGTTTGCAGTATGGGCAGCGATAGGTCATACGGTACAAAAAGCCCGCGAACCCCCTCCTTTGACGGGATACGGATTCACGGGCTGCGGAATCGCCAGAACGCTTACGCCTTCTTGGCGGCGGCCTTCTTGACAGCAGGCTTCTTCGCCGGGGCCTTGGCCTTCGGAGCAGCCTTCTTCACGGCAGCCTTCGGAGCGGCCTTGGGGGCGGCTTTCTTCACAGCGGCCTTGGGGGCAGCCTTCGGAGCGGCCTTGGGGGCGGCTTTCTTCGGAGCAGCCTTCTTCACGGCAGCCTTCGGAGCAGCCTTGGGGGCAGCCTTCTTGGCAGCAGTCTTCACGGCCTTCGCCGCAGGTTTCTTCTCAACAGCCTTCTTGGCGGCGACAGTCTTCGCAGCCGGGGCCTTCTTGGTTGTGCACTTGCAAGCCATACCTGACTTTCCTTTCGGTTTGTGAAACGTTGTTTAAAACAAACAACAAGTGCCGTATAGCACATTTTGAAAATATGTGCAACCCCAAATTGAAAAAATTTTACAATTTTCTTCTTCGCGTTCGAAGAGGGGTGTCATTCCACATGGCCAGAAATGCGGACGCGGGGCAGCGCGTCCCTCCCGCGAATGTCGTGGGACGGGAACGAAGGAGCGGGGAATGTCTGGTCGTGCAAGGCCGCCTTGCCGAGACGTTTCGCGTCGACCGGCTTGAAGTCCGGTTTCTTCGAATCTGCGGGCGGCGTGATCGTACATTCACCCGTCGCCTCGTCCACCTTCCAGCAGTCGGCGGGGATCATCCAGTTGTCCTCGTAGCGGCTGGGATGCGCCTCCTTCGCCCAGCGCGGGTCGTTGCCGAGGATGTTGTTGATGAAGATGAATGCGCCCTGCCCACATTCCACCTTGTCGAGCGAATCGAGCGTGACGGAGTGCGGCTTGAAGATCGGCGTGCGGCGCTTGTCGTTGTGGTAGCGGTAGCCGCCGCGAATGCGGTTGCCCACGAACGCCGCGCTCTGCGAACAGGCCATCAGCGCAATGTCGGAAAAGAAGTCGTTGCCCTCCACGAGGATCGGGCCGTGATCGACCTCGAAGAAGAGGTCGCGAGCGTTCGCCCACATCCTGTTCCCGACGACGCGGGCGCCTTGTCCCATCCAGTCGAACCAGATGCCGGCGATGCTGCCGCAGTGGTGGATGCGGCAACGCGCAATGGTGAAATCGACCGCCGCGTGGATTTTGATGCCGCCCATTTCCGCGCCGCCGTACGGCTTCTTCCAGTGGCAGTACGAGATGTCGCAGTCCTCGATCGAAGAGAACACCGCGCCGAGCGATCCGCAGATACCGGCCTGTCCGCAATCGGTGATGCGGCAGCGGCGGACGACATGGCGTCCCACGCGGTCGAGGCCGTTGGAGATCGAGCGCATGATCGTGTTGTGGTAGTTGGCGGCGGT
>JAGAEL010000108.1 GCA_017613085.1 Kiritimatiellia bacterium | reverse complement strand
TTCGGTCAGAGTCCGAGCAGGCGGCGGAAGGGGACGATGGCGTCGAAGTAGCCGTCCGCGGCGGCGACAGGAGACAGCCGTCCGTCATAGACGAGAGCCGTTCTCGCTGAAACGCCCTCGGGACGCTTGACGGCCCTGACTTTCCGATCGACCTCCTCGATGACTTCCCGTCCTATCTCCTTCTTTCTTTTGACTTCGACGAAGCATAGCGCGCGTCTTGTCTGGATTAGCAAATCGACCTGGCACCCCGAACCGGCGCCACCCCGAGACTTTGTTCCCGCACGGCGGAACGGGCCGGCGGAAACGACCAACGCCCCGTCCAAATGCAACAGCGGAAGAAGGTCCCGGTAATTGTTGACCACAAGGTTCTCGAATGCAAGCCCGAGCACCGCGTCAATGCCGTCAAGTTCGTCAAGGGACGCTAGAGAAAACGCACCGGCGTCGATGACCGTCTTGTTTCGTTCTATGAATTTCAAGTAGAACCGCGAGTAATTGTCCTTTAGCCGGAAGCGCCGTTCCCTTAGCTCCGTTCCCGTCTCGGGGTTCACCGAACACTCCTCCGCGACGAAACCGGCCTCCTGCAGGACCTGAATGGCGTCGTTGATGTCCCCGCATTTTTCAACCCCCATGGATTGCGCCGCCTCGGCGCCGCTCTTCGGGCCGTCCACGAAGGTTTTCAAAACACGCGCCACGTATTTCTGCTTTCGGGTGATGACGTCGTTGAACATGTCGTCGAAATCCGTTCGGAGGACGCTGTTGGGCATATAGCAGAGCCGACGAATGTTCTCGGCCGCCGACAGGCGCGGATTGATCTCCTCGAGATACCTTGGGACGCCGCCCGTAACGGACAGGACGTCGATGATCTCGCGCGGATCGACGCGCCCGGCGCGGTTGCCCCAGAACTTGACGCAGTCCTTCAAGGGCAGTTCCGGCACGACGACGTCGAGGGATCGCCGTCCGACGAAGGCCTTGCTGGCGACGATGTTGTCCCTTATCCAGCTGGACACGCTGCCGCAGGCGACGAGCACAAGCCGCGGATGCGCCTTGAACAGATCGTCCCAGGCGTTCTTCAGGACCGAAGGGAAGGTCTTGTCGTCAAATGCCATCCACGATATCTCGTCAAGAAGGACAACGGTCTTCCCGCGATCGGATATCACGGAATCAAGTCTGACGAACGCCGAATACCAGTCTTCGGGCACGGTTTTGGAGCAACCCGTCTGGGACGCGAGCTTGGTTGCGAAAAAGGCCAGCTGATCGGCATTCGTCATGCCTGGTTCCGGTCTCAAGCCTTCCAGTTTTATGAACCGGGCGTCCGAACGGCGCGCGAACTCCTTGACCAGGGTCGATTTCCCGATGCGTCTGCGCCCCCTGCAGGTTACAAGGGACGCCGTCCTTTTGTCGAACAGAGATGCCAGTTGGCCAAGGAGGTCGTCCCGCCCGAAGAAAGAGTTTCGTTTCATGCGGCGGATCATACCCGACATCGATTCCGTTTGTCAACGGAAAACGCCCACCTATTTTGATTATTCAGTTTTAGGTGGGCGGTCTGCGCGTCCACTGCGCAGTTCTGCCCCGAGCGGCGAAGCCGCAATCGACAAGGGGACAGACTCCTTGGCAGTTCTCGAACGGCCTCTGCATACCGCGGCAATGCAACGCCTGACCGGCGTGTGACGGGGTCGGGCATCCCCCGCTGGAAGACGAAATCGATCTCGGTGCGCGAATCGTCGGTGCTCCAGTAGCAGGGGGCGAGGCCCGTTTCCGCCACCAGCTGCTGGCAGACGTACTGCTCCGTCAGCGCGCCGCGGAACTCCCGGAAGATGCGCGGGCCGTCGAGGACGACCTCCGGGGCCAGCCCGGACATCGTGGCGAGCAGCCCGACGTCCAGCGCGTAGACCTTTTTTGCACCTTGGATGTCCGTCGATGCGCAGTTTTTGCACCGTCGTATCGACCATGTCAACACTTTTTGCATCTTCTCCGGCGGGCGAAGTGTTCCGTTCCCCTACATCCCCCGGGGGCGAGGACGCGCTTGGGGGCAACGGCTTGCGGGTCGGTCGTCGCGGATTTCGCGGACGAGCCGGGGCGGGGTGCGGACCCCGCCACGGGAGGGCCTGCGATTTCATGTTACCGGTTTCCGGGACTACACTTTCGTACCATTGTCCGGGAGCGAGAGGTGTGGTAGATTGACACCGTGCCTTCACCCCAGGAAATAACATGAACACCACGACCCGTCCGCTTTCCGTTCTCGTTCTCGCCGCGTCCGCGTGCGCCGCCTTCGCGCAGGGGCCCGGCGCCGTCCTCTTCGAGGAGGACTTCACCAACTACGGCGAAAGGGCCGCGGGCGTGGCGGCGAAGGACGGGATCTCCGTCAACAACGACCCGATCTGGACCTGCACGGCCGATTTGAGCGTCCGTCCGAAGGAGAGCTTCGCCCTCTACGAGAAGCCGATCGCGCTGGCGCCGGACGGCCGCTTCGACCTGCGCTTCGACTTCTGCTTCGCCGACGCCTCTGCGGACAATCCCGCCGGCTTCGACCTCGTGCTTGGCGACGGCGCGCGGACCTGCGCGATCCCCGTGAC
>JAGAEL010000107.1 GCA_017613085.1 Kiritimatiellia bacterium | reverse complement strand
GAGACGTCAGAGGTGTTCAGGATTGGTTTCACGACGCAAAAGCAGATCAAGGTCAAGATCGAGGTTGATATTGATCCGCCGCCGGGATTCTCGACGGAGCAGAAGCTGCTGGTCAAGCCGGTGTCGCGCTGGATCCGTGCCTATTCGATAGGCGACCTGTTCGCCGGCAAGGTCAGTGCCGCACTCTTCCGCGCCTGGCGCACGCGAACCAAGGGCCGCGACTGGTACGATCTCGAGTGGTATGTGAGGAATGGCTATGCGTGTCATTTGGGACATCTCGTGGAGCGATGCAAGGAGGCCGCTCCTGAAACCGACCTTTCTTCGCGCGAAGCACTCGTCGCCGCGTTTAGGAAGCGCATCGCGACAATCGACTTCAAGGCGGCGAGCGAAGATGTCCGTCCATTCCTGAAGGACGCTTCCTGCCTCGACATCTGGAGCCAGGAATACTTCAACTCGTTAGTCGATATGATCAAAGTGGAATAGTCGACGAGAAAGAGATTTAACATGAAAATCAGAAACATTGCAGTTGGATTCTTTGTTGTCTGCGTAACCTTCGTCGGCGGCATGGCGGTGATGGCGTGGTGGAAGGGCTTGTCTATCCGCGAAACCGTGGAACTTGGCGAGGGCGTGATTGCGACGAAGACGACGCGGCATTCGATTGCGGACAGGACGGCGGCGATTCTCGCGAAGAAGCCGCAATTGAGAAGCGTGGCGAAAAGCGCGGGCGGGAAGCTGCGGATACTCGTATTCAAGAACGAGCGATCCGTCGAAGTCCACGCACCTGGATGGAAAGTTCCGCGCATCTATCCGATGACGGCCTTCAGCGGGACGCTTGGCCCGAAACTGCGTGAGGGCGACGGACAGATTCCGGAGGGTATCTACGGGATTGGGTACCTGAACCCGAATTCAAGTTACTATCTTTCGCTCAAGGTGACATATCCGAACGCATCGGACAGGGCGCGCGCGAAAGCGGACGGGCGCACGAATCTCGGCGGTGACATCATGATCCACGGCAAGGCGGTTACAATCGGGTGCGTGCCCGTCGGCGACGACGCGATCGAGGACATCTTCTATCTCGCGTCGGCTGTCGACATAAAGAACGTCTCGGTTGTCATCGCGCCATACGACATGCGAAAGGGCCGCAAGCCGGAACTGGAACGTTCGCCGCTCAAATGGTATCCCGATCTCTGCCGTGAAATCGACATCGCGTTGTGCGGCGCGGCGAAGCTGTAAGACCGTTTTCTCGCTAATCAAATTGGAGAATGAAACAGGAGCATAAGGAATGAGGAATCGAACGATGGTTGCCGCGATTGCGGGGGTACTTGTTCCCCTGACATCGGCTTGGTGCTGCGGCGAGGTCTGGTACGTTCCGGGATGGATGCGCACTTCCGAACGGGACGGCCTTGCCTACACGTCCTGCACCAACGTGTTCAAGGGGGCGCAGTGCCGCTTCTGGGGTTGGGACGGCGACCGGACCTGGTCGAAATCGGTCAAGAACGCGGATGAAGCGGCGAAGAGGCTTGCCGATGAAATCGCGGCGACGGACGCATCGTTCCGGTCAACGCTCGTCATCGTCGGCCATTCTCTTGGCGGCCGCATCGTGGCCCGCACGCTGGCGGAACTCGCGCGTCGGAATGTCAAAATCGCGCAGGGCGTCCTCCTTGCGCCGGCGATTTCGATGGAAGACGGCGACCTCGCGGATATGGGCCTGGGTTGCGAAAGCCCCGCCCTCGTCGTCGTCAATCCGCAGGACACGGTGCTGAAGTATTGCTTCGATGTCGCAAGCGGGAAGGGCGGTTCGGCCTTCGGCATGAACGGGTCTCCGGTCTCACTTGCGAACGTCGTCGAGTATTCCGTCCCGAAGACGATTACCGAGGAGACGAACATCGACGCATTCTGGGGGAAGTCCGACACGGTGAAGCGCGTCTGCAACCATCTGGCGATATTCTACTTCACGGAACTTGCGCGCATACTGGACGGCGCGCCATCGTCCGATGCGCAGGTGCGTGTCCCGCAGGGCAAGGTGAATCTTGAATGGAAGGTGATCGACGCACGGATGTGGTGGCGTGTCGTCGATACATGCGGCGGTTGGAAACTCGAACGCAATATTGTTACACGCCATTTCCGCATTGTCAGTCCCGAACGCCGCCGTGCGGCGTGGGGTTCCGAGAAGGAGATGCGCCGATCGTTTGAGAAAATCCGCCTCCAGGCGCAGGAAGCCTCGTCCGCAACGAGCGGCGCGTCAGGCGAAAAACGGGATTAGCGGAAAAGAAACAAACGCCTTGTCTCGCGCGCCGCATGGGAACGGCGCGACAAAACTCCTTTTGTCTCTCGCGGAGGCGGGGAGGGTCGCGCCCCGTCGCGACCAGGAGGGAGGGCGCGTGTCCCCACGCGCCGCATGGGGCCGGCGCGACAAAGCGCGTCCCCATTCGCGCAAAATTGCTGCTAGACGTTCGCGGAAGGATGTGGTAAAGTTACCCCCTCTTTACCGCTGAACTGTTATGCAAATCAACTCGATAGCTTATGCACTGCCGGAGGCGACGCTCGACAACGAGACGTTGGCCGGGTTGTACACGGGATGGACTCCTGAGAAAATCCTTACCAAAACGGGGGTCTCGACGCGCCATATCGCCGCAGAAAGCGAGACGGCCCTCGACCTTGCGGAGCGGGCCTGCCGCAAACTTTTTGAGGCGGGGGTGTCGCCGGAGTCCGTTGATTTTCTCTTGATGTGTACGCAATCTCCGGACTATCACCTTCCTTCTTCCGCTTGTATCTTGCAGCATCGTCTGGGGCTTTCCAAGCAGTGCGGCGCGACGGACTTCGACCTGGGGTGTTCCGGGTATGTGTACGGGCTGGCGTTTGCAAAGGGGTTGATGGCGGCCGGGATCGCGTCGAACATCCTCTTCGTGACGGCGGACACCTACACGAAGTATGTCCATCCGATGGATAAGTCCGTCCGTACGATTTTCGGCGACGGCGCCGCCGTCACCTTCCTTACCGCGTCGGAGACGGAAAAGGTGGGGGCGTTTTCCCTTGGAACGGACGGCTCCGGCGCACAGACGCTGGTCGTGCCCGCCGGTTGCGCCCGCGAGCCACGCACCGCCGAGTCCGCCCGCGAGGAGACGGATCGTTTCGGGAATACCCGTTCCCGCGACAACCTTTACATGAACGGGCAGTCGATCTACCGTTTCAGCCTTCGCGTGGTGCCGCAGACGGTGGATGAGGCGCTGGCGAAGAACGGCCTTTCGCGAGACGACATCGATCTCTACGTTTTCCATCAGGCGAACACGTTCATGCTGGAAGCGCTCCGCAAGGAGATGGATTTGCCGCAGGAGAAATTTTACATCAACATGGAAGACATCGGCAACACGGTCTCTTCCACCATCCCCATCGCGCTTGCGCGCGCCGAGGCGGAGGGTCGGCTTACGCGCGGCATGAAGGTTTTGCTGGCGGGCTTCGGTGTCGGGTTGTCCTGGGGGGCGACGGTTGTCACCTGGTGATGTCGCCCGTTCCCTGCAAGGTTTGAAGGAGTTTTCGCATGCAGTCGTTTGTGGACGTTTCCGGCGGGGTCGCCGCCGCGAACGGGTTTAAGGCTTCCGGCGTCGAAGCCGGTATCAAATACGCCGGACGTAAGGATGTCGCGCTGATTGTATCGGATACGCCCGCGAATGTCGCCGCCGTTTATACGACCAACCGCGTTGCCGCAGCCCCTGTGCATCTGGACAGGGAGCGGACGGCTTCGGGGAAGGCCCAGGCGATTCTCGCCAACAGCGGATGTGCGAACGCCTGTACGGGAGAGCAGGGGATGCGCGATGCGCGTGAATCCGCCCGCTTCACGGGGGAACTCCTTGGAATCGACGAATCGCTCGTCCTGGTCTGTTCGACCGGCGTGATCGGGATGTTGATGCCGCTGGACCGGCTCGAGGCGGGGGCGCGGTCTGCCGCGTCTGCCCTGAGCCGCGAGGGCGGTGCCGATGCCGCCCGCGCGATTATGACCACCGACACCTGCCCGAAAGAGGTCGCCGTGCAGTTCACGCTGGACGGGCGGACCGTCACGCTCGGCGGTATGAGCAAGGGCGCGGGGATGATCGAGCCGAACATGGCGACCATGCTCGCCTTCCTGACAACCGATGCGGCGGTTTCGCCGAACGCGCTCGACGCCGCGCTCCGGAAGGCCGTTGCGGTGAGTTTTAACAGCCTCGTGGTCGATGGCGACCGCAGCACGAACGACACGTTGATCGTCATGGCGAACGGTGCGGCGGGGAACAGGGAGGTTGTCGAAGGGACGCCGGATTTCGAGGTTTTTGCCGGCGCCGTCCGCCATGTCTGCGTCGAACTCGCCAAGAAGATGGCGAAGGACGGGGAAGGGGCGTCCAAGTTCGTCACCGTCCGCGTCAACGGGGCCGTTACGGATGAGGACGCGGCAATGGCCGCGCGGGCGATTGCGAAATCGCCGCTCGTCAAGACGTCCTGGGCGGGGATGGATCCGAACTGGGGTCGCGTGATCGCGGCGGCCGGTTATTCGGGGGCCGCCGTCGACGACCGCCGCGCGCAGATTTTCTACGATGATGTCTGCGCCTACGACGCCGGACGGGTGGCGGACGCCCAGACCCTCGCCGCCATGAAGGAGAAGATGCGGAAGCCGGAGTTCGATGTCACGGTCGATCTCCATCTCGGAACGGGCGCGGCTGTTGTCTACACGTGCGACCTCACACACGGTTACATCACGATCAACGCCGACTACACGACGTAAAGTCCGCGCAAAGTGGCGGAGAGAGAGGGATTCGAACCCCCGATACCTTGCGGTATGCCGATTTTCAAGACCGGTGCATTAAACCACTCTGCCATCTCTCCAAAACGCAACCAGTATACGCGCTTTCCCCGGTCGATTCAAGCACGAAATCTGCTCCCTCTCTACTCGAAAAGCAGGAACATCCAGACGTAGACGAGGCACAGCACGAATTTTACGAGTGTGCCGAAAACGAAACCGATGAAGGCGCCGATCGCGGCCTTGGTCGCCTGGCTACGAGTCTTGCCTCCTACGAGTTCGCCGATGAACGCGCCCAGCAGGGGGCCGAGGATGAGTCCCCACGGCGCGAAGAACACCCCGGCGATCGTGCCGGTCAGGCAGCCGGCGATTCCCCAGCGGGAACCGCCGAATTTTTTTGTGCCGAAACTGGAGGCGTAGAAATCCAGCAGCAGGACGACGCCCAGCGCAACCGTCGCGCCGATCAACGCCCGCGTCGAAAGGCTGCGTTCCATAAGGAAACGGCACCACAGCGCCAGGTAGGCGAATACCGGCCCCGGCAAGACCGGGATGAAACAGCCGATGATGCCGATGAGTAGCGCGAGCGCACCGAGGCTAAACCACACATAGTCCATGGCAAGCTACCAGACGATTTCCGAAGCCTCGAATACCGGGCCTTCCTTGCAGACGCGGACGAGCCGTTCCGCGCCGTCCGGCGTCCGGATTTTCTGGACACAGGCGAGACAGGCGCCCACGCCGCAGACCATGTGCTTGTCCAAGGAAAGCCAGGCGGTACAGCCGAAGGATTCCGCCATCTTCCCGACCGCCCGCAACATTCCGTCCGGACCGCATGCGTAAAGGACCGCCTTGCCGCCGTGTGTCTGCAATGCCTCTTCAAGCAGCCGGGTGACGAGTCCCTTCATCCCTTGGGAACCGTCTTCCGTCGCGATCCCGACATGCCACTTGTTCTTGGGGAAGGAGCCGGCGCAGAGAATATCGCCCGCCGTCCGGCCGCCGATCAACACCGTCCCTTTTGGAACCCGGGAAGCGAAAAAGTGGAACGGGGCGACGCCGTATCCGCCCGCGACGCAGACCGGGTGGAGGGAATTCTCGCCGGGCAACGGAAACCCGTTCCCCAGCGGCCCGAGAATCCGGAGCGTGTCGCCCTCCTTCACGCGGCTCAACGCGGCGGAACCGCGTCCCACGACCTTGAACAGGATTTCCAGCACATCGCCCTCGCATCCGTAAATGCTGAACGGGCGGCGCAATGCGCTCTCCTCCAGCCCCGGAACGCGGATGTGGACGTACTGTCCCGGTTGTGCGCTCCCGGCGATAAAAGGCGTGTGCAGACGGAGGAGCCAGTAATCCCCCTGGACGGGACGGATGGAAAGGACGCGGCCTGTCTCGTCCCTGCTTTCAAGTTTGATCCCTTCAACCTTTGGCTCGTACATCGTCCAACCTCACTTCACCGCTTTTTCTTCCACGTTCGTTGCCGCCGTCTCGTGGACGGGCGGCTGCGCGTGTTCCGGCGGAAGCGGCGGTTCTGCCGGTTGCAATTCGTTCTGCGCCTCCAGGAAATCGACGCGGGAGCGGACACGCCGGATTTCCGTGTTCACGCCGGAAGCCTTCTCCATGTTTCCGGCGACCGTCAATTTTTTCTGCACCTCCTGCAGCTGCTTCACGTACTTCTCCGTGGCGGCGACGATCTTTTCCGCGCGCTTGTGGCGGATGTCGTTCTGGAGGGCGATGTAGGTGCGCTGGAGTTCGGCCAGTTCGGGGGTCAGCACCGCGATGTTCTCGCTTCCGAGCGAGCGGTCGGCTTCAAACCGGCTGACCTCCTCGCGGACGCTCTCCCAGCCTCCGAAGTCGCCCGCGCGCTGGTAGTTCTCCATCACCTCGTTCAACTTGGCGGAATACTTTTCCGGCCATTCGCTCGTTTGCTTGGCCGCCTCCTGGGCGATGTCGGCGAGAGATTTTTCGAACGCCTCGCGCATCCGGGCGGTCTCGCCGTCCTTCACACGCGTCTCGGAGGCGGGAAGCACCTGGGCGGGCGGGAAAACGTCCGCGTCTTTCCCCGACGCGACGGAAGCCGCCGCCAGGATCGACTCGGCGTCGGCGAGGGAGGGCAGGGCGCGTACGCGGCGGATCTCTTCGTTGACCGCCATCGCCTGCGCCATTTTCCCCTCCTGCATCAGGCGGCGCTGGGTGTCGGTGAGTTCATTCGCGTACCGCTTGCAGAGATTGGCGATTTTACGGCTGTGGACCACGCGCTGGTCGGCGAGGAGTTTCCGGTACTTGATGAACAGCAGCTGGAGTTCCTGGGAAGGAGATTCCGCCTCTCCGCTGTCGGGCAGCGTCTCGCTCTCGTCAAACCGTTTCCGTTCGGTCTGCGCCAGGATCCATCCTTCAAAATCGCCCTCTTTACGCCGCTGCTCCATCAAGGCGTCCAGTTCCGTCCGGTATTCCTTCGGCCAGGCTTTCTGGAAGTCGAGCTGCTGGTTCGCGAGTTTCAAGATCTGCTTGTCGTATTCCGCCTGTTTCTTCAAGACCTCGTCGGGCATCTTCGGCAGCCCCCCCTTCGAGGCGAGGGCGGTCGCGTTCGTCGAGGCCGGTTCCGCCAGGCACGCTTCGGGCGAAACGCCTTTCGGGAGGGCGGCGTCCAGATAGCGGGAGAGATACGGCGAGACACGCGCCTGCTTCAAGCGGTAGAGCCTCCGCGCCGGCGTGTACAGGATCTGGGTGAACCGCGTGAAGGGCGGCGGGTCCAGATACGGCACGAGCGGGAACGTCAACGGGTAGACCGCGACCAGGACCAGCACAAGGACTGCGACTTTCAGGGTTCGCTGACGCGAGGCGTGGCGGTGGATCGAGCGGAGGATGTTCCGCGCTTCGCGGTTGTCGGGCGCGACGTTGCGCAACAGTTCCGTGCAGATCCGTTCGGCGCCCGCCCATTCGCGGTTGTCGAGCGCCCGCTTGGCGCGGATAAGGTCGCGCCGCAGCGTCCGCTCCGCGAGCGAAGCCTCTTCCGCTTCAAACACGTGCTTGTCTTCCGAAAGCGCCCGGAATTCCTGGATGAACCCGGCGGCGCGTTCGTAGTTTTCCGCCCGCAGTTCGATGGGGATCTGCTCCTTGAGCTGTTCCCGCTTATGGATGTTTTTTTCGGCTTCGTCCCGCAGCGTCGTGACTTCTTGCAGGAACGCCCTCCCGGAGGGGCCGGTCGGTTCGAACCCGTGTACGCGCCCCGCGTAGGAGGCAACCCGTTCGTAACGCTGTTGCGCGAAGGCGTCGCGCATTTTTCGCAACAGGAGTTCGATGGTCTCGTAGGCGCGGGCGTCCGCGCCGCAGTTCCCGCAGTACTGGATGCCGACGAACGTTTCCGCGCCACATTCGGGACAGGCTTCCGAACCGTCCCATCCGCACTCGGCGCAGTATTTCGTGGTCAAGGGGTTGACGGCGTCGCACCACTTGCAGCGCCAGGTCGTTTTGACGGTCGGGATTTCGACGCGCCCCTTGCTTTTCACCTGGGCGAGCGCGTCGACGAACGCGGAGGCGGAAGGCCAGCGGCGGTCTTTGTCCGTGGCAAGGGCCTTGACCACGATTTCACGCAGGGGGCCGGGAATATCCTGTTCGCGGAAGTAGCGCGGGTTCTGCCCGGTCAGGGTGAAATAGAGCAGGGCGCCCAGCCCGTACACGTCGGAACGCTCGTCCGTGTGGCTGGCGTCGTTTTCCTGTTCCGGGGCGCCGTAGCCGAGCGAGAGCAGTTTCTCGCCCGGAACGGTCAGTTTCGATTCATCGGCCCTCGCCAGCCGCGCCAAACCGAAATCGACGATCTTCGGTTCGCCGCTTTTGTCCAGCAGGATGTTGCTGGGTTTCAGGTCCCGGTGGATGACGCCGCAGGAATGGGCGTAGGCCACGGCCCGCCCGATCTTGAGGAGGACGTCCACCGCCTCGTCGGTTGACAGCGAACCGTGCCGCCCGACGTACTGGTCGAGCGTGAGCGGCGGATTCGGGTTCACCAGCCCGCCGGATTCGCTGTCGCGCCGGACAATCGTGTCGTCCGGCCCGGCGATGTATTCCATGACGATGAACGGCCCGTCCGCGTCTTCGCCGAGCGCGTAAATGTGGACGATGTGGACGTGGCTGAGCGTGGCGACCGCGCGCGCTTCGTGCAGGAAACGCTGCCGCAGGGCGGGGACCGACTGGGCTTCGTGGTTGAGCCGCTTGATGGCGACGAACCGCCCGAGCCGTTTGTCGCGCGCCAGGTAGACGACCCCCATGCCGCCGTTCCCGATCTTGCTGACGATCGAGTATTGCTCGAAGAGGTCGTCGATCTTCGGTTCCGTCAGCGCGGTCCCGCTTTCGGGCGCAAGGCGGACCGTCCCGCCGTCCAGCGGCGGCGGCAGAATCCGCTCGGTCTTCTTTTCGCGGTTTTCAGGCGGCGTCGGCGCCACTCTTTCCGTCTTAGGTTCGTCCACGGCCGGCCTCCTTGCAGAATTGCGCGATCACGTCCGCGAGCGCGTCCACGTCCGCGTCGGTATGCGCCGCAGAGACGAAGCCCACCTCGAACTGCGACGGGGGCAGGTAGAAACCCGCGTCCAGCGCGGTGTGGAAAAGCTTGGCGTAGAGTTTCGTGTCGCACCGGCGGGTGTCGGCGAGGCAACGCATCCCGTTGTCCGCGCAGAACACGGTGAAGATCCCTTTGTAGGCGGAGACGCGCAACGGCGTTCCGCTGGCCGCCGCCGCCGCGTTGACGGTCGCGGCGAGACGGTCGGCGCGCGCGGCCATGCCGGGGTAGGGGGCGTCGCGTTCCAGAATCTCCAGCGTCTTCAAGCCCGCCGCGACGGCAAGCGGGTTCCCGGAGAGCGTGCCCGCCTGATAGACGCCGCCCAACGGGGCGAGGTTGTCCATGAAGACGGCGAAGCCGCCGACGGCGGCGAGCGGAAGGCCGCCGCCGATCACCTTGCCCATCGTGTACAGATCCGGCTGGATGCCGCAGATCGCGGAATAGGTGGAGCGGTGGAAACGGAAGCCGTTGATCACCTCGTCGAAAATCAACAACGCGCCGCAGCTGTCGGCGAGGCGGCGCAGCCGCATAAGGAAATCCGGATCCGGCAGGACAAGCCCCATGTTCGCGGCGACCGGTTCGACGAGGATGGCGGCGACGTCCCGCCCGTGCTCGTCCAGGATCCGTTTCACCGCGTCCAGGTCGTTGTACGGGGCGACGAACGTGTCCTCCGCGACATGGCGGGGCACGCCAAGCGACGTGAGCGTCCCGCCGGTGAGCAACCCGCTGCCGGCGGAGATGAGCATACTGTCCGAGTGTCCGTGGTAACAGCCGTCGAACTTGATGAGGCGTTTGCGTCCCGTGACGCCGCGCGCGAGCCGTATGGCGGTCATCACCGCCTCCGTGCCGGAATTGACCAGCCGGACGCGCTCGAGGCCGGGGACGGCGCGGCAGAGACATTCCGCCAGCTCGACCTCGCCCGGCGTGTTGATGCCGAACGTCGTTCCGGCGGAAGCCTGTCTACAGACCGCCTCCGCCACCTCCGGGTGGGCGTGGCCGAGGATCATCGCCCCCCAGGAACAGCAAAAGTCCGTCAACTCGCGCCCGTCCGCCGTCCGGATGCGCGCACCGTTTCCCGAGACGACATAGAGCGGTGTGCCGCCGACGCCGTTGAAGGCACGGACGGGACTGTTGACGCCTCCCGGAATCACCGCGCAAGCCCGCTGGAACAACGCTTCATGTGTCATTTTCGTACCGTCCTATTCGCGCACGATGTCGGCGTTCGCCTTCAATTCATCGACGTAGGCGGAGAGCCGTTCGCCGCGCCGTTCGTGCAGGAGGAAATCGCGGATCTGTTCGCGCACCTCGTCGAACTGCGGCTCGGCGGCGTCCTTGTGGCCGAGCTTCTTGATGATGTGGTACCCGAACTGCGTCTCGATGATGTCGCTGATCTCGCCGTCCTGCATGGAGAAGACCGCCTCGTCGAACTCCGGCACCATCGCGCCGCGTCCGAACCAGCCGAGGCTTCCGCCCTGCTCGGAGCTGGGACAGGCGGAATGTTCCTGCGCCATGTCGGAGAAGTCGGCCCCCTCGTTCACGATCTTCTCGCGGATGGAGGAGATTTTCGCGCGGGCTTCATCCTTGGAAAGCTGTTCCGTCCCGTCCGGGGTGATCAGGATGTGCGACGCCAGCGCCTGTTCGGATTTCACGTACTCCTGCTTGTGGTCGCGGAAATGCTGCGCGATTTCGACCTCCGTCGGCGCCGGGGTGTTTTCGGTGATTTTGGCGATCAGCTTCTCGATGCGCTTGCCGGTCTTCAAGTGTTCGCGGAAGGTCGCCAGCGAAACCCTGCGGTCGGCGAGCGCGCGGTCGAACGCCTCCTTCCCGCCCAGCTGCGCGGTGATCCGTTCCACCTCGTCGTCGATTTCCTGTTCGGCGATGGGGAAGTCGAGTTTGCGCGATTCATCCAGCAGAAGCCGTTCGCCGATCGCCTGTTCGACGGCCTGCTGTTGAAGTTCCTTCAACTGGGCGCGGATCTGTTCCTGCGACATTCCGTGTTCCGCGTGGAAACGGATCAACCGTTCCAGCTCGAACTGGATCGCTTCGGGGGAGATGGCCTGTCCGTTAACGGTGATTTTCTGCATTGTCGTACCTACTTTTCAAAGGGTTAATCAAAACGCAGACTAGCGTACCCCTTTTCAAGGCGGAAAACAAGCCTGAATTTGCGGTGTCCCCACGCGCCGCATGGGAACGGCGCGACAAAACTCCTCTTTTGCTTCTCGCGGAGGCGGTAGGGGCGCACCCCGTCGCGACCGGGTGTCGGATGTCGCCTGTCGTGCGGTGGTTCAATTTCCCCGAAATCCCCGCTTGTTTCAGGCGGGGGGATGGGGTACAATAAACCAGTTTTGCGTTACAAAGAAACGGGAGGTAAAGGGTGGAGAGGAGTTTCAACATTGCGGGGCCGTGTTTCCCCGACGAACACTACATGCTCCCGGCGCTCGAAAGGCTGCCGGGGATCGTGCACATCGTCGAGCAGCGCAGCTACTTCGTGCTGCACGCCGCGAGGCAGTCCGGCAAGACGACCGCGCTCATGGCGCTCGTTGAGGAGATTAACGGACGTGGCCGGATGAACGCCCTTTACTTCACGGTGGAGACCGTCCAGCGGTTCACCGATCCGAGGGAAGGGATTCCGAAGATCGTGGAGTCGATGCGCAACGCCGTTTTGCGGCATCCGCTCTTCAAGGATCTCGTCCGCGATCCTAATTCGGAAATACCCTCGCTCCGCCCGCCGCCTCCGGGACTGGATGTCAAGGCGTTCCTTGCGCTTCTGGCCGAGAAGTCGGAGAAACCTCTCGTCGTATTCTTCGACGAAGTGGACTGCCTGTCGGACGATACGCTCATCACGTTTTTGCGTCAGCTGCGCGACGGCTATGTGATGAGGAAGGTCTCGCCGTTCCCGGCGTCCATCGCGCTCGTCGGGATGCGCGACATCCGCGACTACAAGGCGCGTGTCCGCCCGGACGGTCAGACGCTCGGCAGCGCGAGCCCGTTCAACATCATATCGGAAGATTTGACACTGGGTAATTTCAATGAGGGGGACATTTCGTGTCTCTATGCGCAACACACGGAGGCGACCGGACAGGTCTTTTGCGATGGCGTTGTCGACAAGGTGTATGAATACACCCGTGGACAGCCGTGGCTCGTGAACGCCATCGCGCGCGAGTGCGTCTTGAAGATTCACGAAAGCCGCTACGACGAACCCGTCACGGTGGAGGACGTCGCCACGGCGAAGGAGACGATCATCCGCGCACGTGGCACACATGTCGATAGCCTCATGGAACGGCTGAAGGAACCGCGTGTGAGGCGGGTCGTGGAGCCGGTGATCCTCGGCAAGGAGCGCGGGGTTGCCGTCAACGACGACGACTACCGGTATGTTCTTGACCTTGGGCTTCTCAGGGAGAACGAGGCGCACATACTCGTTCCCGGCAATCCGATGTACGCCGAAATCATCCTTCGCTACCTTTCCAATGACGAGCAGGTACACTTCTACTCGAAGTACGGCACGCCGTTCTGGCTGAAGTCCGACGGTTCCCTCGATATGCCCGCGCTGATGGCGGAGTTCCAGCGGTTCTGGCGCGAGAACAGCGGTGCAGACCGCGAGGTGTACGGCTACAACGAGGCGACTCCGCATCTCGTGATGATGGGGTATCTCCAGCGTGTCGTGAACGGCGGCGGCCGCATCGTGCGCGAGATGGCGCTCGGCTCGAAGCGCCTCGACCTCTGCGTGGAGTTCGGGAAGTTCCGCTACGCCGTGGAACTCAAGATGCGGCGCAACTTCTCCCCGACCGAATCGCCCGCACAGCTCGCCGGCTATCTCGACCACCTTGGCCTCACAGAAGGTTGGATGGCGGTGTTCGACGAAGATACGGCCAAGTCCTGGGACGAGAAGATCTACAACCGCGACGAGGTGTTCAACGGCAAGACGCTTCACATCGTGGGACTTTGAGGGAGGGTCGCGCCCCGTCGCGACCGGGG
>JAGAEL010000006.1 GCA_017613085.1 Kiritimatiellia bacterium | reverse complement strand
CGGCACGGCAGTTTACACGCTCGGCGGCGTTCGTGTCCGCGCGCGTGATCGTGAACGTGGTGGTGGCGCCCGAAGTGGAACCCGTGACGCCGAAGGTGGAGGCGCGAGCCGTAAACGCCGCCACCGTCGCGACTGCCGCGACTGCAATCCGTTTGTTCATGTGCATTTTCGTGTTCCTTGTTTGCTTGCCCTTACAGGTTTAGTCGTTAGTAGTCCGTAGTCAATCGCAACGGCGCGTAACATACACGATTCCGCATTTCCCCGTCAAGTTTAGAGACGTTAAAACGAATCCATCGGGCGCATCCGCAAATCGTACAAAAGCGGCAAGAACGGGACCAGGGAAAATAAACCACAAATCCTCACAAATTGGTAGACCGACCACGTTCCCGTGAGCGGCGTTAGCCGCGAACAAATCCGTGTGTGTTTAACCACAATGCAGAGAAACGAGACAAACGGGACAAACAAGACAAACGGGACAATCTTTGTGTTGTCCCTGTTGTCGTTTTGTTTTACGCGGAGGGAAGAGCGGGAGGGACGGGCTTTGTCCCGTCCGAGTGTCGGGTGTCGAATGTCGCCTGTCGGATGTCGGGTGGCGGCTGTCGTACGGCGCGTGGGGACACGCGCCCTCCCGTGCGTGACATCCCTCCTCCCGTTTCGTCTGTTCCCCGTGGTTAGGTGTTTGCACGATTCGCGGATGCGCCCGAATCCATCATTGACGGGGCATGGAAACTGGTGTACCCTCGACACGTGTTTCTAACTCCATGAAGATTAGAACGGGACAAGGTATGGAACGGAAAGGACAGATCAATGATGATGTCACCATTTGATTCCGCACGGCGCTACTTGTCGGCTTGTATCTGCGTTGCTATCGTATTCATAGCTACCCACAGGACAATCGCCAAGGGAATAGAGTCGGATAACATTGTGGGATATATGGAAACCGAGATACGGAAAGGGTGGACAAGGATCGTAATATCCGTAACGGACTTGGACGGGAAACGTTATTGTCTGAATGAATTCCTGAAATCAAATGCGGCACGAGCTGGCGACCTTGTCTGTTATCATACCGTAAGTCAGACAAACATCAACATACTCTTGAAAGCGCAAGTCAAGCAGACCGACCAGGGGTTACATTTTTATGATGTCGATTCTGGAACCTGTAGAGATGATTATCCGTTGTTGCCGACGTGGGAGGATGCGAAAGTCATCATCCGCTACTTCAGGGAAACGGACGAGGTTACTCCATTTTCAATCGCAGGACAAGTCCCCGGTATATTACTCGAACCATCCAAATCTATTACGGATCTTCCTTCCCTAGCCAATTGGATTCGGAATCGAATATGTTATGAGGTCTACAATAATTCGTTGGACAAGGTGATGACTTTTATGACCGGGAAAGGTGACTTGCCCACCGATCATTCGTTTGCCAATGAGTTGTTGGAATATGCCAGAAAAGAGGGACCAATCTATTTCTATGCGTTTTTTAAAGGAGAGGAGGCCACCCCGACCCGCATTTACTTCAACCCCATAAAGGGTGAGTTTATGGATGAAAACGGGGTTGGCAGGGAACTGGACACGTCCAATGTGAGGAAGTTCGGAAGCGTCGAAGACGAGTTTGCCCTCCACAAGATTGACAAAGCGAGACGGTTACCCGCAGATATCGTCGAGGATATGAACCGCTTGCTAAAAGCGCATTTTTTCGACGACAAGAAATTGTTCTGGCTTGTCAAACGGGACGGTTCCTCCCGGCTGGTGACATACGACGATGTTTCAAAGTTCGTGATAGACTGCAACACCGGTGCGCGATATAACCTTGACCGGGATGACATCGTAGGCTTTAGCGATGTTCCCAACCCCAAAGATCGGAATGTCGCACCTCCGCCGATCTTGGGGAAAGGCCGTTACTTATCCCGTGACGAAGTTAAAGAACTTGAAAAGGTCGTACTGCCTTCACACCACAACTTCGGGAAATGGTTGTGGTTGATCGGACAGATCATTCAATGTTGCGTCACCTTCTTCATCGGGCGCATCATTCCGCCCGGACTGTCAAAAGCCAAGCGGATATTGACCATCTGTTTCTATTTTATATTGCCGATCGGATTCATCCGCCCGTTATGGCAACGTTTGATTGCCAAACGGGCATCCTAGCAACGCGGAGGCGCGTCCCTCCCCGTAGCGCCCACGGCTACCGGAGTTTTTCGTAGAAGGCTTTCATCTCCTCGTCGGAGTCGTATTTGCCGGATTGAAAGCGTAACGGTTTTCCTTCGTAGCGGGGAATCAAATGGACGTGTACGTGCGGAACGGTCTGTCCCGCGCTCTCCCCGTTGTTCTGCAACACGTTGAGGCCGGAACACCCCAGTCGCTCCTTGAGCCGCAAGGCGATCTTCTGGACCGCCTTCGCCAATTGGACCAGCACCTCTTCGGGGAGTTCGCCGATGGTCGCGGCGTGGTGTTTGGGTACGACCAGCACATGCCCTTTCTCAAACGGGTTGATGTCCATGAAGCTGACGAGGTTTTCATCTTCGTAGATCTTGTACGAAGGAATCGTCCCTTCGATGATCTTGCAGAAAATGCAGTCGGGATCTTTGTGCATGGCGTTTCTCCTTTCGACGGACTACTTCAAGACGGTCGCGCCGAGCACGGCGAAGACCGCGCCTAGAACAAGGTTGGACAGCGCGAACACACGGAAGCGGGAGGGCGTCGCCGTGGCGTAGGCGATCAACTGCCGCTCTTTCCAGGGATAGAGGATGAGGATCATGCCCTTGATGATGCAGAGATAGGCGAAGACCACGACCACCAGCCGCCAGGGGGAGTCATTCAGCCGCGTGGCGTGCAACAGCCCGTAAGGGAAGAGGCAGAGAATCCCGCCCCAGGCGCGGCAGGGCAACAGGTTCTCCAACGCCCACCACGTCAACGGGATACAGGCCAGCGCGATGTACGGCACGAATTTCTTGTACGGCTCCAGGAAATCCAGACCCATTCTGGAAACGGCGTAGGCAGACCACACCCAGGCGACGGCAGAAAGTACATATCCCGCCCAGCGGTTGCGCGGAAAGGCCGCGAAGGCTTTTGAGGCAGCCCCCGGCGCGGCGAGCGACACGAGCCCGATCGCGCCCATGAAACAGGCGAGCAGGTAACACCAACAGGAAAGCGGCATAATTCTCACTCCTTGTTTTGTCCGGTGATTTCGTGGATCGTGTGGATGAATTCCCCGGCGTCCTTGAATCGGCGGTAGACCGAGGCGAACCGGATGTACGCCACCTGATCGAGCGGGGCGAGTCGCTTCATAACCTCTTCGCCGATCTGCTGGGTGGTGACTTCGCTCTCCCCTTCGAACGCCCTCTCCATGTCGGCGATGATCGCTTCGACCTGCGCCTCCGTGACGGGGCGTTTCTCGCACGCGCGGAGAATCCCGCGAGTCAGTTTTTCCCGGTTGAAATCTTCCGACCGCCCGTTACGCTTGACCACGCGCAGGTTCTCGCGCATCACTTCTTCGTAGGTTGTGAAACGGCACTCACAGGCGAGGCACTGGCGACGGCGGCGGATCGCCGCCCCGTCGCGGACGGAACGGCTTTCCAGCACTTTGTCATCGACTTCCCCGCAATTCGGACAACGCATCTCATTCCCCTCCCGTGAGGGCCATCACCCGGTCGATCAGGGTGTCTACAGCCAAATCTTTCAACAGGCAACGGTCGGGCAGATCGAGGTTCGCGACATGCGAAAGCTGGGCTTCCGGCAGATCCAGCCCGTAGACGACCGCCTTTATCCCTTTCGAACGCGGCAGCCGCCGGAGCGTGGCGATCACTTCGTCCGCGCTCATGCCGGGCGTCTCGAGTCGGATGACGAGCGCGTCGGGTTCGGCGAGGATGCACTGCTCGACGGCTTCGCCGCCGTTCTGCGCGGTCGTGACCTCGAACCCCGCCTGGCACAATTCCGCCTGTAGGCGCGCCCGGAACACGGGGTCGCCCTCTGCCAGGACAAGCCGGCGCAGGGACGCCGGCGGCGGTGTGTGTACACCGTCGTTCGCGGTCTCGAAAAGGATGCGGTTTACCTCCGCCTGCAGGTCTTCGGGATCGCACGGCTTGGCGATGAACCCCGCGATGTTCTTGTCGGCGAAATATTCCGCCATCGTGGAACGGGCCGTCAACACGAGAATCGGGTACAGCGTCGTCCCGTCCGGATTCGTGACCCGCTCCAGAAAACCTTTCCCGCCCATACCGGGCATACTCATGTCGAGGATGACGAGATCCGGCTGGAACGGGCGCATTTTGACAAGCGCCTCCTCGCCGCTGGCCGCACATTCGACCGTGTACCCTTCGAATGTCAGGAAGTCGCCGAGCGTCTCCAGCAGGCTCGGATCGTCATCGACCAACAGCAATTTACGTTTTGTCTCCATAACGTTCTCCGCCTTGAAAAAACGGGGAAAGTCTATCACACCCGCCGCGCCTTGCCAAGCGAAATGAAAAACCGATTCCCCGGAAGATTTGGGGATACGCCATTCCCTACCTCGCGTAATGCGGGGTGAATGTCGGCGCGGGTTTCGCGATGGCGTCGAGCGCGGCTTTGACGGCCGCGTCCAGCTGCGGGTCGCGTCCGGCCTGTAGATCCTCGGGGGTGATGTCCACCTCGATGTCCGGTTTCACGCCATGGGTCTCCAGGTCTGTCCCGTCGAAGAGGAACCAGCCGAGGAACGGGATACGGAACGTGCCGTAGTCGAGAAGGTTGCTGTCGTTCGTGGCGATCACACCGCCCGCCGTCTGGCGTCCCACGAGCACCCCCCGCTTGGTCGCCTTGATGGTATGCCCGAACATCTCGCCGTTGGAGAAGACATTCTCGTTGATGAGCACGACGATGGGTTTCGAGAACACGGGGCGGTTCCAGTAGCCGAAGAGATAACCGGACTGACCGTTCGCCGAAACGGCGTGGGCGAAAGTCGCGCCGTAGAGGACGGACATCATCCGGTCCGACGTGAAACCGCCGACGTTGTCGCGCACGTCGATGATGAGCGCGTCCTTGTCCCAGGCGACGGAATAGACTTCGTCCTCGAAGGTCTTGTAGGTGTCGAAATTCATGCGGCGCACGGCAAGATACCCCACGCGCCCGCCCGTGGCTTTCTCCACCTTCGTGCGGACTTCCTTGTCGTTGTTCTTTTCGATCAGTTCGCGGATGGTCTTGTACGAAGACAACTTGATGTACAAGGGATCCTTCTCGCGCCCTTTCAACGTCAGTTGCACCTGTTGCCCCTCGGGCAGCGTCAGAAGTTCCGTCAGCTGCGCGGCATTTTCCGCGCGCTTGCCGTCCACCGCCAGGATCTCGTCACCCACGGCGAGGCACCCTTCCGCGTTGGAACCCTGAACCACTTCCGCGACCTTGAACGTGCCGGGCGCGAACTTCACGCCGAGGTGCCCGGTGACCGCCGACCAGTTGTGCGGCTTGGGGGTACGCACCCATTCGCGCTCCGCAGCGTCCGACGCCCAGAAACCGAGGTGCGAGGCGTTGAGTTCGCCCGTCATAAGGTCGATGACGCGGATGAACACGGAATAGCCGGAGGCGTTACGAGCCGCCGGCAGGTACTTGTCCCGGACGGCCTTCCAGTCCACGCCGTGCATCTTCCGGTCGTAGAAACGGTCGCGCAGACGCGCCCAGGCGGTCCGGAAAGCAAGCTCGCGGTAATCGGGAAGGTCGTCCGCACGGTACACGCTCACCCCGAACGTCTTGTCGCGGTGGGCGGGCAGGTTGTTCACGCGCCAGACGATGCGGTTATCCTTCGCGTACCAATGCGGATCGAACCCGTACTTGGAGCAAAGGCGTTCGCCCCGGATGCGGTCCGGAATGTGGATGGTGTCGGTGACGGAACCCGTGCGGTAGGCGAGCGTGCGCGAATCGTGCGAGAAGAACGGAAGGTCGCCGGAGATGCCCGTGCGTCGGATGCGGTCGTAGAGGCCGTCGAACACGATCTTGACGGAAGGCTTGGCCTCCTTCTTCTTGTCCTTATCCGACCCCTTTTTTTCTTTATCCGCGTCCTTTTTGTCCGCCTCCTTCGGCTTCTCCTTGATGATGTCGCGGCGCGGACGTTTGACGGCTTCCGCCTTCTCCGCCGCCTCGTCTGCGGGGTCGAGATAGACGTAGAAGATTTCGTCGTTGTCTCTCCCCGGACGACGGCTGGACCACGCGAGGATCTTGCCGTCGGGACTCCACGCCGGCTCTCCGTCCCACTTCCAGTTCCGCGTGACGTTGAACGTTTTCTTTTCGCCTTCCGCCGTCACGATCCAGACCTCGTAATTCCCGGCCACATCCCGCAACCCGACGGCGAGATACCGGTTGTCGGGACTCCAGCAGAACCTCTCCACGCTGTCGGTCGAAACGCGGATCTCGGATTTACCGCCTTTCGCGTCCATCACCGACAGATTGCCCTGCTGGTCGGAAAAGGCGAGGCGCGAACCGTCCGGCGAAAGCACGAGCCGCGTATAAACCATGTCGCCCGCAAGGAGCGTCTTGACCTCGAACGAAACGTTCTCCCACCAGGGCAGCAAGGCATCGGCGCGTTTCGCCACACGGATTTCGGAGGCGTCGCCCTTATCGACCACAAAGTACAGGCTCTTCCCGTCCGGCGAGAACTCGCACTGGGTCACGAGGGCGCGGGGCATATCGAAGACGAGGCGCGGGGTCTTCACCACCGTATCCATCGCATACAGGCCGCCCCCGACGGTCAACGCCGTCTCAAGCCCGTCGGAACAGAAGGTCACGTCGCCGTCCTCCCCCATATTCCACGCGCTCGTGAAAAAACGGCGCCGCGAGAAGGACGACCTCGCCTGATAACCCTCCGGCTTGAGCGCGATGCGCTGCGGTTTCGGCTGCTTCGCCGTGGGATCCAGCTTCCAGAAGTCGAACCCCGCGCGCACGAGCATCGTATGGCCGTCGCGGGAGACGGAGGGCTGAAACGCCGCGTCGTCGCCGAACGACGCCACCTCGCGGTCGGCTCCGCCTTCCAACACATACTCGCGGACACCCGCCACGCCGGTGCCGGGTTTGCGTCCCAGATAGTAGAACGCCTTCCCGTCGGGCCGCCAGCACGGACTGTAGGCATTTTCCGAGGTGGTCGCCGCACGGGCGAAGGTTTTTTTCTTCGTGTCGTAAAGCCAGATCTCCTCATCGCGGGAACATTTCCCGGAACGGCGTTTGCGGTACAGGTCGTCGTACCGGTAGACCAGCGCGAGATGCCGTCCGTCGGGCGAAATCGCGGCAAAGTACGTATGGACTTTTTCGAGCGGGAACGTCTCGGAACCATCCTCTCCCAGAAACACGACCCGCTTTGCCCGTTCGAGCCGCGCATGGTCGCGCAGCGCGATACCGACCAGGGTCTTCCCGTCCGGCATCCACCCCACGACCTGCGTGAACTCGCTGTTGTGCGACACCCTGCGGACGTTCTTCGTCGCGAGATCCATCATAAAAATCTTCCGGCCGCCGTTGCGGGTGGAGGTGTAGGCCACCTTCTTCCCGTCGGGCGACAGCACGGGGGAGGACTCGTTCGCCTCCTCCGGCGTAAGACGGTTCGCCTCGCCGCCCGCCGTGGGCGCGATCCAGATCGAATCATTCCACTCGAACACAAACTTCGACCCGTCACCGTTCACTTTGGGGAACGAGCCGAGGTAAATCCCCGACCAGTCCCGCTGGACACCGACCGCCCCGAAGGCAACCAAAGCCCCGGCAAAAATCCCCGACCATTTGATCCCGACCGTCATCCCTGTATCCCCCTTTCGGTTATTTCTTCTTTTCGATTGCGAAGTTCAGCACCTCGCCTTTTTCGTGGCGGCCGGTGACCGGCAGCAGCGCGAAGGATTCCGTGACCACCGCGCCGTCAACGGGCTTGCCCGTAGCGGTTGCCACAATCCGCACGCCGTCGGGCGGCGGAACGGGCAGGAACACGCCGACGGGGCGCATATCCTTGTGATCCAGCGAATCCGGAAAGGTTCTCTCGCGCAGAAACCGGAGCGTGATTCTGTTCCCCTTCACGTCGGTCTCCATGTCGCGCCGGTTTTCGGGACACGTCACGCGCCAGGCGGGATCGCCGTAGAACGCCACCGTGTCGCGATCCCAGAAAAGCCCGAGTTCGTCCTGCGAACGGACGACGCCGCGCAACGCCGCGATCATCGCCTTGGGCGAGAACTCGCCCTTGGCATCAACGCCCTTTTCAAGAAGCGCGGGATTCTTGCGCCCGAGTTTCCAGAGCAGGATCTGGTTGTTCAGGAAGAACGACTCCGCGAGCGAGAACCGCCCGCTCTCGAAGAGACCCTTCGTCCCCCACCCCATGAATCCGTAGAACGTGACCACCGTGTACCCGACCATCTGGTTCACGCCGCCGGAATGGATCCACGCCGTCGTCATGCAGTCGCGCTGGTCGATGTGCCCGATCAGGCAGTTCCCCGCCGCCACGTACACTTTCGGATTCGGGCTGCGGATGGGGAACGTGTTCTTGGCGGAATCGCACGCCAGCAGGGCACCGTCCTTATGGACAATGAATCCCCCGGCGTTCTGGTTGAAGACGATCTGCCAGTTCCGTTCCCTGGCGTGTCCGCTTGTACACCAATAATCGACCGGGATCTGGTTGAAGGCTTCGGCAAGCGCTTTCGCGGGATCGGGTTCGACGTTTTTACAGGCGGCCTTGACGTCGCCCGGAAGTTTCGTCCAAAAGCGGTTCTTGCTTCCTTCGTCGGAGGCGAAACCGCTTTCCCAGTCCTTGAAGAACCCCTCTCCGCCCATGCTCGTGGCGGCCTTGCGGATGACAAAAGGTTTACGCTGCGACACCATCCGCATCGCATCGGCGGCGTCATAGCCGGTCACAATTCCCCAGATCGCGTCGCCGAAAGGATCCTCGTCAATCTTCCGCAACGTCTGCGCGGCACCCACCACCAGTTCGCGCCCGACGCACTCCGGCATCGAGACGAAACACACATACCGGGGCTTCTGCAAACGCAGCTTGGGGAGAAGCGCGTCCGTCTCTCCCTTCGGATACGTCATGGTGTTCGCGCGATGCTTCTGGCAAAGGGCGCACACGACCTTTCCCCATTCGGGGTCCTTGGCGGTCTGGGAGTCCACCGCCACGAAATAACCGCCGCCCGGCATGCCCTGCGCCGAAACGGAAACCACGAGAGCGCCTCCAAGCAGAAGCACACCTACGAATCGGTTGATGTTGTTCATGCGTCAAGTATACCACACCCCCCGCCTCCTAGACAAATGCGAAATACAACGCGAAACTATAATGAATACTTACCGCGTCAGCGTTGCACACCATTCCGAATCGCTCCCGTCGATTTCGATCCAGGCATCCAGGACATGCCCTTTGGCATCGTCCAGCTGATGTAGGTATTCCGCAAATTTCGCGACGTCAAGCGCATGGACCGCACACAGATCCTGGCGATCCACTTCAAGCGGCAGTTCCGCCCCAATTCCCGTCTGCGGCAAATCGACTTTGGCCACGGCGCCTTCAAAGCGCATCTGCCAACCCTCCGGGTCGCCCATAGCGCGGCGCTTGGGAAGTGAATAGACGCGCACATTCCGCCTGTCTGCCTCACGCGGAGGATACGGCGAAAGCAAATTGAACCGAAGGACTCCCCGCATCGCCTCGCCAAGCCAATGCTCCTCTCGCTCCTGCGATGCGATTATGTCAAGTTCTTTCAATGCCCTGTTCAATGGATTAAGCCCTGCCTGATAGGCGATTGCCGCGACAAAGCCCTTCTTCCGCTCGGACTTCAACTTGCGTTTCTTTTCCAAGAGGACATCAGAATGTTTCTCCACAATCATCAGCCGGCGTTCACGCTCCCGAATTCTATCCGCCACTTCGCCGGCATGATCCTGTTTCCACGCCATGCGTTCAAGAATGCCGCGCACAAGCCCCCATGCGGCATCCTGCCACCGGTTATTCTCCAAATAGGTTGCGGGCGCCATGTAGAGCATGTGGAGGCCGGCGGTTTCGCCAGGATATGGTTCAATCATTTCCACATTGACATCTTTTGCCCAATACCGACATTTAAATTTGACGAAAACACCGTCCGGCGTCTTCCCTTCGAGCACGGCCTCTCTCCATTTTATATCGTTCATACTTTTAACCTCCTCCTTAGAACCTTTCTCGCCTGATTTGAGAGGCACGAACACGCCTATCGTCCTTCGTACTCATTTTTACTTCTCCTTTGCTTTAACCTGTTCTTGTCGATTCTGGGTAGAAATAACCGAGCCAACATAAAAGCTTACACACCAGCTGCCGGGCATCACTCACTTGCGCCGTCAACAATTCCCAATATATCACATCGCCAGCGTGTCGAGTTCGCAGTAGCGTAGCAGCGCCGCGTCATGTTTTATGCACTTAACACTCATGTCGGGTACTTCTGGCTTCTGTGAACATTTCCGTGGTCAAGCATGATCTGGGGAACTCCGTTGTCTATCCTGTTATCGGGCGAGACGGAAACCGAACCTTCGGTCTTTGCCGTCCGGCGCGGCGGTTGCCGCTCTTGTCGCCTTGAAGGACTTCACCCCTGTCGTGGGGCCACAGACATAGAAACGGTCGCCTTGGGCAGTAGCCGTCCATTCCCAAACATTGCCGATCATGTCGAAGAGTCCGAAAGCGTTCGGCTCCTTCAACCCCACGGGGCGCGGATGCCATCTACTGCCCCCCTTATCAATCCAGGCGACACGTTCGAGCGTCTTCCGATTAATGTCCGTACCATCGGCAAGTTGGCAGTAGCCATCCGGCTTAGCACCCGCGAGACAGGCGAAAAACCACTCTTGGGCGGTCGGCAGACGATAAGGACGGCCCGACGCCTTCACATCCTGCAGCGCGTTCAACTTCTTCAGAAACTTCTGGCAGTCGTCCCACGAAACATTCTGCACGGGGAGGTCAAGCCCCGTGTAATCCTGTTTCGGCGGGTTCTTCCCCATAATCGCCTTCCATATTGACTGTGTCACGGTGAACTTGCCTATCGAGTAGGCCTTTCCGGAATCCAATGTCGGAATCGGGACCATGTCCACCGCGACGCGCGCAGCAACGCGGGCCAGGAGTTCGTCTTTGGAAGAGAACAAGTCCCGTGCGAGACGAAGTCCGCAGGTGTCCTTTCCTGCGCGAGGTTCGTCATCGAAGAATACGCCAACTGGGATCTCTGAATCGCACCAACTTCTGCCCAAAGAGCCAAATCCAAGTTCGCTTTCCGTTGAGACCCATTCTTCGACGTTGCCCTCCATGTCGAAGAGCCCGAAGGCGTTCGGTTTCTTCCTCCCGACGGGATGCGTTTTGCCGCCACTGTTACCTCTAAACCACGCCACTTCGCCAAGGTTGGCACCGGTGATTTCAGTACCATCGGCAAGTTTGCAATAGGAATAGACCGAAGGGGCGGGTGAAAGCAAAAGGCCAGCATGGCGAAAGTCACCAATGGCCCCCGCACGATCGGCATAGCCCCATTCGTCGAGGGTCGGCAGACGGAAGGGAGCCCCCAATTCCTTAACTTCAGGCAGTGCATTGAGCTTTTCGAGAAACGCCTGGCAGTCGTCCCACGAAACACTTTCCACAGGGCGGTTGGCCCCTTTGAACTTCGAGGGGTTATTCCCTGTCACAGCCTCCCAAAGCGCCTGGGTCACTTCATACTTGGAAAGTGCGTAGTCCTGTCCAGGAATCGGAATCATGGAATCCAGCAACGCAGAGACAGGCGTCTTCGACGTAACTGCAGTCCTTGCCTTGGTGGTCATCTTCCTCTTTTTCTCGTCTGTCATTGCCAGCTTCTCCTTTCGTTCGTTGTGTCATTATACCGTAACTTCTCGATTTTATAAACAAAAAACGCACGGTTTTTAGTTGCAATTGGAAAATGCACCATTCCTAGATTTTTCAAGTGCCTATTTTGCACCATTCCTAGATTTTTAGGGAGGCGGCGGCTAACGTGCGTTGATTGAAATCTCGTACCAAAGCGTCCTGTAGGCCGGACCGAGGCGAAGAACCGAACCCTTCCCGTCCGCCGCAGCCGCAGGGAGGATCTCCGCCACGCGTCCGCCGTCCGGCCCCAGCGCCCAGCACCTGACGCGACCCGGAGGCCGGGCCAGCGCAATGTCGCAGGGGACGCCCTCGACGAGAACTGGCCCCTTGCCACGCTCCGCAAGGCACACTTCGCGTTCCCCGACGCGCTCGACGCGCGAACCGCTGTTGCCGGACGAAGCGCTCGCGGCGACGAGAATGCTCGCGCTCCCCTTCGCGCCGAATCCGTAGCCGCCCAGCGAAACGAGCGAGACCGTCGCCCAGCGCGTCGCCGTCT
>JAGAEL010000106.1 GCA_017613085.1 Kiritimatiellia bacterium | reverse complement strand
GCCCTGATTTCCGCCGGATTCGACCGGGAAGGGCCGGTCGCGCTGCTTTGCGACATCGGCACGAACGCCGAAGTGGCGGTGCGGGTGAACGGGACGATATTCGCCACCTCCACCGCCGCGGGACCGGCCTTCGAGGGAACCGGCGTCCGGGGATCGGAGCTTCTGGACGCCATCGCCGGGTTCCTCGCCTCGGGGAAGATTTCGGAGACGGGGGCGAGCCGCCCCGGCACGCTCGTATTGGACGACGGCCGGACGCTCGACAACGCGGATGTCCGCGCCGTCCAAATGGCGAAGGCGGCCGTCGCGGCGGGGATCTCCGTCATGCTGGACGAAGCGGGAACAAGCGCGGGGGAACTTTCCGAGATTTTCCTCGCGGGCGGTTTCGGCTGCGGGCTCAACCCCGTTTCCGCCGAACGGATCGGGATGCTCCCGGCAGTCCCCGGCGCGAAGAAGACGCCGATCGGGAACGCGGCGCTGGCGGGGGCGTCCATCCTCCTGCTGCACCCGGAACGGAAGGAGGCCGCGCTGCGGCTCGCCCGCCGCGCGCGGCTGGTTGAATTGGGGGGCAACGACGACTTTTCCGACCGCTTCATCGGCGCGATGACATTCGGACAAGATTTTTCACAAAAATAGTTCTTTTCTTATTCCTGTTCCTTTGCTATTCTCCCAACAGCATTTGGAAAACGTTTCGGGAACAAGAATGACAACTGTCGCAAACATCGTCACACCGGAGAACGGCGTGTACACCTGTAGAAGGCCGGACGGGCTGCGTCTGCGGCCCGGATGCAGGTGTCTCGCCACGCTGGATTACGGCGTGGATTGCGTCACGTTCCGTTCCGAGGAAACGGTGCAGGCACCGCCGCCGGCGTTCCTCCTCCTCCGCGAACTGCGGAAGGAGGACGGCGCGATACTCGACCAGAACGAAGAGATCGCGGGCCGCGCAAAGGAAGCGTTCGACCGCGCGACGTCGGGAGAGCGGGCCCGCGTCCGCGCCCTGCGTTCCCGGCTCTCGTTCGGGCGCGAACGCCTGTTCATCCGGTACACGGCCCAGATGCCGATCGACCTCCGGCGGTACGCGGGCGAACTGGGACGCACGTTCCACACGCAGTTCCACTTCTGGCAGGTTTCCGCCCGCGAGGAAGCGGCGCTGCTGGGGTGCGTCGGCGTATGCGGACGGAAGGCGTGCTGCTGTTCCTGGCAACAGGTTCCCCCGCCGGTGACGATCAAGATGGCGAAGGAACAGGCGGTTCCGCTCCAGCCTGCCGCGATCAACGGAATCTGCGGCAAGCTCAAATGCTGCCTCGCCTTCGAGAGCGAGACGGGCGGGGGGAGGACGTGCAAGGAGGACGTGGACAAGTGAGACTTTTGATTCTGAACGGACCCAACCTGGGGTTGCTCGGCACAAGGGAGCCGGAGATCTACGGGAGCGAGACGCTTGCCGGGATGATGGCGCGCGCGGTTGCGTTCGCCGCTTCGCGGAACGCCGAAGCCGAATGGCGGCAAAGCGACATCGAGGGCGAACTGGCCGCCTGGATCGGGAATGCGCGGGGCGTGTTCGACGGCATCGTGATCAATCCCGCCGCATACACCCACACGAGCGTCGCGTTGCGCGACGCGCTCTCCGGCTGCGGCGTCCCCGCCGTGGAGGTACACCTCTCCAACGTCCACCGGCGCGAACCTTTCCGGCACACCAGCCTGACCGCCGGCGCCTGCGTGGGGCAGGTTATGGGATTTGGCGCGGACGGCTACTGTCTCGCCATCGAAGGGCTTTTGAACTGGCTTACGAACAACAAAGGAAAGTGCAAGGTATGAAAGAACTGAAACTTTGGACCGTCGGCTCCATCAGCCGCGACGACATCAAAACCCGTGACGACGAGCGCAAGGACGTGCTCGGCGGATCGGTACCCTACTCCGCCATGGCGGCTTCGTTCTTCATCAAGACGGGCGCGGTCGGCGTCGTCGGGTCGGATTTTCCCGCGTCCTTCGAACGGCGCTGGCAGAATTTCAACGTCGATACCTCCGGTATCCGGCGCATGGAAGGCAGGACGTTCCGCTGGGGCTGCGTCTACGGCGACAACATGATCGACCGGAAGACGCTCTTCACCGAACTCGGCGTGTTCGCGAATTTCAAACCGACGATCCCGCAGAGTTTCCGAGAAGCCCCGTTCATCCTGCTCGGCAACATCCAGCCCGAACTCCAGCTCGCCGTCCTTGACCAGGCGACCAACCCGGAGTTCGTGCTTGTCGACACGATGGACTACTGGATCAAGAACAAGCCCGCGGAACTCCGCAAAGTCATCAAGCGCGCGACGATGCTCACCCTGAACGACACGGAGGCGCGGATGTTCGTCGGGCAATGGAGCCTCCTGGAGTGCGCGGCCTCGCTCATCCAGATGGGGCCGAAGTACGTCCTCATCAAGAAGGGCGAACACGGGGCGATGTTGTTCACGGAGGATGACATCTTCATCGTTCCCGCCTACCCCGTCCGCCGCGTGGTGGACCCGACCGGCGCGGGCGACGCCTACGCCGGCGCGTTCATGGGCTACCTCGCCCACGCGGGGGATGCGAAGGACCGGAACATCCACAACGCGCTGCTCCACGCCAGCGTGGTGGCCTCGTTCGGCGTCGAAGAATTCGGGCCCGAACGTTTCTCTCGGCTCACGCTCTTCGACATCAAGTCCCGCGTCGCCGACCTCAAACACATGATGAAAGTCTAATACCCGTCAAAGGAGAAAAACCAGAATGAAGGCGAAACCGTTCATCCACGACGACTTCCTGCTCGAGAGCGAAGCCGCCCGCACGCTCTACCACGAGTACGCCGAGCAGATGCCGATCATCGACTACCATTGCCACCTCCCGCCTTCGGAGATCGCGGGGGACAAACACTGGGAGAACATCGCGCAAGTCTGGCTGGGAGGCGACCACTACAAGTGGCGGGCCATGCGCACGAACGGGATCGACGAAGAGAAAATCACGGGGAACGCATCGGACCGCGAGAAATTCGATGCGTTCGCCGAGACGATGCCCTACCTGCTGCGCAACCCGATCTACGACTGGTCGCACCTGGAGCTTGCCCGCTATTTCGATGTAAAAGAGCTTCTTTCGCCTTCGACGGCCGACAAAATCTGGAAGAAGACATCGGCGGAACTCGCGAAACCCGGCTTCAGCGCGCGCGGGCTTATCACCCGCAGCAACGTTGAAATCCTCTGCACGACGGACGACCCGACGGACTCGCTCGCGCACCACGAGGCCATCCGCGAATCCGGATTCAAAACGAAGGTCCTCCCCGCCTGGCGCCCTGACCGCGCGCTGGCGATTGACCGTCCGGCGAACTGGAACCACTGGCTCGACCGTCTCGGCAGCGCGACGAAAATCCCCATCAAGACGTGGGAGGATTTCATCGGCGCCCTGCAGGTCCGCCACGATTTCTTCGCGGAGAACGGCTGCCGCCTCTCCGACTACGGCATCGAGCGCCCCTACTCCGACCCGTACACGATGGAGGACATCACCTCCATCTTCAACCGCGTCCGTCTCGGCGGAAAGGCCACCGCCTACGAAGTCGCCAAGTTCCGTTCCGCCGCGTTCTACGAGATGATCGCGATGGACGCCAAGGCGGACTGGACGGTGCAGATCCATTACGGGGTCTACCGCAACATGAACACGAAGATGTTCAAACGCCTCGGTCCCGACACCGGATTCGACACCATCGGCGACGTCTCCGCCGCGCTGAGCCTCTGCCGCATTTTCGACCGGCTCGAACGCAACGACATCCTTCCGCGCACCATCCTCTACCCGATCAACCCCTGCGACAACGAAATCGTCGCCACCTGTATCGGCTGTTTCCAGAAGGGGCCGGAACCGGGACGCCTCCAGTTCGGCAGCGGCTGGTGGTTCAACGACCAGCGCGACGGCATGACCCGCCAGCTCGAAAGCCTTTCGCAGCTCGGGCTTCTCAGCCGCTTCGTCGGGATGCTCACGGACAGCCGCTCCTTCCTCAGCTACACACGCCACGAATACTTCCGCCGCGTGCTCTGCAACATCCTGGGCGAGGATGTCACGAAAGGACGGCTCCCGAACGACCTCCCGTGGATCGGCGAGATCGTCAAGGACATCTGCTACCGTAACGCCAAACGCTACTTCAAGTTCGCGTGAAGCTCCGTCTGCCAGCGTGGTCCGTCCCCGCAGGCGTGTGTTGCGCCTGCGAACGGACGACGCGGACACGCGGGGCGCGCGTCTGTCCGTATTGCGGGGAACAGGTGTTGCGTTCCCGCCGGGCGGGAATCGTCGCCTGGTTGACGCTCGCCGTCCCCGCCGCGACCTCTGTCGCGGCCTTGTTTTCAAACGGGGTACGCGGTACGCTGGCCACATTCCCGTCCGGGGCGGGAGTCGCGGCGTCCGGCTTGGCCGCCATCGGAGCGGCGCTTCCGTTATTTCCGCTCGACGAGACGGATCTTGTCGTCTCGAATCCGCGAGAACGCAGGATGTGGCAGGCCGCATCCTTCCTCGGCGGACTTTTCGCCGTCTTCGCCGCGTTCATGTCGGCGGCGGCGCTTGCCTCCGCCCCTGCGGCCACACGGCTTCTTGCGGCAGCCGCCCTACCCTTCGTCCTGATGATTCCCTTTTATTGGCGGGTTTCCTTCTCGCTGCTTCTTTCGCCCTTTTTGTTTTACGCCGCGTTTCAAATCACAAGCGACGGCTTTCGGTAGCAAGCGGCGGTTTCTGAACGCCGCCGACTGCCACCGATTGCCGTCGATTGCTATCGAAAAATTAAAAATTACGCAAACAGCCAGGTGCTCAAATATCGTTCGCCGGTATCCGGCAGGACGACGACGATCGTCTTCCCCGCGTTTTCCGGACGCTTCGAGAGTTCGAGAGCGGCCCAGAGCGCGGCGCCGGAAGAGATCCCGACCAGCAGTCCCTCCTGTGCGGCGGCGGCGCGCGCCGTCGCGCCGGCGTTCTCGGCGGAAGCCGTGATGACCTCGCTCAGCAGCTCCTTGTCCAGCGTCTTCGGCACGAACCCCGCGCCGATTCCCTGGATCTTGTGGGGACCGGCTTTGCCCTGCGAAAGGACGGGGCTGGTGTCCGGCTCGACGGCGACAACCTTGACCTCCGGGTTCTTCGTGCGGAGGAACCTGCCGACGCCGGTGATCGTCCCGCCGGTTCCCACGCCGCCGACCACCACATCGACCCGTCCGTCCGTGTCGTTCCAGATTTCGGGCCCCGTCGTCGCCTCGTGGAACGCCGGGTTCGCCGGATTCTCGAACTGTTGGAGAATGACCGAGCCGGGAATCGACTGGTTGAGTTCGTTCGCCTTCGCAATGGCGCCCTTCATCCCGTCCGACCCGGGGGTGAGGACGATTTCCGCGCCGTAGGCGGCCGCGAGCTTGCGGCGTTCGACGCTCATCGTCTCGGGAAGCGTGAGGATGAGGTGGTATCCCTTGACTGCGGAGGCAAGCGCCAACCCGACACCGGTGTTGCCGCTCGTCGGCTCGATAATCGTGGCGCCCGGCTTGAGGATGCCCCTCTTCTCGGCATCCTCGATCATGCCCAGCGCAATACGGTCCTTGACGCTGCCGCCGGGGTTGAAGAACTCGACTTTCGCGAGAACCCGCGCCGCGCCCTTGTTCAGCTTGGAAGAAATCTCGACCAGCGGCGTGCCGCCGACCGTCTTCAGGATGTTCGAAGCAATCTTGCCCATGATGACTTTCCTTTCGTTAGAACTGATACTGGATGGAGAAGACCGCGCCGGAACCGACGCCCAGGTTGTTCGCGTTTCCGCCGCGATAGAACCGGTCTTTCCCGCCTGTTTCCGCAAATGCCGCGACCAGCGAGAGGCGCGGCGTGACGAACCACGCGACGTGGCCGTCCCAATAATCGTGGTTGCGGATGCCGTCACCCGCGTCCACGCCCTGCTTGTATTCGACACCGATCGCGACATTCTCCGCCGGGAGGATGTCCGCGTTGCCGAAAAAGACCACGTCGTACTCGTTGTGCCCGACGACGCCGTTGACCACTTCGTCCGAAAGCAGCGCGCCCGCCGAGAGCAGGATCGGAACCGGCGTCTGCGTGATCAGCTTGGTCGCGACCGCGTAGGCGTCGAACCCGTCATGCTCCAGCCCCAGCGCGTCCACCGTCCCCGAATCGGTGTACTTGTAGACACCGCCGAGCGCGACCGCCGGCAGCCAGGGCTGGTCGAATGAGTTTTCGTCCAGAACGCGCAGCTTGACGCCGAGGTTGTGCGTGTTGATGCTGCTGTCGCCGTACTTGTGCGCATTGATGTACCCGTACCCGTACGAAAGCTCCAGCCGTTTCGCGAACGTCAGCGACGCCGAAGCCGCGTACCAGTTGATCCGGGCGTCGTTCAGGTTGACGTACCACGCGCCGAGCTGCGGCTTCGAGACCACCTCGTTCCAGGAATTGCTCGAACCGCCCTCCCATTCCAGCCCGGAGGTGTACGCCAGCGGGTTGAACGCGATACCCCCCGTGCCTTGCAGATTGTTCAACGGCACACCGCCGAACGCCGTTCCCTGCGCGAGAACCAGCCCCAGCGCGCCGGACACGCCGACACGGGACACCGCCTTGACAAAATCCTTCTTCTTCATGCTCTCTCCTTTCATAAACTACCAAATCGGTAGTGTTTTGTTTCCTTCAAAATCGGCATCCGACCCCGGATGTCGATTTATTGTCTACTGTTTTGGTAGACAACGCGGGAGACTTTACACCCTCCCCGCCGCCTTGTCAACAGGAAAATTGAAAAAATTTTCGAGGGCGTATCCCGCCGTCAGCCGTTGGCGAAACGGAGGGAATCCGTACCCGCCGTCACGGCGATCGGGCGGTCGCGCCGGATCTCCCCCGAAAGCAGCTTCACGGAAAGGGCGTCCAGGAGGAACTTGTTGATCGCGCGTTTGACCGGACGCGCCCCGTATTCCGGATCGTAGCCCTTCTCGGCAAGGAAGCCCTCCGTCCCGGAGTCCACCGAAAGCCGCACCCCGTCGGTCTTCATCTTCGCCGCGAGCGAGGCCAGCTGGATCTGAACGATCCTCTGGATGTCCTCCTTCGTGAGCGGGCGGAACAGGATCGCCTCGTCCAGGCGGTTCAGGAACTCGGGGGAAACCCGGTTCCGCAGTTCGGCCAGGACGGCCGCGGTGACGACCGCCTCGCCCGACTCCAGCCCCCGCATGAAATACTCGTGGATCTTCCGCTGCCCGATGTTCGACGTGAGGATAAGGATCGTGTTCTTGAAGTTGACGGTACGCCCCTGCCCGTCGGTCATGCGCCCGTCGTCAAGGATCTGCAGGAGCGTCTCGAAAACTTTCGGATGGGCCTTCTCGATTTCGTCGAAAAGGACGACGCTGTAGGGCTTGCGACGGACGGCCTCGGTGAGCTGCCCGCCCTGGTCGTAGCCGACGTAGCCGGGGGGCGCGCCGAACAGGCGCGCGACGGCGTGTTCCTGCTGGTATTCGCTCATGTCGATACGGACGAGCATGTCACGGCTGTCGAACAGGAACTCCGCGAGCGCCTTGGCGAGTTCGGTCTTGCCGACGCCCGTCGATCCGAGGAAGAGGAAAGAGCCGATCGGCCTGGAGGGATCGCCCAGCCCGAGACGGTTGCGGCGCAGGACGGCGGCGACGGCGGCGACGGCGCGATCCTGTCCGATGACACTCCGGCGGAGTTCATCCTCCGCGTGGGCAAACCGCTGCGCCTCATCGCTGTTCATCTTGCTGACGGGGATCCCGGTCCAATCGGTGACGACCTGCATGATGTCGTTTTCATCCAGTGCGCGTTTCAGCATCGTCCCCTGCTCTTCCATCTCGGCGACCACTTCCGCAGCCTGGCGTTCCACATCGGAGGCACGGCGGTCCAGCGCGGCGGCCTCGTCGAAACGGGAAGCCTGTTCCGCGTCCCGCGCGTTCGCATGGAGACGTTCGGCTTCGTCCTGAAGGGACTGCAGCCGCTCGAACAAGGCGCGTTCGTTCTGCCATTTGGCGTTGCGTTCGTTCTCCCGTTCCCGGAGGTTGGCGATCTCAAGGTCGAGCGGCGTGACGTCGGTTGTCGCGGTCCCGTCCTGCAGGATGCTTTCGCGCTCGATCTCCTTGCGGCGGATCGCGCGGGAGAGTTCGTCCAGTTCACGGGGGACCGAGGCGCGTTCGATGCGCATGCGGGAGGCGGCCTCGTCCAACAGGTCGATGGCCTTGTCCGGCAGGAAACGGTCGGAGATGTACCGCTTGGAGAGGCGGACGGCGGCGACGACGGCGCTGTCGAGGATCTTCGTGCGGTGGTGGCGTTCGTACTGCGCCTTGATCCCGCGCAAGATGGCGATGGCGGAATCGATGTCCGGTTCATCGACTTCGACTTTCTGGAAACGGCGCTCAAAGGCGGCGTCCTTCTCAATGTACGCGCGGTATTCGTCGTGCGTCGTCGCCCCGATGACCATCAAACGCCCGCGCGCAAGTTCGGGCTTGAGAATGTTGGCCGCGTCCATCGCGCCGGAGGAACGCCCCGCCCCGATCAACTGGTGGATCTCGTCGATGAACAGCACGATGGAAGGGTCGGAAGAAGCTTCGTCGAGGACTTTCTTGAGACGTTCCTCGAACTCGCCCATGTGGCTGGCGCCGGCGACGAGGGCGGTGAGGTCGAGCGAGAAGGGGCGGATGCCCTTCATATCGACGGGGACGTCGCCTTTGAGAATCCGATGGACAAGCCCTTCGACAATGGCGGTCTTGCCCGTCCCCGGTTCGCCGACAAGGACGGGGTTGTTCTTCGTCTTGCGGGAGAGGATCTGGAGGACGCGGCGGATTTCGTGTTCGCGCCCGATGGCGGGGGAAATCGCCCCCTCCCGCGCAAGGGCGAGAAGGTCGCGCCCGTATTTATGGAGCGCGGGGTAGCGTGCGGCGGCGGCGTCCCCCTCTGTTTCAGGGTGCGCCCCCCGGAACGCCAAAACGGCCTCGCGCAGTTTCTCCCGCGTGATGCCGGCCTGCGTGAACAAGACGCGGACCGGATTCTCGATGACCGCGAGCGACCAGAAGAGATGTTCGGAAGAGGCGACGGCGACATTCGTCTCGCGGGCGAGCGCGGAGGCCGCCGTCCGGCAGGCGTCGAACGACGCCGAGGGGGCGGGGGAACCGCCGGAACCTTTCGGGATCGCCTGGAGCATGGAGGAAACCGTGCCGAGAAACTGGTTTTTGTCGAGTCCCAGCCGTTCAAAGAGGAAAACGGCCATGTCGCGCGCCTGTTCCCAGAGGGCGACGACCAACACGGGCGTGGTGACTTCGGCGTGGCCGAAGCGGGACGCGATTTCCCGCGCGCGGTCCAGCACCGCGACGGTCTTTTCGGTGAATACAGGTTGTTCAGCCATAAAAAATAACCTCAATCCTTGTTTGATTGATACGCGATGATGCAGATGGCAACCACGATGATCCAGAACCACTTCGCGCTGAGAAGCGCGAACAAGACCGTCTTTAAAAACCAGATGGCGCCCACGCCGAGCAGGACGAGGACGGCGCAACCGATAACCGTATCGGAATCCCACCCGCCGCCTCCGGAAGGGCGGCGGCGGGGACGGCAGGGACGACGGGGGCGGCCGGATGAACCGCCGTCCCTTACCTCCTCGAATTCCCCTGTCTGATCATTGTACCGTAGCGCCATCGAACCCCTTTCGGCATGTATGATTCACCTTCCTATACCGCCATCACCTTCGGTCAACTTCCCCCTTTCTTGAAGATGTGGTTGAATAATGAGTCTCCGGCCACACCCAGGGCGACGACGGCGATGGCCATTCCGACCGTCGTGATCACCTCGCGCCAGTTGAGCGAGGAGCCGGTAGAGGAGGCCGAACGACGACGGGTACGGCGGCGGGTTGAACCGCCGCCTCCCTCCTCTTCAAATTCTCCGGTTTGGTCATTGTAGCGAAGTGCCATGGTCAACCCTCCTGTCCGCCGGCGTCGTCGAGGTTGATGTCCGATGTGTCGCCCATGTCGCCAAGGCGGGACTCCATCTCGTCGCCGGTATCGAGTTCGGCGTGGGCGCCGCAGAGGGCGCAGCCGTCGTTACGGGCGATCCGCGCGCCGTACCAGCGGAGGATCGTCGGTTTCGACGCGGCCTCCGGGAAAGGCGCCCAGTTGGCGTGGCGGCGTTCCCGGCGGTTCGCCCACATGTAGTAGTCGTAGACCAGCTCGCCTTCCAGCCGGGAGAGGCCGGTCTCCAGTCCACGGGAAAGTTCGACGAGCGCGAGCTTCACCATGAGGTTGCAGATCGGTTCGATGTCCGCCGAAAGCCCGACCTGCACCATCGCGGAGGCGTCCTCCCGCGAGACGTAGGCGGCGATGCGCCCGGAACGGCGGGCGGAGGCTTCGTCCGTGATCTCCTCGTCGCGGCTGTTGAACCAACCGTTCCCGATGAGGCAGTTGTAGCAGGGGCCTCCGGGACGGTAACGGAAGACGTCGCCGCCTTCCGCACGGGTGACGGCCCGGCCGTAGAGGCAGGGTTTGGCCCGGCGGAGCAGGACGTTCGTCAGGTTGAAACGGCTGGTGTTGTTGTCGGTCGCGCAGATCACGAGGTCGGCGCGCGCGGTTTCGCGGTCAAGCGTCACCGGCTCTTTGTTGATATCGACCGGGAAACGGTCCACCTCGGCATACGGGTTCTTCCCCAGGATGGCGTCGGCGACGGCATCGGTCTTGAGACGCCCGAGATCCTGCACCGAACAGATGTGGCGCGACAGGTTGTGCAACTCCATGCGGTCGAAATCGAGCAGGGAGAACGCGCCGACGCCGGCCTTCGCCAGTTCGACGGCGATCTGTCCGCCGAAACTACCCAGCCCGACGATCATAACGCGCTTCTTCGCAAGCGCGCCGACCTCCAGAATCCCCTTGGAGCGGGAAAAGAGTTCGCCCCTCGCCGGAATGAAGTCCAGCGGGAGTTCCTTCCCGTCGAAGAAGGCTGCCGCCTTCACCTCCGCCCCTTCCCGTCCGTACCGGACGCAGAAGCCGGCCGCGGGGAGTTCCTCCGCGCCGTCACGGACGAAACGGCAAGGCGAGACCTTGCCGTACGCATGGCGGAGCGGACGGGTGTGGAGGTGTACGACACCTTCCCCCTCCCATTCGTAGGCGACGCCGTCGACGGCGCCCGCCTCCGGGAGGGACAACAGCTCCTCTTTGTTCAAATAGACAATCATGACGTTCCTCCCGGTTGGCGGGACAAGACCGCTTACGCGGCCAGTCGGAGCGCGAACCCCTCTTCGGTCATGCGCGTGACGACCTCGCCCTGTCCCGGAGTTTCGTTCTTGCTGACCTGCTTGAACTCGCCGGTGGCGGGATCGTAAACCAGATCCGTCATCGTATTCTCGCCAAGTCCCTGCTTACGCACGTTCTCGCTCAGGTTGTTCAGTTCTCTCTCGTTCATGTTTTTGTTCCTTTCCTTGTTTTGTAGCGACTACTCCTGGTGGTTAAGGTAGTAGTCAATATCCTTCCCTGTACGCAGGTGCTGTTCGTACATCTCGAGCCAGAGGCGGCTCTTGATGAAGACCTTGTAGAGGGAAACCTCCGGGTGCCACGAATCGAACCCGAAGTGGCAGATTCTCGTACGCCCGTGCTCGCTGGTAAGGGTGTGCATACAGGCGCTGCAGGAATCCAGGTCGTTACCGTGCTTGTCTTTGAGCATCCGGGTGACGAACACCTTCGGGATGTTCTCGGGGAAATCCTCCAGCTCGATCCGCAGCGTATAGACGTTGCCGCGGTTCGTGCGCGCCCCGAACACGACGTAAGGTTCGTCCGTGTCCAGGTCGAAAAAGCGGTAGAGGTTGGGGGCGAGCTTGCGTTGAAGCACACCGAGTTCCAGTTCGTAGCGTTCTTGCGTCATGCCTCTCATCTGTTGAATCCTCGTTTTGTCAGGTTTTCGTAAAAAGCGGTAAACGCGGGGAAGATCGCCCCCGTGAACACCCATTTCGGCGGCGGCGGGGGCGTCCCGGCCGCAGACGGGCGCGGCT